>NZ_JAYGIM010000008.1:0-340189 GCF_034930985.1 Arcicella lustrica
CCTGATTTGGTAATGCAATTTATAAAAATATTTAATCAAATGAACTTGTTTCTTAACACAGCACCTTGATACAAGAAAAGTAACCGCAGCGGCGGCCGCAAAAGAAAATCAAGAATTCCGAAACTCGCTTCGCTCAAACAGCGGAATTTCGGAAAAGTCAGACCTACAAATAAATATGATTAGTAATTATCGTCTTTCTTATTTCTTCAAAATCGCTAATTCAGCTTGAACGAAATTCATCAATGAGGCAATATGTTCTTTCGAGAAATCAAAAGGAATATTAGCTGCCGCATAAATTTCTTTCATCGGTTTGGTATAACCCAGTTTCAAAGCGTTTAAATAACCTTCCAAACCTTTTTGCGGATTTTCTTTATAATTTTTCCACACGCCAATCGCTCCTAATTGAGCAATTCCGTACTCGATATAATAGAAAGGCAATTCAAAAATATGCAATTGACGATGCCACATCCAAAATTTATAGTTTTCTAAACCAGACCAATCCGTTACAGAATCAGCAAATTTCTCGTAAATACTTACCCAAGCAGTTGTACGTTCTTCCACAGTGTGCGTTGGGTTTTCGTAAATCCAATGCTGGAATTTATCCACCGTCGCTACCCACGGAAGTGTACTGAGAATATCTTCTAAATGTTGAATTTTAGCACGTTTCAATTCTTCTTCGTTATCAAAATACACATTCCAGAAATCCATAGAAATTAATTCCATCGACATCGAAGCCAATTCTGCTACTTCCGAAGGGAAATTACGGAAAGTATTCAACATCAAATCTTTAGTCACGATTGAATGCACCGCATGACCGCCCTCGTGAAGCATCGTAATTACATCACGCATCAAGGAAGAAGCATTCATAAAAATGAAAGGGAAACCTGTTTCCTCTAAAGGATAATTATATCCGCCGGGTGCTTTGCCCACTCTTGATTCCAAATCCAAACGACCCATTTCTTTCATAATACTTAGGCATTCACCTAAAAATGGGTCTAATTGGTTGAAACATTCAATGGTTTTGTTCAATAAATCTTCGCCACCATTGAAAGGATGTAAAGCCGCACGACCTTGGGCATCCACAGATTTATCCCACGGACGTAGCTCGCTTACTTGTAAAGCATTTTTACGCTCAGTTGCTACATTATTTAAAATCGGAACAATGGTTTCAGCCACCGCTTCATGGAAATTGAAACAATCGGCAGGAGTATAATCAAAACGTTTTAAAGCGGCAAAAGAGTAATCACGGTAATTTTCAAAACCTGCATTCAAAGCAATTTGATGACGCAAAGCCGTTAATTTATTGAAAATTTCGTCCATCTTTTCATGGTCTTGAAAACGACGTTCCTGAATTTTTCTATAAACAGATTCTCTTAAAGTACGGTCAGTATTTTCCAAGAAAACGCCCGCTTGTTGAAGCGTTTTGGTTTGTCCGTCCAATTCAACCGTCATTGCTCCTACAGTTGCTTGGTATTGACTCGACAGGTTTTGGATTTCTGTAAAAAGCGCAATGTTTTCATTTCTAAAAATCTCAGTAGATTTTTTCATTCCTCTAATCGTGATGTCAAAACCAGTTTCGGTTAATTCATCCAAGAACGGACTTTCAAGTGTTTTTTTGTTCAACACATCGTCGTACTCTGCCAAATGTGGTTGAATTTCAGTTACAAATTGATCGAAATGAGCTTTAATTTCCTTATCGCCTGTATCGCAAGTCATTTTGATATAACGCCAAGCGAAGTTTTCAGAAAGGTAACTTTCCAATTCAGAGCGGTCGGTAAAAAATTTGCGTAAATCATCCACGTTATCAATAGAACGTTCTACCAAATTATCGAATAAAGGTTTTACACTTTCCCAAGTGCTTAATTGGAAATCTGCCGTTAAAAATTTACGAACTGGTGGATTAATGTTTATCGTTTTTGTCATTGTATTTTATAAAGAAATAGGCAGCTTTTTCATCACCTTTCAAGCTACTCCTGTTTTAAATTTTGTTTCTCAAAAGTAATAGAACTTTGTTTGATTGCCCCAATCTTAACCAAAAATCACCCGAAAAATGTAAATTGCATAAAAATAAGATTTAAAACAATTCCTACGTTTCGATAAAATTCATGTCACTCACCAAAGAACAAGTTCTTAAACAATATTACGGCTACAATGCCTTTCGTCCGCTACAAGCTGATATTATCGATTGGGTACTTTATGGGCAAGATGCGATGGTGTTGATGCCAACGGGTGGTGGAAAATCACTCTGTTTTCAGATTCCAGCTTTGGTTATGCAAGGTTTAACCTTGGTTATTTCTCCATTAATTGCCTTGATGCACGACCAAGTTCAAGCCCTGAAAGCCAATGGTATTGCAGCAGAATACGTTAATTCATCACTTACTTCACAAGAACAAAGTACCATAGAACGTCAATGTAGAAATGGCGAGCTAAAACTTTTATATATTTCGCCTGAAAAACTTTTTACACAAGGTTATTTAGATTGGATTCTTACTTTAAATATTAGTCTTTTTGCGATTGATGAATCGCACTGTGTTTCTACTTGGGGACATGATTTCCGACCAGAATATACCAAACTGAGTGTTTTAAAGAAAGCACTTCCAAACGTTCCGATGATTGCTTTAACAGCTACTGCCGACAAAGTAACTCGTAAAGATATTCTGACTCAACTGGGAATTCCAGAAGCTAAAGTTTTTATTTCTTCTTTTGATAGACCCAACCTTTCGCTTTCCGTACAAGCTGGGCGAAATCGTATTAAAATCATTCAAAATTTCATTGCAGAACGCCCACGACAATGCGGAATTATTTACTGTTTAAGTCGAAAAAATACTGAAACAGTAGCAGAAGCACTTCGAAAAGTAGGCGTCAATGCCAAGTATTATCATGCAGGAATGCCAGCACAAGAGCGTTCGGAAGTACAAAATCAATTTATTCAAGATGATATTCAAGTAATTGTAGCCACGATTGCCTTCGGAATGGGTATTGACAAATCGAATGTTCGTTGGGTAATTCATTATTCGATGCCCTCGAATGTAGAAAGTTTTTATCAAGAAATTGGTCGTGCTGGGCGTGATGGCGTAAAATCGGACACTTTGCTTTTTTATACTTACAATGATTTGTTGGTCAGGAAAGATATGATTGCGAATTCTGAACTTCCAGTGGAAATGAAAGAAGTACAAGTAGCCAAACTCGACCGCATGAAGCAATATTCTGAAGCAGAAATTTGTCGCAGACGCATCCTTTTGAGCTATTTTAACGAAGAGGTTACAAACGACTGTGGTAATTGTGATGTGTGTAAAAACCCTCCAATACGTTTTGATGCTACGCTGATTGCCCAAAAAGCCCTTTCAGCCATTGCCAGAACAGGCGAAAACGTAGCGATGAGTATGTTGATTGATATTCTGAGAGGCTCGAATAATAGACGCATCATTGAACATAAGTACCACGAAATCAAAACCTTTGGTGCTGGAAAAGAGTTAAAAGCAGACGAGTGGGCAGATTATTTACAGCAAATGTTGAATTCGGGCGTGATGGACATTGCCTACGACGAAGCCCATGCTTATAAACTTAATAATGCGTCTTGGGCGATTTTGAAAGAAGGTAGAAAAGTACAGTTGGTGCGTTACAGACCTTTTGAAGAAAAACAAGCCGAACGAGAAGCCAATATTCCAAAAGAAAAATCGAAAAGAGAAATCATTAAAGATGAACTTTTTGAAAGACTACGAGTACTCAGAAAACAAATTGCTGATGAAAAAAATATTCCGCCATTTGTAGTTTTCTCGGATGCTACGCTTTCGGACATGGCACAGAAAAAGCCATTGAATCAATTAGAAATGTTCAATGTTTCGGGCGTTGGTGAACAAAAATATCGACAATTCGGAGAAGCATTTTTAAAAGAAATTCGAGACTTTTTGAAAACTGTTGCCAAGAGTAGTTCAGCTACTGGCATTGATACTTTTCATTATACTTATCAGTTGTACAAAGAAGGTTTATCGGTAGAAAAAATTGCTGAACAGCGAAGTTTGAATCCAGTTACGATTTTTTCACACCTTGCAAAATTATATGAAGACGGCGAAGATATTAATATTTCAGCATTTATAACTGAAATGGAATATCAGCAAATTATAGGCGCTGCAAAAATAATGAATGTAAAAAAAGGAGACCCTATCAAACCACTCTTTGAAGCCATGGATGCTAGGTTCGAATACCATAAAATAAGAATTGCTCTTTTAATTGCAGAAAAGAAAAAATAAAACTTTAATATTATATTTATACAATTATTGTTGCTACACATTGTTTTTGCCAAAATTTTGTTAAATTTCATCAAATTTTCAACTTGATTAAACCATTAATATTAAACGTGAATCTTTTTCAAATAATCTCAAAATTTCACCAATAACAAGTGTTTCACTCTTAATCCTAAATTAGATTTTTGTATTTTATATTTTCAATTTTTGAAAGCAGTTTAACTGCAAAGCTAGCAAGATTTACTTAGTTGAATTATCATCATTTTATACATATCAAACATCATTGATGTACTTGCTTATTCGGTAAAATGCGAAATATTCAATAAATCTCTTCTTCCTACAAAATCCTCTACTATAAAATTGAAATATCTAACATGGATAACATCTTGTTTTTTATCCTGAATTCGCCTTTTATTCTTAAAAAATATCTTTTGACCCCAAATAGTTTAGTACAAAAAAGCATTAACCATTTATAATTCATTATAAAAGAGTGAGTAAAAACTTCAACTTATGGCCTAAGTGAAGAAAAGTATCAGAAAATTCATCAAAATGATATTTTGGAATAATTTATGATGTGTTGATACCTAATTAAGTAAGTTGAAGAAAAACTTTTGATTGTGTAAAAATTAATATGGAAGAAATAGAAAAGCTCAAACGTCAAATAGAGCTAGAGAAACAAGCTCACCAGCAAACCGAGATTATCTTGGAGAAAAAGGCTTTGGAACTCTACGAGACCAGCGAACAATTGCAACTGCTTAACCAAAATCTTGAACAACAAGTAAAAAATGCTGTTGATGAACTAAAAAAGACAGAAAAAAGATACCGCCACTTAATAGAATCAGTTCAAGATATTATCTATAAAATTTCTACTGATGGCTTTTTTACTTATGTCAATCCTGTCATCAAAGAAAGATTAGGCTTTTCTGAAGACGAAATTATTGGTCGTCACTTCTCTACTTTAGTTTTACCAAACTATCAAGAAGCACTCATTAATTTTTATGCTGAAATGGTTCAGAATAAGGAAGAAAGTACTTATAATGAATTTCCGATTAAAGCTAAAAATGGTAATATTGTTTGGATTGGGCAAAATGTAAGACGCATCGAAAACGATGACGAATCTATTGAATTAGTGGCAGTAGCCCGTGATATAACCGAGCGTAAAGTAACAGAAGATATCCTCAGAGCTACACAAGCTAGATTTGGCAACTTAATTTCTAATCTTCAAAAAGGAGTTTTGGTTGAAGATGAAAACCATACCATCATTTTAGCCAATCAGCTTTTTTGTGATTTATTCAATACTAATTTACAGCCTAGCGACCTCGCTGGAGTCAATTGCCTTTCATTAGCAGACAAGATTCAAGGACATTTCAAAGACCCTGAACATTTTCTTAACAGAGTGAATGAAGTACTCGAAAAAAGAGAAATAGTTGTTGATGAACGTATAGAAATGGCTGATGGCAGAATCATTGAAAGAGACTATATTCCCATTTTTATTGAAGGACAATACAGAGGTCATTTATATAATTTTTCTGATGTAACAGATAAGTATTTAGCGCACGAACGTCTTCGGAAAAGTGAAGAAAAGTACAGAGGTATCTTGGATAATATGACCTTGGGCTTATTGGAAGTTGACAATAACCATAAAATTCTAAGAGCTTACGATCGTTTCTGCGAAATGTTGGGCTATACCAACGAAGAACTTGTTGGGCAAAATGCTAAGGAGCTATTTTTACCCGAAGCTGAAACCGACATTGTTGATGAAAGACAAGAAGAACGAGAAAAAGGAGAAGCAAGCTCTTATGAGGTATGTCTTATCAAAAAAGATGGTACTCCTATTTGGGTATTGATTAGCGGTGCGCCAATTATTGATGAACATGGCGATACCGTTGCCTCGATGGGTATTCATTATGACATTACCGAAAGAAAATTACTAGAACAAGAACTAGAAAAAGCGAAAGAAGTTGCAGAAGAAGCCAGACAGGCTGAAAAGCAATTCTTGGCAAACATGAGTCATGAGATTCGTACTCCGCTGAATGCTATTATCGGGATGACACACTTGATGTTTGATACTCGTCCAACAAATGAACAATTTGAATACTTGGACATCTTGAAAACCTCAGCTGACTTTTTACACAGTCTTATTTCAGATTTACTTGATATGGCAAAGATAGAAGCAGGACGAATAGAAATTCACAAGCATCCATTCGATTTAGTTGGTTTGCTTCGTACCATTCAAAGAGTTTTCCAGATAAAACTTGATAGTAGTCCTGTTGAAATTAATCTATTAACAGATGTCAAAATCACTGGTAATTATTTAGGAGATGATTTACTCCTAAACCAAATTCTATTGAACATTATAGGCAATGCCGAGAAGTTTACAGAACATGGAAGCATTGATGTAATGGTTAAACTTTTAAAAGAAGAAGATGAAACTTGCTGGATTGAATTCAAAATTTCAGACACGGGTATTGGTATTCCAGCTGATAAATTGGATTTAATCTTCCAAAAATTCAAACAAGTAGATTCCGAACAAGGTCATAAACATAAAGGAACTGGGCTAGGGCTTGCCATTACCAAGCAATTAGTTGAGCTTCAAGGTGGTAGTATTCTTGTAAAAAGTAGAGAAGGTGATGGAACTACTTTTACGGTTACCTTGCCTTTCCAAAGATCTAAGAATGAAGTTGTTAAAAATAACCATGTAATTAAAGAGGCTGATCGTAGCTTAGAATCTTGCAAAATACTTGTTGCGGAAGACAATGCGATGAACCAAAAATACATCAGTAGTTTATTAAACAAATGGCATTTTACTTATGCAATAGCTTCTGATGGTAAAAAAGCAGTCGATAAAGCATCAAAAGAACGTTTTGATATTATTTTGATGGACATCCAAATGCCAAATATGGATGGATATGAAGCGACGATTACGATACGAAATACCAAAAATCCGAATCAAGATACGCCAATTATCGCCCTGACGGCATCCGCCATGCTCGACCAAAAAAACAAGGCTTTTGAAGTAGGGATGGATAATTTCGTTACTAAACCATTTTCACCTAACCATTTATTAAGTGTTATTCAGAATTATGTAAATACAAAATCTGAATATGCTGTAATGGTTACAGAAGAAGAAAGTACTGTTACGAAAACTTACGAAAACAATATTTTCCTTGATAACGAACGACTAACAGACCTTTATGGTGATGACAGAGAATATGCTGCTGATATTTTTCAGACTTTCCTAGAAGATGTTTTGCCTGATTTTCAAGAAATATCTAACTTAATTCATCAACAAAATTGGGAAGCATTAAGAAAGCTGGCACATAAACTCAAACCAACATTAGGCATGGTTGGGCTTACCGAACTGGAACAATCATTGATTGGCATTGAAAATCAAGCAAAAGAAAAACCAGAGTATGAAAGCTTACAATACATGTGGAGCTTGTTTCAAGTAAAACTAGACGAAAGTGTTCCTGTACTGAGAGCAGAATTAGACAAACTATTAGCGCAATAAAATTAAAAGGCTCAACGAAAGATTCGTTGAGCCTTTTAATTTTATTAGCATTTCTATTATCTATCGATAACTATATTTTGCAATTTTTTGGAATAATTCGTTAGGGTTGAAAGGCTTAGTTACATAATCGTTCATCCCAACTAAAAATGCTCTATCTTGGTTATTGAGTGTTGCAGAGGCTGTCAAAGCAATAATTGGAGTGTCCGTATCTGTTTCTCTGATTCTTGCTGTAGCCGAGTAACCATCTAATACTGGCATCTGAATATCCATTAAAATCAAATCGTATTTTCCTTTTTCGTATTTATCCAAAGCGATTTGTCCATTTTCGGCTACATCAATTACAATTTGCCAACGCTCTAAGAATTTAGTAGCGACTTTGATATTCATTGGATAATCTTCTACCAGAAGTACTTTTACGCCTTTCAACGTGTTTTCATTCAATAATTCTGTATGTGCTTCGTTTACTTTCGTTCTTAATTCTGTTCCTATTTCAAGGTCTAAAGTAAAATAAAACGTCGAACCTTTGCCATCTTCACTTTCAAGGTGAATATCGCTACCATGTAATTGCAATAAGCTTCTTGTAATAACCAAACCAAGACCAGTACCACCAAACTGACGAGTAGTTTCTGAATTTGCCTGCGTAAATTTATCAAAAATCATCGCTTGTTTCTCTAAAGGAATACCAATTCCTGTATCCGTTACAGAGACGTCAATCGTAACATGGGTTGCAGTACGGTGGCGTTGAGAAAGTTCTATCGTAATGCTTCCGTCTTTGGTAAATTTTACTGCATTTGAAATCAAGTTAGTGATGATTTGCCCTAAACGTAGCGCATCGCCCAATAAAACATTCGGCACATCATCATCAATCATTAATCTTACTTTGTTACCTTTCTCTTCAGCCTTTATCTGATTTGCTTTCTTGATGTTTGAAACCAATTGTTTAATATCAAAAGGCACTCGTTCAAGCTCAACTTTTCCTGCTTCAATTTTACTAAAATCTAAAATATCGTTGATAAGTACGTGCAAATTATTTGTTGAGAATTGAAGTATTTTTAAATTCTCAGCCAAAGATTCTGATACTTCTTCTTGTTGCATCAAATAAGTAAGTCCCACAATCGCATTCAAAGGCGTGCGAATTTCATGACTCATCATCGAAAGGAATTCCGATTTTGCTTGCGTAGCTGCTTCCGCCAATTCTTTCGATTTTCTTAAATCTGCTTCAAGCTGTTTGCGATTATCAATTTGAACTTTCAAGAAATCCATCAATCCTAACATATCATCAGGATTTAAAGGTTTTTCTTCTGTTTCTTCGCTTACCTCTAAAGAATAAATCGCTTCAATCAATTTTTCCACAGAAAGACGTCTTTGTTTGATTTCATCTTTAAGTTTATTATTGATTTCGGCATAATCTCTTTCATTCAATTGAGATGAATGTTCAAACAGTTCTTTATCTCTATCAAAGCTCAAGTAAGATTCATTAACCGCTTTAATAAAATTTTGAAAGTTTTCATTTTCCAGACATTCGTCTGTCAAATGTTTTTTGATTTGCTTGCCAAGTAATCTGTGAAATGTTGTGTTATTCATTCTAATCAATTTTCAGAAAGTGTGGTAATTGTCATGGTTTGGTTATGCAAGCCACAACGAGCATTTGGGTTTAATGGTGAAATTTCGCCATAAGAATAAAAACCTGTTATTACGGGTTCCTCGCCCATTATTTCACGAGCCGCTTCTACTTCTTCTTCAGTTCTTTGTCCAAGTACTAATTTTCTACCCACGCAGCTCACTAAAATGGCCAATTCTGGTGAATCTTCAAAAGGTTGGATAGAATCTTGGGCAGCTTTTGCCGAAGCGTCAATGAGTCGGTCGAAATTGGCTTTCATAAAACGAACCAAAGAGCCTTTGGGTAATTCTCCTGCAAAAGTCATACTTTTCTTTTCTTCATCAATAGAAAGTATGGTTCTTACAACGGGTTCAGCATCTTCGGTTTCACGCATTGATAAAGGAAAAAGTAAAGCCGCACCCGGAAGCCCTTCTACATATTTTCCTAAGTATTCTTTGTATAAATCCAAAGCGGCAACATCGCCAATTTTGTATAATATATTGTATTCAGATTCTGTTACTTCACGTTCCGGACCAAAACCATCCCAACCTCCCATTGTGCCATGCCCAACGCTCAGATTTTTACTGTATAAACCTATTGCAACAATTTTCCCTTCTTCTGGATTACGATTCAGCCCCACTAAAGTTTTTTCAAATCTTGCTGCATCGCCAGCCAAACCTCCAGAAATCAAAATCCTTTCGTCTGTCTTTTTATTCAAACTGGCAATCAATTCACTTCCATTTACTTTTGCTCCATCCGATATGACAAAAATTGTTCTCAAATCGTCTCCAGTCAAAGCTTCAGCTATTTTTTCACCCGCAATACCGCTTTCATAATGCGAATTAATGTCTATTTCAACACTTTTGATTGATGTTTTTTCAAATTCAATGGCTGTTACAATGATTGAACCATCGTGTACAGAATCTTGATAGATTTCACCAGAAGTTGAATTAATGACAATATCCGCATTAGGATAAAGATTTTTGAGATAATCAAAAGGTTTGATAGTCTCTAAAACAATTCTTTCCCCAAATGCCAATACCCAATTAGCATTTGAAGCAACAAAACCCTCATTTTCAGAGATAGTTTTCCATTGATTGTTAGTGAATACAGTTTGTTGGGTTTTCATAGTGAGCAAAGCTTAGGAATTTATCGAGATTATGAAATTGTATAATTTACTTCAAATCAATTCTTTAGATATCGACGAATAAATTGGGATTTACTCATCACAAATTTTCCATTTTCAGATAAAACCTTAGGCTAATTTCAACTGTAATTGGATAAAAAATTTGTCCTTTTACTCAAAGATACTACTATTATTAAAAAAAAAATATTTGACGCATTTCATATTTAAATAAATATTAACGTATAATATCCTTCATTCATCAGAACAAATAAATCAAATAGCATACCAATTTTAATCAAAAAAAATATTTGCCTTAAAAAAAGACATTTATCAAAATTTTTCATCGTTTAGTACAAATTTTTATTACCACAAGATAATATTTTGGCATAAAAAAAGGGGCATCAAATTTTTCAATCTGATGCCCCTTTTTTTATATTTTTTATTTTTTTAACCTTTCAAAGAGTTACCATAACCCACAATTAATACCGAAAGTACAATCGTTAAGATTCCGACGATGATTGTCGTTAAAGTCTTCTTAGAAACACCTTTCCATTCATTTAATACTAAACCCCACGAATTAGCTACTAAAATGATGAATGCCATGTGTAGAATCCAAGAACTAGGTCCATTTCCTAATTTACTCTCTCCCATTCCATAGAAAAAGAATTGTAAAAACCATGTTGTTCCAGCAATGGCACTAAATACATAGTTTTTCAATAAAGGAGTTTCAGCATTGGTATAATCACCAAAAGATTTATTCTTGAAGTTCAAGTACATACACCAAATCAAATTAGTTGTTAAACCGCCCCAAAGAATAACGATATAAACAACGTTGTTACGATAAAGGAATTCGCCTTGTCCGGGATTACTTGCTACCCAAATTTCATTCGCTACGTTCGACATCGCCGAACCTGCTTCAATCCCAAAACTAAAACAAGCACTCAACAAACCTGAAATAATCGAAAAAGTAAGTCCTTTCACAATATCAAACTCCTGATTTTCAGCACTTACTTTTCCTGCTAAATCTTTATCTTTACTCCCACCAGCTTTTCCACAAATCACAATTCCCAACACACAAACAGCCAAACCTAGCAAAACCATTTGTCCCCAATTGGTAGATACCAAATCATAAATGGTATCTTTTCCAGCAGTTTTATTGAAGTAATAATAAACAGAAGGAATCAAAGAACCAAAAACTGAACAAAGCCCAAGAATGATTGAACTACCCAATGAAATACCCAAATAACGTACTCCTAAACCGTAAGTTAAACCACCAATTCCCCACAAAACGCCCATGCCATAAGTCCAAAACAATACACTTCCTTCACTACTAGCAATAATTGAAGTAAAATCTGGAATGGTAAGATACGCTGCTAAAGGTGGAACAATTAACCATGAAAAAACACCTCCTGTAATCCAATAACTTTCCCATGACCAACCTCTAACTTTCTTGTAAGGAATATAAAAACTCCCTGATGCAAAGCCGCCGATAAAGTGAAAAATAACACCTAAAATTGCTCCCATAATCAATTATCTATTTGAATTTTGCTTGGCAAACACTTCTCTTTTATGTTTGCTTTTTTGTTAGAATGAATATTTTGTATCTAAGCGAAACCTAAGAATTGCCCCCAAACATCATCTTAAAAATTGAATAACATTTTTAGAGTAATTATTATAAATCTAGTTCTTTGAAAGAATAGTTTGTAAATTTGTTTCTTGGAATCGTATAAAATTTTACAAGGATAAACCAAAAACAAAAGGGAACTATCATGCACTTCCCTGCTCAAAAGATTTAAATTAAAAGAATGTATAGCAAAATTAATTCTCAGCCTTAACGCTTCTTACTAGAGAAAATGTGTGAAGCTGAGTTTCCAAAGAATCATGTACCAGCTCAAACTCAATCCAAACGATAAAACACCAAAGTACAAGCAGATAATCCAGTCGGTTATTTCGGATATTGAACGCAATGTATTGAAGAAAAATGAACAGCTTCCCTCTATCAGTGAACTCAGCGAAGAGTATTATTTAGCCCGTGACACCGTAGAAAAAGCTTATCGTGAATTAAAAGAAAGAGGCTTCATTACTTCTGTACAAGGAAAAGGATATTATGTAAACAGCGGAGAAAGTAGAAAAATGAGGATTTTGTTAATCTTCAATAAACTAAGCTCTTATAAAAAGTTGATTTACTATGCTTTTTTGAAAGTATTGGGCGATAAAGCTTCGGTTGATTTACAGATTCATCATTATAATGCTCGTCTTTTTGATGAAATCATTGATAAAAATCTTGGTAAGTATAACTATTATGTAGTAATGCCGCATTTTTTCCCTGATTCAGAAAAAGCTATTGCTATGAAGGCTTTGGAAAAAATCCCTTCGGATGAATTGGTTTTACTTGATAAAGATTTACCAGAATATAAAAACGAATGTTTGTCGGTCTATCAAGATTTTGAGCGTGATGTTGCAGAAGCTTTAGAAAGTGCTAATGATTTATTTGCTAAGTATCAACGAGTTGTGTTGGTTTTTCCGAGTGATGGCAATTATCCTGCTGATATTGTAAGAGGTGTTCGTTACTTTTGTGTAAATGCCCACAAAGAATTTATCATCAGAGAGAACGTTGATGAGGAATTACTCTCTCCACATACAGCTTATGTAGTTGTTGAAGAACACGATTTGGCTGAATTAGTTAAAAAGGTTCGTCAATCAAGTTATACTTTGGGTGATGAAATCGGCGTGGTTTCTTTCAACGAAACAACTTTAAAAGAACTATTGGGCATCACCGTTATCACAACTGACTTTGAAACAATGGGCAGAACGGCGGCTGCTTTGTTGTTAGATAAAAAGAAAATTAAAGTAAAGAATCCTTTTTATATGATTCGGAGAGAAACGCTTTGATAGCTTTGAGCTATGAGCTATGAGCTATGAGCAGTGAGCTTTGAGCAATTAGCTCATAGCTCACGACTCAAAGCTAAAAAAGCTGATAACCTGAATCTGAAAGCTCATTGCTCACGGCTCAAAGCTAAAAAAACATGAAACAAAAGATTGTCGATTATATTAATAATTTTTTAGACCAAAGAATACAAACTTCCTACGATGCCATGCAGGCGGCTCAGGCTTCTGCCAATGAAGAATCAAAATCGTCTGCGGGCGATAAGTACGAAACTTCCAGGGCGATGGGGCAACTCGACCGAGACATGCACGGTTTGATGCACGAACAAGCCAAAAGAGAAAAAGCTATTGTTGAAAGAATTGATATGAATCTTACTTTCAAAAAAGGAGCAGTTGGTGCTTTTCTGAAAACTTCTACTGGAAATTACTTTTTGGCTGTAAGTGTAGGTATTTGTAAAATCGACGGAGAAAATATCATGATTATTTCCCCACAATCTCCCATCGGAGCATTGTTGATGGGAAAAGGCAAAGACGATACTTTTAATTTCAGAGGAAAAGAGGCTAAGATTGAGGAGATTTTTTAAAAGTGGTATCGCCAAAAGCAAGCCTAAATTGCGAAGGCGTTTGTCCTTTCAAATCCTTAAATTGTTTATTGAAATTCGATAAAGTATTAAAACCACTTTCATAGCAAACTTGCGTCACACTTAATTTATCTTCCATCAACAATTTGCAGGCATAACCAACCCGCAATTCACTGACAAAATCCGAGAAGGTTTTATTCGTCCTTGCCTTAAAGTAACGGCAAAACGCCGCCGTAGCCATCCCCGCCAACGAAGCCACTTCTGTTAAGTTGATTGAAGTACGATAATTGTTCAGTACGTATTCGTGAACTTTGTGCATTCGTTCGGTTTCAGAAGTTTTGAAAGGATTGGTATAGCCAACGCTACTGATAAAATCATATTCATTGGAATTGGCTAATAGATTCAGCATTTCTAATAATTTCAAAATCCCTTCAAATCCTTGTAATGGCAATAACTCTTTCATAAAAAGAAGAATCTTGTCATGTAATTCTCCACTGATTTCTAATCCACGACTGGCATTTAAAAAGAAATGTTTGAGCTTCGTCATTTCATATTTCTCAAAGAAATCTTTTCCCAAAAAATCTTCTGTAAAATACACCACAATTCCATGCGTTTTTAATTCGGGATTACCCTGAAAGTAAATCTCATCACTCCGCCAAAGATGTGGTAAATCTGGTCCGACAAAAACCATATCTCCTGCTTCAAAATGTTTGATATTATCTCCAATAAAGCGGGTACCTGTTCCTTCCAACACCACAAATAATTGATAATGCGGGTGAAAATGCCAGTTGGGGTCGAAGTACGGTTCTTTCAACTCTTTCATGGTGAAAGAATGATTTGGCGATTCTATACTTTTATTTAATGGACTTTTCAAAACCTATTTTTTTACTTTAATTGCTAACACTAATCTAAAAAATATCAAAATACAGTCAAAACTAATCAAAAGAGCGGAAATTTTTATGACTTTTTTTAGATTATTTTGTATTGTCAAAAATCCTTATCTGTTTGATTAAAATTAAACCCAAAACCAAATTTGGTTTGAAGAACTCTGAAAATTAACAATTGAACACAATTAATAATTTATACACAAAATCAATCAAAAAAACCTTACGATAAAGATAAAATGAAAAAATACGGAATGAATTTGCTCTTATGGGGGACTGAGATTAACGAAGACCTTTTCCCAGTGTTAGAGCAGATTAAAGCGATTGGTTTTACGGGTGTTGAAGTACCCATTTTTGATGTTGACCCTGCGCATTGGCAATCTTGGCGTACAAAATTGGATGAATTAGGTTTAGATAGAATTGCAGTAACGATTTGTGGACCAGATTTCAACCAAATCAGCCCAGACCCAGTAATGAGAGCCGCTACTTTGGAAAGAAACAAAAGAGCTATCGACTGTGCCGTGGTTTTAGGTGCTGATTTATTAACTGGTCCATATCATTCAGCATTAAGCCATTTTACAGGAAAACCTGCTACTCAAGAAGAATGGAATTGGGCAGTAGAAAACTTGAGAGAATTAGCAGATTATGCCCAAGAAAAAGGAATTATTTTGGGTTTAGAGTACCTCAATCGTTTTGAAAGTTACTTGGTTTCTTGTGCAGATGAATTATTTCAATTGGTAGAAGACATCAATCATCCGCATTGTAAAATCATGTTTGATACTTTCCACGCTAATATTGAAGAGAAAAGTTTGGGCGATGCCATCAGAAAATTAAGTAAACATTTGGTACATGTACAAGTATCTGAAAATGATAGAAGTACAGTTGGCAAAGGAAATGTAAACTGGACAGATGTTTTTACGGCTTTAGAAGAAATTAAATACGATGCTTATTTATCAGTAGAAGCATTTAGTTCAAAATTGGCAGTAGCTAATATTTGGAGAAAAATGTTTGACAACGAAGAAACATTGATGAAAGAAAGCTTGGAATTCATAAAGTCTATGAGTTGATGAGTTCAGGGTTTATGAGTTTAAAGTTCATGAGTAAAAAGTTTATAAGTTTTATACTCGTAAACAAACCTCAATTCTTAATTTTTTTCAGACTCAAGAACTCATAAACTTTAATCTCATAGACTCATAAACTTTAAACTCATAGACTCATAAACTCAAATTTATAATCATGAAACTAAACATTGCCATTGTCGGCTTAGGATTTGGAGCTGAATTTATTCCCATTTATCAACGTCATCCGAACACGAATATGTACGCAATTTGTCAGCGTACTGAAGAGAAACTCAATGCCATTGGAGATGCTTTCGGAATCGAAAAGCGTTATACCAGCTTTGAAGATTTATTGGCAGATCCAGCAGTAGATGTTGTACACATCAATTCTCCGATTCATAATCATGCAGAACAAAGCTTAAAAGCCTTGAATGCAGGCAAACACGTAGCTTGTACCGTTCCGATGGCAACTTCTGTAGAAGAATGTAAAGCAATCGTTGAAGCGACAAGAAGAACAGGCAAAAAATACATGATGATGGAAACCGTAGTTTACAGTCGTGAATTTTTGTATGTAAAAGAATTATACGAAAAAGGAGAATTAGGAAAAGTACAATTCTTGAAAGCTTCTCACCAACAAGACATGGACGGATGGCCGGGTTATTGGCCAGGTTTGCCGCCAATGCACTATGCTACACACTGTGTGGGTCCTGTGGCTGGTTTGTTGAAATTACAAGCAGAGTACGTTTCATGCTTTGGTTCAGGAACAATTCGTGAAGAATTACATCAACATTATAACTCTCCTTTTGCCATTGAATCTGCGCATATCAAATTCAAAGATTCAGATTTAAGTGCTTTGGTATATCGTTCATTATTTGATGTGGCTCGTCAATACCGTGAAAGTTTTGAAGTATATGGTTCAAAAAAATCTTTTGAATGGTCGTTGATTGAACACGAAGAACATGTTGTTCATACCGCTAAAAAACCAGAACCAGAAATTCCAGAAAAAGTAACTGTGCCAGATTATGCTCATTATTTGCCTGAAGAAATTCAAGTATTTACAACTGGTGGAGTATATGATACCGACGAAAACCAACACCTTTCTTTCTTGCAAGGTTCTGGTCATGGAGGTTCGCATCCGCATCTTGTACATGAATTTGTTTCGGCAATTGTTGAAGACCGTGACCCATTCCCAAATGCTGAACAATCTGCAAACTGGACATCAGTAGGTATTTTATCACATGAATCTGCTTTAAAAGGAGGCGAAATTATCTATATCCCTGATTTTTGATTTGCATAATAATGAGGCTGTCCTAAAAGTTTTTGTGACCAAACATTATTCTGCGCAAGACCTCACCCCCAACCCCTCTCCTGTTGAGAGGGGAGCTTTTGGGACTAAAAAAAGCTCCTCTCTGCGGGAGAGGGGGTTGGGGGTGAGGTTGAGTGTAGAATAATATTCAATACCCAATTTTAAATTATCCATGAATTTATACTATCAAAAGAAATGAAAAAATCATTGCTTAGTCTTTGCTTATTGCTGACTTGCCTCGTAGGTTTTTCTCAGAAAAAAGCGAAAAAAAACAACAAAGCAGCTATTCAAACAGCGGTGAAAGCTCGTCGTTTGGAAGTACTGTTTCTTGGTGACAATGGTCATCATAAACCTGTAGAACGTGTGCCAACATTGATGTCTGCACTCGGAAACAAAGGAATTAACATTACTTATACCGATAAATTAGAAGACATCAATACTGCTAATTTGAATAAGTATGATGCCTTAATGATTTATGCCAACTGGGATAAAATTACTCCTGAAGCTGAAAAAGACCTTTTGGCTTATGTGGCTTCTGGCAAAGGAATTTTACCTATTCACTGTGCTTCTTATTGTTTTAGAAATTCTGAAGAATACGTTAAAATGGTAGGCGGACAGTTCTGGCGACACACAATGGATACTATTCAAGCGAATATTGTTCAACCTCAAAACCCAATATTAAAAGATATTTCAGGCATTAAAGCCTTCGATGAAACGTATTTACACAGTCATTTACAAGCAGATAATAATGTTTTAATGACTCGTGACATTAAAGCTGACCAAACAAAAGACCGTCCAGATGCTAAAACCGAACCTTATACTTGGACTCGCCAGTATGGTCAGGGAAAAGTATTTTATACCGCTTACGGACATGATGAGCGTACTTGGACAAATCCTGATTTCTTGAAATTATTAGAAAATGGAATCATTTGGTCAGTTGACGAGCAAGCTCGTTTAGCACATGCAGCTTTAACCCCAGAACCTTTTTCTTACAGTGAAGCAAAATTGCCTAATTATGAAAAACGCCCTGGTCCACAATTATTACAAGCAGCGCTTTCTCCAGAAGAAACACTGAAACATATACAAGTACCCGTTGAATTTAATTTAGAAGTATTTGCCCATGAACCAAACGTAATGCACCCAATTGCGATGTCGTGGGATGAGCGTGGTCGTTTGTATGTTTTAATTACGAAAGATTATCCAAACGAACGCAAAGAAACTGGCGGTAGCGATTATATCTTGATTTGTGAAGATACCGACAAAGATGGAAAAGCAGATAAATTCACTCGTTTTGCCGATGGTTTGAGTATTCCTACAGGGTTGGTTTTTGCCAATGGCGGAGTAATTGTAGCACAAGCTCCACACATGTTATTCTTGAAAGATACCGATGGCGATGATAAAGCAGATGTAAAGAAAATCTTGTTCTCTGGTTTTGGTACTTCTGATACGCATGCTGGTCCATCCAACTTACATTATGGTTTTGATAACTGGATTTGGGGTTCTTTAGGTTATGCAGGTTTTCAAGGAAAATTTGCTGAAAAAGATTCAGTAAAATTCGGTCAAGGATTCTTTAGATTCAAAGCTGATGGTTCAGATTTTGAACATATCACCAGTACTTCAAACAATACTTGGGGCTTTGCTTTCAACGAAACGGGCGATGTTTTTGGTTCAACTGCCAACAATTCACATGGCTGGTACATGGCGATTCCACATAGAAATATTCTTTCGCCAACTGCCACAAACGGTAGCCGAAGTACAGATACGCACAAAGACATGAAAACCATCACGCCAAGAATTCGTCAGGTGGATGTTTTCGGTGGATATACTGCGGCGGCTGGTCATAATTTTTATACTGCAAGAGCATTCCCTAAAAAATATTGGAATCAAATCGCTTTTGTTTGTGAACCAACAGGACACGTAGTTCACCAAAACGTAATGACCAAAAACGGAACAGATTATAGCGACGTAGAAGGTTTCAACCTTTTGGCGGGTGCTGATGAATGGGTTTCTCCAGTTTTTGCAGAAGTTGGTCCAGACGGTGCGGTGTGGATTGCCGATTGGTATTCTTTCATTATTCAGCATAATCCAAAACCAAATGGTTTTGAAATGGGTCAAGGAAATGCTTATGAAACCGATTTAAGAAACTTTACACATGGTAGAATTTACCGTGTAAGTGCGAAAGATGCACCAAACTATACTCCTTTGAATTTATCAAAAGACCGTCCGCAAGAATTATTGTCGGCTCTTAAAAATTCAAACATGTTCTGGAGAATGAACGCACAACGTTTATTAGTAGAACGTGGACAAAAAGACGTAGTGTCAGCATTGATTGAAATCACGAAAGACCAGTCTTTAGACGAAGCAGGTATCAATCCAAGTGTAATTCACGCACTTCGTACTTTAGAAGGTTTGGGTGTATTGAACGATGCCGAAGTACAAAAAGCTTTAATTGCTTCTTTATCGCATCCATGTTCGGGCGTTCGTAAAACGGCAGTTCAATTGTTGCCTCGTAACGAAGCTTCAGTAAAAGTTTTATTGGAACAAAATTCATTGAACGATAAAGAGCCTTTGGTAGTGTTAAATACACTTTTGGCTTTATCTGAAATGCCTTTAACGGCTGAATCTGAAAAAGCTTTGTTGACTCGTATGGAACAATCAACAGAAATTAACGACCGTTGGTTACCAGATGGTTTCGCTTCTGTATTGACAAGCCACAAACAAGCTTTATTGAAAAAGCATTTACAAAATCTTACTAAAAATACTTCGCCAGTAAAAGCTAAAACAGAAGAAATGCCTGCTCATCACGACCACGCTGCCATGGTGAAAGAAGAGAAAGCTACCGCTATTTCGGCAAGTAATAAGCCTGATTTAGTTATTAGCAAAATCAACTTCACACCTGCAAATCCTGCTGTTCTTGAACCTGTACTTTTCAATATTGAGGTAAAAAATCAAGGTGGCGTAGCGATTGCAAAAGGAGAAGTAATCAATCTAAATGTTAGAATTGAAGGTGTAGGTAGAAAATATGATTTGGTAAGCCATACTTTTAATGACGGTATTCCAGCCAATGAAAGCGTTAAAATTAGTACTTACAATAATGGTGCATGGACAGGAAATCTTGGATTAACATCTGATATGCCGGGTATTTATACCGTTTCTGTTGAAATAGACAAAGCCAATACCATTGCAGAAGAGAACGAGAAAAACAATGCTTATAGTCAAAAAGTGACTTTCAATGTTCCTAAAAGTATGTCGAATTATGCGATGGAAAAAGCCGTTAAAGGTTATGCCAATGTTAGCTCGGCTGATTCAGTCATTGCATTATTAAAATTAAGCCAGAAGTTGGATGAAACTAGCGCTTCTTCCCTGATTAAAGGCATCACAGATGGTTGGAATTATAGAAAGAAAGTACAAGTAAAAGACAGCGACAAAGTATTCTTAGCAGGCTTGAACAAAACACTTTCAGCAGATAACAAAGCGAAATTAACTCGTTTGTTCCAAGCTTGGGAAGTCAAAGCCGAAGAAGCGACAGATCCAAACAAAGTAATTATTGTGATAAAATCTGTGAAAGAAGAAATGAAGTATGATAAAAAGGAATTCACGGTAAAAGCAGGAACTAAAGTAGAATTAGTTTTTGAAAACCCTGATGCGATGCAACATAATTTGGTAATTGGTAAACCGAAATCTTTAGAAATTATCGGTAAAGCCGCTAACAAAATGATTACGCAAAAGGATGCTTTGGATAAAAATTATGTACCAAACATTCCTCAAATCATCGCTTCAACGCCTTTAGTAAACCCAGAAGAATCTTATAGATTAAGCTTCACCGTACCAGAACAAATAGGAGATTATCCATTTGTCTGTACCTTCCCGGGTCACTGGAGTATCATGAATGGAATAATGAAAGTAATAAAATAATTTTTTTGATTGAAAAGAATGCTAAACCTCCGCAGGCTTGTTTTTGCGGAGGTTTTTTTTGTAGATTATTGCTCAATCACCCTTAATGAATCTAGTGCCGTTGCATGTGTCTTCACACGCAATCCAATTACAAAAAAAATCGCTCGTGATGACACGAGCGATGGTATAAATCCTTCTACGACTTGAGAATTTCTATTACTTTTTGATTAAAGAAAAGCTGTTTTTAACAGCAATTTTCTCGGCAATTTTTTCCCAAACTAATTTAGGTACGTCAATTTTATAATCTACTAAAGCGATTTCAAAATTGGTGTCGATGCTGATATTATCTTTTCCAACCGTTAGTTTTCCTGTGAGTACTTTTTCTTTACTCACTCCGTGAATCATCATTACTCCTTTGGCAGTTACATCATAAGTACCTTCTTTGGTAAAATCTATCTTTTCGGCGATTTTGCCTTTGAAAGTAGCCGCTGGAAATTTCTCTGATTCTAAATAGTTTTCGTTGAAATGCTCCTCCATTAATCTATTCGGAAATCTGAATTGATTGATGTTCATTCGCACGGCGATGTCGTTGGTTGCCGTGTTTAAAATAGAAGAAACTGTGCTGTTTACTGCTGAAATATCTTCTAAAGGTGTTTTGGAAAAGAAACTAGTTTTACCTGTTTGGGTAAAATATAGCTGTGCAAAACTGGCTTGACTTATCAATAAAGCCCAAACCAATACTAAAATATTCTTTTTCATGTTAGTGTTTATCTTTCTTTGATTTGCCATCAAAACTGAATGTTCTGGCAATGTTAAATCCATAGAAAATATCTCCTTTACCCCATTCTCCAAGCGTTTGAGCAATAAAATGACGCTCTACCATTCCTCTTGAATTGGTAAAATGCAATTGAAAAACGTGTCCACCTGTTTCAATATCAAAACCAACTGCTAATGAATTATGGTACTTGCCTGAAATACTGCTATTGCCGTGGTCTGCTAGGTAATATTCGGCATTTAGTGTTACTCGTTTAGAAAGCTTATATCTACCTCCAAAACCCAATGCTAACATATCGTTTTTCATATCCTCCACTTCTGTTTTGTTGAAGTGAATAACCGTTGGCATAATTTGCAAAGAAAGCTTTTCGCTGAATTTACGGGCAATCAGAATTTGTGCACAGTATGTTTGGCGTTCTAGGTTATCATCAAATTTCAAGGTTGAACCAGAAGGAAGTGTATAACCTGTAGCCATTGTATTGGCTGCACCACTCAAATAACCAGTAACAGTAATAGGCACGCTATTTGACTGACGAACTGCTTTGTATTTCACATAATAATCATAGGTTTTTTCTTGTGAACTTCTGCCCAAACCAATGGTCAGGTTATCACTCAAACCATATTCTAAACCGAGTCTGATACGAGCTTCGTCTAAACCAAAAAAGTTATCAATAAAGCCTGAGTTTACTGCTCCAAATCGATGAGAAATCCAGAAATTAAGATGCTTTTTACTGACGGTTTCAATGGTTTGTCCATTGATTAAGCGAGTCGCTTTAAATGTTGCGGAAGTATATTCGGGTTGCGTTCCTTTTTCTTTGTTAAGCATATCCATCAGGTCGTCCTGACAAAAACTCTGGAAACTAATTAAGCAACTGAATACCAATAGATATTTTTTCATAAGTTGGATATTTTTAAACGAAATGGTTTTAAATCTTTCATAAAACCATTTCGTAATTTACTGTCGAAAAGACATACGTAATTTTCGGTTGTAGGGTCTCTAGGTTATCGTTAAAACTGTACCGCTTTGTGTAACCGTATAAGCTTTTAAACCAGCACTTCCATTGGCATTCGTTCCTTTGCCAGTATTATCATAAGTAGCGCCATGAGCAGTACAATAAAATTTATCCGTAGCATAAGTAATTTGCTTTTGTCCTTCATGACTACAAATCAACGTTACAGCCACATAAGTACCCACATTGGTAAAGGCTACCACAATGTTGTTGGTTCTATCCACAACATATCCACCTTTTGTAAGTAAAGCCGCATTGGCTGCTAGCGATAAATCAAATTTGATTCCTGTACTTGGTAGAGGCGTTACTTCGTCGCTTTCGTTAGTACAAGAACTCATCGTTACACCACAATACACTGCCATTAAACTTGCCCCAGAAAGTCCTAGTTGTTTTAGAAAAGTAAGGCGATTCATTTTTTCTTCTGTAGTATTCATAAATTTTAAGGATTAATTGAAAAATATTTATTTGCTCGGATGAAAACGTAGAACATTATGAAAGTTATATCATCTATAAAAGATTATTGTGTATTACTTTCAAAAACCAAATACTTGGTATGTTCTAATCCTTTATACAGGATAAAACGCTAAACGGTTGCGTCTAAACATTAATTTATTTCTTAATCACTTTTTTATGCTACAAATTACTCTTCTGAACCCGTCAGCATTGCTTGTAAAATAGAAGCTCCTTGTTTTACAACCTGTTGATTACCTATATTTTTTTCAGGAATTACTTCGATATTTCCTCTTTCAGTAATGCCAATTTTTACAGGAATTTGCTGGAAAGTATTTTCTTTCGTTTTGATAAAAATAAAACCGCCATTTCCATGCAATACCACTGCTGACTCTGGCAAAGTATTAACGATTCTTTTTCCTGTTAGGATTTTTGTGTTGACGTATTGCCCAACGGTTAGTTTATTCTCCATCGCTTCATCATCAATATGCCCGTGAATATTAATAGTTTTGGTATCCGCTTCAACATTTTTTCCTACCAAAAAAACCGTTGCGGTCATGTTTTTTTCCGAGAATTTCGGATTTTCTACCATGATTTTTTGTCCTACTTTTATTTTATTGATGTCGTTTTCAAATACTTTCAATTCGATATGCTTATGGGCATCGCCAACAATTTCAAACAAAACATCAGTAGGTGCTACATTTTTTCCAATGGATAAATTGGCGATTTTCACATAGCCATCAATTGGAGAAGTAATATTAATGACAGATAAAATTTGTCCTTTTTTAAGCTTTTCCACAGAACAGCCAATCATTTCAAGTTTCAATTCAAGAGCTTTTGTCAATGCTTTTATCGACGAAACTTCCGAATCAGCCTGTTGAAGTTTTTTCTTAGCACCAACATCTTCTTTACTTAAAGTATTCTGGCGGTCGAGTTCCAGCTCTAAATACTTCAATTTACTAACAGCCTGTAAATAATCTTGCTGTAATTGGATATAATCCATACTGTAAATTGTAGCTAAAACTCCTCCTTTACGAATGGCTGAACCGGGCAAAATATTAGTACTTTTTACATAGCCGCTAATAGGAATACTCACAGAAGCCATATTCATCGGCGGAACATCCACCATACCATTGGCTTTTACTTCATCTGAAATAGTGGTTTGGTCGAAATTTCCCAAAGTCAGCTTTGCATTTTTGATTTGTTCAGCAGATAAAGTAACGACGTCAGTTATTGTTTCAGCCTCTTTGTCTTGTTCTTCAGCTTTTGTATTTGAACAAGCAATATTGATTAATAAAGTAATGCCTAATAAAAAGCCTTTTTGAAAGGAAATTATATGATTTTTTGGGAGATTATTCATTGCCAATTAAAGTTTCGATATTGATGATAATTTGATTAAAATGCTGTAATTCAGCCAAGTAATTTTCTTTGATTTGCCAAGCTTGTGTGATATTCTGTACGAATTCCACATATTCAATTTCGCCTGATTGATAGCTTTTTGAAGCCGTTTTAGCAATCAATTCCGCTTGTGGCAAGGCTGAATTTTTGTAATAATTCAGTGACTTTTCAGCTTTATCAAACTGTATTTTCAATGAATTCAACTGACTTTGCAATTGGTTTTCAGCATACTGATATTGCTGAGTAATTACTTGCTCGTTGATTTTTGAAGCAGTAATTCTAGCTTGTTGCGCTTTGGTAAAAATCGGCACATTTAGCCCAAGCTGTACAAAGTTTTGATTGAAATGATTTTCAATACTTTGGTTAGTTAACGCCAATCTTACATCTGGTTTCAAGCGTTGTTGTTCCAAATTGGTTTGCAATTTGCTTACTTCACTTTGCTGTTTAATGATTTCTAAGAAAGGATTGGAAGCTAATTCAGCATTATTTAACACCATTGCTTTTTGTTGATTTCCTGCGTAATCAATCTCAAAATTTTCGTTGGTATTCATCAAAAACCTTAATGTTTGATACAAATTCTGCTCATCAGCTTGGCTTTGTTGGATACGATTTTGGATTTCTCTGAGGCGAGTTTCAGAAGATACTTTTTCTAATAAATCCGTCTCGCCAGTTTTATATCGTACCGAAGCCGCTTTGAAAGCACTCTGATAAAGGCTGTCTTGCTGGGCTAATAATTGAATAAATTGATGCGTATGTAAAATCTGAAAGTAAACACTTTTTACTTCGCCAATTAATTGTGTTTTGGTGAGTTTTGCACGTTTTTCAGCCGTCAACACATTACCTTTCAGCAAATTTTCTTGAGCTTTATACAAACTTGGCAAAGCAAAAGATTGTCCAACGGTAAAGGTTACATCATTTCCGTTGAAAACTTGTGTTCGCCCGTATTGAGCATCAAAACTGGTTTTAGGCATTTCTTTAGCCGTTTTCACCAAAGCCTGATTCCCCGAAATTTCTAAATTAGCAATCTGTACATTTTGGTTTTGACGAAGTGCTTTATCAATACACATTTGCAAATTCTGTGGCGGAGTATTTTGTGCAAAAGTGGCTGTACTTATCAACAATAAAGCGATTGAAGTAATTAGGGTTTTCGAAGCTTTTGGTTTTCTACCAAAAACCAAGCTGTAAATTACAGGCAAAACCACCAAAGTAAGAATGGTTGCGGTAATCAATCCACCAATTACTACCGTTGCCAAAGGTCTTTGTACTTCTGCACCGGGCGAATGGCTCAAAGCCATTGGCAAAAAACCCATTGAAGCCACAGCCGCCGTCATCATGACGGGTCTGAAACGAGTTTTTGTTCCTTCTAAAATTCTTTGCTTAATATCACTTATTCCTTCCTTTTCCAGAATTTTAAAGTAAGAAATCAGTACGATTCCGTTTAAAACCGCTACACCAAAAAGAGCAATAAAACCAATTCCCGCCGAAACAGAAAAGGGCATATCACGCAACCAAAGTGATAAAATACCACCAATTGCCGAAAGTGGAATCGCTACAAAGACAATCAAGGCTTCTACAAAAGAATTGAATGTGAAAAACAACAAGGCAAAAATTAAGAAAAGTGCCACAGGCACAGCAATAAACAATCTACTTTTAGCGGCTTGCAGATTCTCGAAAGCACCACCATATTCAACCGTATAGCCAATTGGCAATTTTACTTGTTTGTCGATAATCGTTTGAACTTCTTTCACCAAGCTTTCTACATCACGATTTCTAACATTAATACCAATCGAAATTCTACGGCGAGCGTTATCTCTAGTAATTTCAGCAGGCGCATCTTTGTATGAAATTTCTGCTACTTCCGAGAAAGGAATTTTACCACCATTGGGTAAATCCAAATATAAATCTCGGATATTTTGGATGTCTTTTCTGTACGAAGAATCCAATCGAATAACCAAACCAAAACGTTTTTCTCCTTCATAAACAACGCCAGCTTCTTCTCCTGCAAATGCTGATTTCAACAAAGTATTTAGATTACTGATTTTTAAACCATATTGAGCTATTTTCTGACGATTGTAAGTAACCACCATTTGCGGAACGCCATCAATTTGCTGTACTTTCATATCAGCGATACCGTTTACTTTATGAATCTTCTTGGCTACTTCTTGAGCTTTCTCGAATAAAACATCTAAATCTTCTCCAAAAATTTTAATGGCAACATCCGACTTTACTCCTGCAATTAATTCATTAAAACGCATTTGGATAGGTTGCGTAAATTCAAAAGTGACACCCGGAATATCTTTCAAAACATCATCCATTTTTTGGGCGAGTTCTTCCATCGTTTCCGCTTTTTTCCATTCTTTGGTATCTTTCAAATCAATAATTAAATCACAGGCATTGATACCCATTGGATCAGTTGGAATTTCGGAAGAACCAATTCTGGACACTATTTGCACTATTTCATCGGGAAATTCACGAAGTAAAAGCTTTTCTGCTTCATTGTTAGAATACACACTTTGAGACAATGAAGCATTACTGTGAAGAATGGTTTCAACAGCAAAATCACCTTCATTCAATTCAGGAATAAATTCACCGCCTAAACTGCCGAAAAGCATCAAACTTGCTACAAAAAATGCCAATGAAGTACTTAAAATAATCGTTTTCTTATTCAACGACCAAGTGATGATGGGTTGATAGAATCTATACAGAAAGTTGATAATTTTATCGGCGATGGTTTCTGAATGGTCAATCTTTTTACTTAAACATAAAGAAGACATCATCGGCACGTAAGTCAACGATAAAATCAATGCGCCAATAATGGCAAAACTTACTGTTTCAGCCATTGGACGAAACATTTTTCCTTCAATACCCGTCAAGGCGAGTATTGGAAAATAAACAATCAAAATGATGATTTCGCCAAATGCAGCAGATTTTCGGATGGTAACGGCTGAATCGTAAACAGATTCATTCATTTCAAGTTGAGTCAGTCTGTAAGCTTTTCCATCATGATTTTCAGGAATTGTCCTAGTGTGTAATCGGTGTACAACGGCTTCTACGATAATTACTGCTCCATCGACAATCAAACCAAAGTCAATCGCACCAAGTGACATCAAATTAGCCGACACGCCAAAGAGTTTCATCATGGCAAAAGAAAAAAGCAAGCAAAGCGGAATCACCGAAGCAACGACCAAACCTGCTCTGAAATTTCCCAAGAATAAAACCAAAATAAAAACCACGATTAAACCACCTTCAATCAAGTTTTTCTGAACCGTACCGATAGACTTATCAATCAGTTTACTCCTATCAATAAACGATTCTACTTTTACACCTTCTGGCAAAGATTTTTGAATTTCTGCTACTCTTTTCTTAACATCTACCACTACTTTTTCGGCAGATTCTCCTTTCAGTAAAAGTACAACTGCGCCAACAGCTTCACCTTCGCCATTACGAGTCATCGCTCCATATCGCACTGCATGACCAAACTGAACTTTCGCCACATCATTTACCAACACAGGAACGCCTCCACGAGTAGTAATCACAACGTTTTCAATATCTTGCAAACTATTTACTCTTCCTTCCGAACGAATAAAGTAAGCATCTGTGCCCTTCTCTATATAACTACCGCCAGAATTGGCATTGTTATCTTGTAAAGCTTGAAATACTTCTGCGACGCTCAGATTCATCGCTCTTAGTTTTTCTGGGTTAATTGAAACTTCGTATTGCTTCAAATGTCCACCAAAAGAACTTACTTCTACGACGCCTTTTATGCCTAAAAGTTGTCTTTTCACAACCCAATCTTGCAAGGTACGTAAATCAGCTAAAGAGTATTTGTCTTTGAATTTTGGGTCAACGACCAAAGTATATTGATAAAATTCGCCAAGACCAGTCGTAATTGGCGCCATCTCTGGGCGACCAGCACCAGCAATTAAGTTAGGTTCTGCTTCTCTAATTTTTTCAGAAACTTGTTGTCTGGCTTTTTCGGTAGGTACATCGTCATCAAAAACGACAGTAATAACCGATAAACCCATTCTTGAAATTGAACGAATTTCTTTGGTATTAGGAACAGTTCTTAATGAGATTTCTAACGGATAAGTAATAAATTTTTCTACTTCAGAAGCAGGCAAAGCTGGCGACTGCGTAATTACTTGCACCTGATTGGAAGTAATATCTGGAAGGGCATCAATGGTTAATTGAGTTAGTGAAACACCACCCCAAGTCGCCAATGCCAATACCAATAAACCGATTGTCAGCTTATTGTATATGCTGAATCGAATGATTGAATCTATCATTGTATATTTTTCAAGAAGAAGAGCCCAAATTTTAAGACATAAAAATTTGTAATTCCATGACGGAAAAGCTCATTATTATAAATAAAGGTATTTTCACGAAGGAAACTTCGTGATGGAAAAATGATAAGAAATGACAAAGCGGATTTTGCCTAGAGAAATTAGAATCGAGGAGGATTGAATAGCGTCTGAACTATAGAAAAACTATAGAAATTTTTCCAAACGAAATTGGGTTCAGAAAAGACTTTGAAGATAGCATCAAAGTGGAGTACAATTTTTTTATTGAAAGTAGGTTCAAACAGCGTTGCTGTACTGTGTGAATCTAAATTTGGTAAATTTGAATGAGAATGTTTCGCAGTTTTCAAGTGTTTTGATGCTGTAGAGTAATGCATCGTTAAAAACTCTAAAAAGCTAATGTTTTCATTCCAACTATTTTTGTGTTCTTTATAGTGTTTTACCAATTCTCCAATTTTTGCTAACTGCAAAGCATCGGCTTTGGGGAATAGGCTTCCCACAAAGATGACTAAACTTAGCAATATGGCTGTAAATTGTTTCATTGGGCAAATGTAGTTAATAAAGCCAAAATAAAAAAGGCGAAAAATCATTTTCGCCTAAGTCATTATTATTTAGCTTTCAGATGTGAAAGTTATTAGCTATCCCTTTTATTTTCAGCAGATTATCTCTAAAAATTAATTTAGGGCCACCTTAACTATTTCTGCTTTGTTCATATTCTTTTGAGTTCCAAGAATACTTCTAACCGCTTCTGCAATTCCCTCTGGGTCAAATCCGCATTCATGATGTAACTCTAATTGTTCACCATGTTCTACAATTCTATCAGGAATACCCAAACGTTTGATTTGTGCTGCGTAATTGTTGTCCAACATAAATTCTGCTACAGCAGTACCAAAACCACCTTGGATACAACCATCTTCTACCGTAATTACTTTATCGTAATTTTGGAAAATTTCATGAAGCATCGTTTCGTCTAAAGGTTTTACAAAACGCATATCATAATGTGCTGGATTGATGCCTTCGTTGGCTAATGCTTCACAAGCTTGAACGGCATAGTTTCCGATATGACCGATTGTGAGTATCGCTACATTTTCACCATCTTTAATTTTTCTACCTTTACCGATTTCCATTTTCTCAAATTCTGTTTTCCAATTAGGCATAACACCTTCGCCACGTGGATAACGAATAGAGATACATTTTTTCAAGTCTTTAAATTCATCTTGAGCAACAGTAAACATAATGTCTCTCAACTCTTTTTCATTCATCGGAGCGAAAACAATCATGTTTGGAATACAACGCATATAAGCAATATCGTAAGCTCCATGATGCGTAGGTCCATCAGCACCAGCAAAACCAGCACGGTCGAGACAGAAAATAACGGGTAATTCTTGAATGGCAACGTCGTGAATCACTTGGTCATAAGCACGTTGCATAAAGGTTGAATAAATATTACAGAAAACTGTAAGTCCTTGCGTAGCCATACCAGCAGAGAAAGTAACTGCATGTTGTTCCGCAATTCCAACATCGAAAGCACGATTTGGCATAACTTTCATCATCAAATTCAGCGAACTTCCCGAAGGCATTGCAGGCGTTACGCCCATAATTTTGGAATTTTTCTCTGCTAATTCAACAATTGTATGCCCGAAAACATCTTGATACTTTGGTGCTTGTGGCGTTGAATAATATTTCTTCTTGATTTCACCTGTAATCTTATCAAACTTACCCGGTGCATGCCATAAAGTTTGGTCTTTTTCAGCTAAAGCATAACCTTTGCCTTTGGTAGTAATACAGTGAAGAATTTTAGGACCAGGAATGTTTTTCAAATCATTCAAGACCGTAACCATATATTCTACATCGTGCCCATCAATTGGTCCGAAGTATCGCAAGTTCAATGATTCAAATAAATTACTTTGTTTAAGCAAAGTAGCTTTTAAGCCATTTTCAATTTTAGAAACAATGTCTTGAGCAGATTTGCCAAATGTTGACATTTTTCCTAACAGATTCCACACTTCATCTTTTACTCGATTATAAGTATGTGAAGTAGTAATATCTGTTAAATATTCTTTCAAAGCACCTACATTGGGGTCGATTGCCATACAATTATCATTCAAAATGATAATCATATTGTTCGGAATATCTCCCGCATGGTTCATCGCTTCAAAAGCCATTCCTCCCGTCATTGAGCCATCGCCAATTACTGCAATGTGCTGACGGTCAGTTTCTCCTTTGTAATTAGAAGCCACCGACATCCCCAAAGCCGCTGAGATAGAAGTAGAAGAATGCCCAACACCGAAGGCATCATATTTACTCTCTTTGCGTTTTGGGAAACCAGAAATACCACCATAAAGGCGATTGGTATGAAAATTATCTCTACGCCCTGTTAAGATTTTATGTCCGTAAGCTTGATGACCTACATCCCAAATTAACTGGTCGTTGGGCGTATTGAAAACATAATGAAGTGCTACGGATAATTCAACCACACCAAGCGAAGCCCCAAAATGTCCGCCATACACCGATACATCATCAATAATGTATTGACGCAGTTCATCACAAATCTGCAACAATTCAGAACGATTACGTCTCCTTAAATCTTCTGGAGTATTAATCTGAGCTAATATTTTTCCGGGTATAATTTGCATGGGTTTCCGAGTGTGAATTTGAAAGTAATAACCCTGTTAATCCTTAAAATGTTTTACTAAACTTAAATATAGGAAGAATCTTAGGTCAAACTTCGTATTGAGCTGACAAATTTACGGAAATATTTTAAGCTTGGTAACAATAAAAAAGGTCAAGCAGATTTACTACTTAACCTTTTTTTGAAAAATGAGTATATTATCTTACTTCTGAGAAGCTTTGAATAGTTTTTGTTTTTCTTCTTTTGTTAAACTTTCGTAGCCTGAGCGTGAAATTTTATCTAAAATAGCATCAACTTCATCTTCATCTGGATAACCAACGCCTACACCTACACTTGTACTATTGTAAGAAGTTTCTTTTTGTCGGTAAGCAACTTTAATCTTCGGTTTTTCGGTACGATTGATAATTCTTTTGAAAAAATCTACCGTTACATCAATTGGTGTTCCCCAATCGTTACCTGCTTGCAATTGTTTCACGTACAAATAACCCAATAAAGCACCGCCTAAGTGAACAATTCCTCCGCCAGCATTTACTCCAATTGCACCAGCCAATGAAATCAAAAAGAAAAAGAAGGCGATGTATTTTATTCTAACAGGACCAATCAAAAACAAGAAAAAAGTATAATCTGGAGCAAGCGTAGCGGCGGCAAACATAATTGCCATTACACTGCCAGAAGCACCAATAATGGTTGTATTAATTCCTGTTTGATAATAAGGAATAAAGTTGAAAGTAAGTAATGCAAAAACACCTCCGAAAATTGCCCCTAAAATATACAAATTGATTAATCTACGGCTACCCAAAAACTCTTGAATGATAGCTCCAAACCAGTAAAGCATCAACATGTTGGGCAATAAATGAGCAATGGGATTAACAGAGTGAAAGAAAGAGTAAGTCAAAATCGTCCACGGACGATACATAAAAATCCCTAAAGACGGTGTGAGGCTTAAGTATGATAAAGCATTATCAAACAATTCAGCTTTTTTAAAGAAAATTGTTAGACTTATCAACACCAACAACATCACAACATATACAGCTACATTCAACCATATTAGCTGAATTAAGCCATTGTTTCGCTTGGAAAAAGCGTCTTTAAAGTCATCTAAAATCCCACTCATTTTTATATTCCTTTATAAACTTTAATATTACTCAAAAAACTTCAATGTTTCAATATAACAATTTGAAAAACAGAATGTTATTATTTTCAATAAAAGGAGTTTCTATTTTTACCCCAAATTTTAATTAGAATAAACGCAAATATCATTCCACCGATATGGGCAAAATGTGCGACATTATCACCCGGCATTTTATTCAAGCCAGCATACAGTTCGTATAGACCGTATAAAGCTACAAAATATTTCGCTTTTATCGGGATTGGTAATAAAAAAAGCATGAGTTCAGTATTAGGAAAAAGCAAGGCAAAACCTGCCATTACACCAAACACCGCTCCAGATGCTCCGATTAGTGGAGTATCTAAAACAGACTTCAAACATTCTTGTGCAACTAGAACTGAATTCTGTACGGTAATATTGTTTGGATTCCCTTCAATTAGTGCATAAGCATTATGCGGTATTCCGTCTGGAAAATACTGATACAAAAATTTACTAAACTGATTCAAGTCTGGATGTTCAATATATGCTCTTGTGGCTGATTCAAGCGTTGAATAATCATAATACTTTAAACCCATATATAGTAAACCAGAGCCCATTCCTGTTACTAAAAAGAAAGTCAAAAAACGCTTGTCTCCCCAATACATTTCTAACATTGGTCCAAGAAAAAACAAGCCCAACATATTGTTAAATAAATGATGAAGGTCTGCATGAACAAAAAGAGATGTTAAAAACTGAAAAGGTAAAAACTTATCAGAAGTAAAGTAATGAAGCCCCATTACCGACACAATCATATCTTTATGACCAAAATACTCTACACCAAATACGATAATATTAATCGCCATCAATGCCTTCACAACAGGCGTTATACTGGGAGTTCTCATTTGAATTCGTTAAAAATTGAATAAAATAGTTAAGGTTACTCTTCGTAAGCCCAATCAATTTTTGTTTTCATGTCTTTGATGACTAAACCATTCGCCTTAAAATAACCTCTGATTTCATCTACTTTATCGTATTGTTTTGCTTCTTTGTATTCACGATAAAGCGATAACATTCCTTTCGCAAAAGCTTCAACATTCTCGTTTGGTTCTTCAATTAAGCCAAGTACATTTTCAATAATAGCAACGAATGACTCTTTCAACAAAGTAAAAGTACTTTCACCTAATTGGGCGGTTTGTACTTGTCCCATATAAAGCTGGTTGATTTTTTTGACCAAATTAAACAAGCCTGCAATAGCGACAGCCGTATTCAAATCATCATTCAAACCATCGTAGCAGTTTTGAATACCTTTTTCTACTTCAGATACTTGTTTTTCATCAACGACGATAGCATCATCAGCAATGTATTCAAGATTTTTGACGATTCTCAAGCCATTAATCAAACGTTTATAACCTTTCTGAGCAGCTTTCAAAGCATCGTTTGAAAAATCTAAAGTACTTCTATACTGCGATTGCAACATAAAGAAACGAACCGTCATCGGGCTGTATGCCTGCTCCAACAATGGATGCGAACCAGCAAATAATTCAGCTGGCAAAAAAGAATTGCCCAAAGATTTAGACATTTTTTGTCCGTTCACGGTAAGCATATTCGAGTGCATCCAATAACGAACTGGCTCAACACCATTCGCACCTTTTGCCTGAGCAATTTCACATTCATGATGTGGAAATTTCAAGTCCATTCCTCCGCCATGAATATCGAAAGTATCACCTAAATATTTGGTACTCATACAAGTACACTCTAAATGCCAACCCGGAAAACCATCGCCCCAAGGAGAAGTCCAACGCATTAAATGTTCAGGAGCAGCCTTTTTCCAAAGAGCAAAATCTAAAGGATTACGTTTTTCACCAACACCATCCAAATCACGAGTTTCAGTTAATAAATCTTCCAGTACTCTTCCCGAAAGTTTACCATAATTTCCTCCTTCTGCATTATAACGAGCAATATCAAAATATACAGAACCTTGCGATTCGTAAGCTAAACCTTTGTCAATTAAAGATTTTGTAGTTTCGATTTGCTCTACAATATGACCCGTAGCCGAAGGTTCGATACTTGGCGGAAGTAAATTAAATTGTTCGAGTACTTTATGAAAATCGTTGGTATAACGCTGCACAATTTCCATCGGCTCAAGCTTTTCGAGCTTCGCCATTTTACCTATTTTATCTTCTCCTTCGTCGCCATCGCCTACCAAGTGACCAACGTCTGTAATATTTCTTACATAACGCACTTTGTAGCCAATATGAGTAAGGTAACGATTGAGAATATCGAAAGTTAAAAAAGTACGGACATTTCCAAGGTGAACGTAATTATAAACCGTTGGTCCACATACATACATTCCCACATGCGGGGCGTTGATGGGCGTAAAAAGTTCTTTTTCTCGGCTGAGGGTATTGTATATTTTTAGGGGTTGCATTAATTTTTTGATTAATATTATTTTTGGTTCTCTTTATATGTATTTCAAAGAGTTTATTGATTATTGATTAAATTTTTGAGTGATTTTCTTTGATGAATTCTATAAATTTTTTAACCATTTCAATGGCTTTTTCAATATCTTCATCATCTATATTTTCTTCTAAATCATAGTCTGCGGTTTGTCTCTGGTCAAATAAGAAAGCAAGTGCATCGCTAAATTCTTTTGGAATAATAGCTGTTTTGATAAACACCTTACTAAATTCACTATAAAGTCCTGAATGTGTTTTAGTAAAGACTCCTCTTACAAGTAACAAACTCCTGATTAAATAAAAATACGCATAATAACAACGATTAATAGCTACCCTATTTCTGTGATCCTCAGCATTGTAGATTGCATCATCCAATGTGTCCTCCGCAAGAGCAAGAGCGTTTTTAATATCTTCATTCATAAACAATCACACCTTCTTGTTTTACAAATCTAAACAAAGCTTTGGTTGCGGTTTCAAACTTACTTCTCGAAGTCGCAAACATTGAAACCCAAACATCATTCTTTAAAGTTAATTCGTTTAAAAGTTGATAAGTATGCGTAATCTCTTTACTTGCTTTCACTTCTTTATCATTCAAAATCACCATAAAATCAATATCCGATTCCTCATGAAAATCTCCACGAGCATACGAACCGTACAAAATTATCTTTGATAGTCGTTCACCATAATGAGCTTTCATGGTTTCTGTAAAATCTTTTATGATTTTTGCTTTGTCAGTCATGATTATCAAAATTGATTTCTTTACAAAACTAATAAAAGTATAACGGATTGAAGTAATTTTCGTTCCAAAATGCTTATCGCATGACAAACGTAAGTCCTTCGGGTATATTTGACAATTTTTCTGTTATTTTTCTATCGGCTTCCTTCGTAACTTGCAAGCTGACTCAGTAAATATGGAGGCTCTATACAAATCCTCTATCTTTGAAAAAATATTCAACCCAACAACAATGACCATTTTAGAAGTAGCTAATCATAAACATCTCCAACAAGAATTTCTTTTATTGCCTGTGAGTTTGTATGAACAGGATAAAAACTGGATTCGTCCGCTCGACCAAGATATTGAAAATACTTTCAATCCTGAGAAAAATAAATACTTTAAACACGGAGAAGCCATTCGTTGGATTTTGCAAGACGAAACAGGTAAAACAATCGGAAGAGTTGCCGCTTTTATCAATCATGAAACGGCTACAAAAGAAGAACAACCTACGGGCGGAATGGGCTTTTTTGAATGTATTGAAGACGAAACTGCTGCTTTTTTATTATTCGATACTTGTAAAAACTGGCTATCTTCTAAAGGTATGGAAGCGATGGACGGACCAATTAATTTTGGAGAAAGAGATTCTTTCTGGGGTTTGATGACCAAAGGTTGGCAATATGAACCTACCTACAAAATGCCTTGGACGAAAGAGTATTATATTCAGTACTTCGATAAATATGGTTTCAAGGATTATTTCCAACAATATGTTTATGTGTCACCGATTCGTGCAGCATCAGTTGCGAATGCTGTAGAGGAAAAAGCTAAACGTATTTATGAAAATCCAGAGTACTCGTTTAGACATATCGAAAAGAGTAAATTGGCGAAATATGGCGAAGATTTTAGAACGATTTTCAATGAAGGTTGGGCAAAATTTCCGGGTGTAAAAGCCATGACAGAAGAACAGGCAAGTAATTTGGTAAAACAAATGAAACCTATTATCGACGAAGAACTTACTTGGTTTGCCTACGCTGGCGAGCGTCCAATCGCATTTTTTATCGTGATTCCAGATATTAATCAAATCGTAAAACATCTTAACGGTAAATTTGGCGTTTGGGAAAAAGCTAAATTTATGTTACTCCTGATGCGTGGCGTGATTACTCGTACTTGTGGCGTAATCTTTGGCGTTGTGCCAGACTTTCAAGGAAAAGGCGTTGAATCTGCTATCGCTTTGCGTTTCCGTCAGGCGGGAAGAGATAATCCGCATTATCAGTATGAAACCATTGATATGAACTGGGTGGGCGATTTTAATCCAAAAATGAATCGTTTTGTTTCGCAATTAGGAACAACTCGTGACAAAGAATATATCACTTATCGCTATTTGTTTGATAGAACGAAAGAATTTAAGCGCTGTCCGAGAGTGGGGTAGTTAGTGAATGAGTGAGTTGTGAATTGTATTAAAAATTGTACAGAAAGATACTTATTTTTTCAATCACTAAATCACAACTCACTCAATCACAATTAATTATTTAGCACTTAAAGCTTCTAATCTTTCTTTCGCCAAAGTAATTAATTGACTTTTCGGATAATCAGAAATGAAATTTTCTAGTGCCGTTTTATATGCTTTTGTATCTTGTGTTTTGGCTAATAATATCGCTTTCAAAAACACTAATTTATCTTCAATTTGACTGTTCGGATAATCTTTCAAGCCAGTCTCAACAATCGTTAAAGCATTTGTGAAATTATTCTGACCGAAGTAATTATAAGCTTCCGCATACAATTTCTGTACTTCTGATTCTTTGCCTGTACTTAAACTTTCGTTTTGGCTTCTTATCAACAATCTTGCAAAATATGAGTCTGCATATTTTGTCATCAATTGATTTTTATAAGAAGCATAAACTCCTGCGTTGTCTTCCGTTAATAAACAAAGTAAATACAATACTTCTGTTTCGTGGCTAGAATTTGGAAATTCTTTCAAGAACTTCTCGAAAGTAATAATGGCATTTTTAGGCTCGTTCAAATTGAGTTTATATACTTTTCCTAAAGCGAAAGTAGCTTCTTCTTGTCTTTTCTTTGAGGCTAAAAGGGATTCTGGAGAAAATGGAATTTTGGCTCTTAAAGCAGCAATCCCAGCTTTCATTCCGTCAGCTCCTATGTTTTTAGCATTTAATTCACCAAGGTTATTTCCTAAAGTATTCGTCAGATTTTGATTTGAAAGTGCATTATTATCAAACGAAAGTGTGTTTTCTTTACTACTTCTTCGCCAATTATCTTCTAAAACTCTATTCCCCCAACGAGCAGTAAAGGCTGTTTTTCCTTGTGAAATAGCGATGGGATTATTAAAATACCACATCGGTTTATTCGGGTCATTGAAAGTACTTGCGGTATTTTTATTCTGTAATTGCTTTCCTTTATTGGCAATTTCGGCTGCACGCTTTTGGCTATCTTCTTTGAATTGTTGGTCTATATAAACTTTTTCTAAAATCTTATCCAATTGTTCTGGACTCATTTTCGACAAGCGTTGTAGCGAATCTTCCGTTCTGATAATTCTTACTTGAGTTACAAAATCAGCCAAAGAACGTTGTCTATCAATTACTCTTTTATATTGGGCGTCATGCTGAGGCAATAAAGTGGCAGTACTATCATAATAAGCGGATGCCATTTCATAATCGCCCATTTGGTTATAATAAGAATCCGCCAATCTGAGGTAAGTAAATGCTAATTGCTGTGGATTTTGATTCGTTCTGGCAGAAGATTGCAATAAAACTAAACCAGATTTTGTATTCCCTTTTCTGATTTCGGCAGTTGCCATTGCTTCATAAATCTTATCTTGTAAATCTTTGTTTTTCGGGTCTTTCAATAATTTCTGAAAACTATTAGTTTGTCCTAAAGCCAAAGATTTATTGAGTTTCGCATAAAAACCTAAATTATAAGAAGGCCTATTTTTACTAACTGAGGAATATTTTTGAGCCGCCAATGTTGGATTATTAATCAGTTCATACAATTGCCCTGCCACAAAGTATAACCTTGCTTTTTCTTCATTTTTCGGTAATAGCGGTAAAGCTTCTTCCAAAATAGCAACAGATGTTTTGTACTCTTCTTTCAGTTGGTGCAAATATGCTTTTGTTAAATAAAAATCTGCGGTATTTTCTTTATTCAAGGGTTCTTCACGCAGAATTTCGGCTACTCTTAATGCCGTTTGATATTCGCCTTGTTCGGTATAAGCACGCATCAAACCGATTAAAGCGGCGTCTCGTGCATCATCGCTCGTGGCATTGGTATTGACAAACTTAAACGTTTCGATAGCGTTTTTATAATCTTCTTTCAACAAACGAGCCTGACCGATAATCACATAGGCATCGTCGAGCCATTTAGAATTTTGATGACGTTCGGCAACCAAAGAAGCTTTTTTAATCACAGAAGCGAGTTGTTCATTGACCGTTTGAGCGGACATAGAATCTATCGGAAGTAATATGGGAAGAAGTTGAGAAAAATTATCTTGACGAGCATCAAAAATTAAGGTTTCGGCTTCTTTAAATTTAATCTTTGCTTGAAACAACGCATTGTACTTGGCATTAACATTATGAAACCCCACGCTCAACGGAGAATTACTGTACTGAGAACAACTCAATACCAAAACTCCTGTAAGACAAGCGACACATAAAATAAAATATTTATTCATAGAGATTTTTAATGCTGAAACCGTGAAAGAAACGCAACTTTACGTAAAATTAGTATCAGTTTTTATGTTAAAGCTAATTTTTTAATTTATTCAATCAAAAAGCCTCATAAATTCAGTTTTGGGTTGAATCATAAGCTTTTCTCTATTTATTCGATTTTAAATATATTCAAAATCATGAAAGACGACTCGCAAAATAATAACAATAAATATATGCGTTATATGGGTGCTGGCACGCAAATGTTGGTGACTATAGCAGGAGGAGTATTTTTGGGAAGATGGCTTGATGAAAAAATGATGATGAAAACTCCTTGGTTTACGGTGGGCTGTTCGCTGTTTTTTATTTTTGCAGGAATGTACCTTTTTATCAAAGGGTTACCAAAAGAATAATTTATCAGAATATTACAACTCATTTGGCGTTTTCGTTGATATTTTCCTTAAAAATAACAAATTTTGTAGTAAGCGTTTTTTCAAGAAGAATTGGTATGATTTTCTTGAAAATTTGCTTCAAAGATTAAAAAATTATTAAAACATGCTGTTTAAAATAATTAATTTTTTGAATAGCGTTTTTACCAAAAACAAAGCTCAAAGCTTATTACTCGTTTATTTAAAATACAGACATTCATCAGCCTCGTGGCTTATTTATAAAATTTTTATTACTCGTGGACGAACTAAGAAAACGATTTATCCAAGGTTTCTTTATCCTTATTGCATTTATCTACATCTGTAGGCTATTTTTCCTGCAAGTCGTTGATGAAACTTACAAGCTAGACGCTGAAAACAATGCCATCAGAAAGATTATGCAAGTACCTTTCAGAGGTTTGGTTTATGATAGAAACAAAAAACTAATCGTGAGCAACACGGTTGTTTACGATTTATACATTACTCCTAAAAAAGCAAGAGTTGCTGATACACTTCGTTTCTGTCAAATTTTTGGGATTACTCGCCAATCTTTTGATAGTCTTACTCATTTAGCAAGAATATATTCGCCCGTTCGTCCTTCTCTTTTTCTGAGACAGCTTTCTCGTGAAGATTTTGCCAAAGTACAAGATGCTATGGTCGATTATCCCGGCTTTGAATTTCAATTAAGCGCTGTCCGTACTTATGATTCAAAAGCAATGGCAAATGCATTGGGATATGTTGGCGAAATCAGCCCTGAACGCTTAGAAAAATTAGAAGAAGAAGGTGATGAATATTATCGTCAAGGCGATTATATCGGAGTAACTGGTCTTGAGCGATTTTATGAAGAAGACCTGCGTGGTGAAAGAGGAATCAAGTACATGATGGTGAACAGCCGTGGTGTTGAAAAAGGTGCTTTTAAAGGTGGTGCTTTTGATAAAAACCCTGTGGCTGGTAAAAATCTTTTGAGTTCGGTTGATATTAATTTACAAGCTTATGCCGATAGTTTAATGCAACATAAAGTAGGAAGTGTTGTAGCGATTGAACCAAGTACTGGCGAAGTATTGGCAATGGTTTCTGCACCAACTTACGACCCAAGCCAATTATCTGGACGTACTTTTTCCAAGTATTTTCAAACTTTAAACTTAAATCCTCTTCATCCTTTATTGAACCGTCCGCCGAGTGCTTATTATCGTCCGGGTTCTACGTTCAAAATCATTCAAGCATTGGTAGCTTTACAAATGGGTGTAATTACGCCAAATACTGGTTTTGGTCATGCTGGTTCTCCAATTCGTTGTAGTCACGGTCATCCAGTAGCGAGTGATGTGCAAAAAGCTATTCAATACTCTTGTAACCCCTATTTTTATCAGACTTATAAACGCATGATTTATAATAATTCTGAAAAGAATATCTTCAAAAAATCTGCATTGGGTTTACAGAAATGGGATGACATGGTGGCAAAATTTGGAATAGGTCAATCATTAGATATTGATTTACCAAATGAAAAGAAAGGGAAATTACCCAATGTAGAGTATTATAATAAAATGTACAAAGGCGAACTTACTTGGAAATTCTCTAACATTGCCAGTAACAGTATCGGCGAAGGAGAAATCATCGTAAATCCCTTAAAAATGGCAAACGTTGCAGCAATCATTGCCAACAGAGGCTGGTACATTCGTCCACATTTAGTAAAAGGCATTAACACTTTCGGAGCAATCGACCCGAAGTATAAAGAGAAAATATCTGTCGGAATCGACCGCCGTCATTTTAATACTGTTATTGATGGAATGGTTTTAGCAGTAAACAACGGAACGGTTTCTGGCGATGGACGAATGAGTGATATTCAAATGTGTGGAAAAACAGGTACTTCACAAAACCGTCATGGAGAAAACCACTCTATTTTTATTGCATTTGCGCCAAAAGATAATCCTAAAATTGCCATTGCTGTTTTTGTAGAAAATGCAGGTTCTGGAGGTGCGCATGCTGCACCAATTGCTTCTTTATGTATTGAAAAATACATAAAAGGACATGTTGACAGAAAAGCCATTGAAACTAAATGGATGAATAAAAGCTATCCAAACTTGCTGACAGTTAGAAACGAATTGGCTTCAAAACCAAAAACACAAATGAAGCCAGATACTGCTCAGAAAGTAGATGAAGAGCTATTCTTAACCACACCTACCACCATTACTTTACCTATCGGCGGTTCACCAAAAAAGAATGAAGTAAAAATACCAATGAGCCCCAAAAAAGCAATCAATTCAAAACCATCAGTAAAAAAGAAGTAACGTAGTTGAAAAACGTTTCTATTTTTAAAAATTCTAATTACTCGTTATTCAAAACAACTGAGAATAACCTAATTTATCGAACTCAACTTGGCAAGGCAAGAAAAAATATCTAAAAATCTGGACTGGATTACAGTCTTACTTTTTATCGTTTGCGTAACTGTGGGCTGGTTTAATATCTATGCAGCCATTTATAATCCTGAAAATCCTCTTTGGATTGGCGACCCCGGCTTTTTTGAAACCAATGCAGGCAGACAATTAATTTGGATTGGCACAACAATACTGCTCATCATCGCTATTTTAGTAATTGACTACCGCTTTTATGATACTTTTGCGTTCATCATTTATGGCTTTTTCACATTCATGTTGGTCGTCGTTTTACTGGTTGGAACAGAAGTAAAAGGTTCTCATTCGTGGTTCAGAATTGGTGGGTTTCAACTACAGCCTGCCGAATTTGCCAAAATGGCGACTGCTTTGGCTTTGGCAAAATATGTAAGTACTCCAATGGTGAACTTGGCTCGCTTCAAAGACCAATTTACGGTAGCGTTAATTATATTAGTTCCACCAATTCTTATTTTGGCATCTCATGAAACGGGCGTAGCATTGGTTTTTGCATCATTTATGATACTCTTGTATCGTGAAGGGCTTCCGGGCGTTTACCCAGCCGTTTTCCTTTCTACTATTATTTTATTTGTACTTTCGCTGATTTATGAAGAGTGGGAAATTTATATTGGTTTAGCTGTTTTGGCAGGAATTGTTATCTTAATTATGCCTCGTTATGAACGAAAAACAAAAAATATCATCACCATTTTAGGAATCGCTTTTGTAATGGGGTTATTCGTTACAGGGGTTGACTGGGCCATTAATAATGTACTTCAACAACATCAACGAAACCGTATTAAAGTATTGGTTGACCCAGATTTTGACCGAAAAAAAACAGGCTATAATGTGCGTCAGGCAAAAATTGCTATTGGTTCTGGTGGACTTTTAGGCAAAGGATATTTACAAGGAACTCAAACAAAATTTGATTTCGTCCCTGAACAAAGTACCGATTTTATTTTCTGTACAGTGGGTGAAGAAGAAGGTTTTCTTGGAAGTTTATTGGTTGTAGGTTTATTTCTTGGACTTTTATTGAGAGTAGCTTATTTGGCTGACCAACAGAAATCCAGGTTTGCCCGAGTCTATGGCTATGGCGTCGTCTCCATTTTGTTTTTTCACTTTATGGTAAACATCGGCATGACGATTGGCTTAATGCCAGTTATCGGAATTCCACTGCCTTTCTTTAGTTATGGAGGTTCATCACTTTGGTCATTTTCAATTTTATTATTTATTTTCTTGAAAATTGACGCCCATCGTACTCAAGTACTTTCAAGATGGTAAACTTTTCGCTCTTATTTAACTATGGCATTAATATCCAAAAAGAAAGTTCCTTTCAAGATTAATCTTCAGCTCAGAAAATATTTAACAAAATATGGTCGGGAGATTAAAATGCCAATTCAATATAACGATTTACTTCGCTTCGAAAGCTCAATCAGTTTGTATGATAAATTTGGGAATGACACTTTATGGATTACCGTTTTTTTCCCTCATTCCGAAATTGAACATGTTTATGAAGGACTCAAAAAAATCTACGCCGATTTAAAAACTGAAGGTGACGAAAAAGTAATCAAACATTTAACTGTTGATAGAATTGATTTGTGTACTTATGGCAATACTCAACCCTTTCGGATTCGGATTGTCAACCGAGTAAATGATAATTTCGATTATTTTTATATTAAAAGAGCCGATTGTTCGAGAGTGTATGGAATGGAATTAGAACATTTACTTTCACCCAATAGAATCAGTTATCTTACTTATGAAAACTCATTAGTTGAAGAGCATATCGCTGGTATTCCGGGCGATCAATTTTTTAAAAACTACCTGAGTAATCCTGATATTAATGAAATTCGTTTGGCAAAAGAGTTTGTAAAATTCAATGAAAGATGTTTAGTTTTATTATTAGGAGATATGCACTCTTCTAATTTCGTTGTGGAAATCACTCCAGATTTTGAAGAAGTATATTTTAGAATCAGGGCTATTGACTTCGACCAACAAAGCTACGAAGGCAAACGTACCGTTTATATGCCTCAGTACTTCAAACAGAATAATCCTTTGATTGAAATGGGCATGCGCCACATGACGCCAGAATCGGTAAAGCAGTATCAAATTGAAGAACGCTCACTGATTTCAAAACGATTGAAAGTAGAAAGCCAAAGAGTCTATGAATTGATGGCAATTATGGCAAAAGATGATATTTCAACCCCTGAAAATACAGAGCAACTCAAAGTAGAACTCGCAAAATATTATAATTCTGATGAATTCCTGAAATGCAAAACGATGGGAGAAATCGTTTGGGCAAGTTTAGAACAAGTTAGAATGCAATAATCTCCAAATGAGATAAACTAAAAAAGCTATATACTTCCTCACACAAGGAAAGCATATAGCTTTTTTAGTTTATCTACTTCTTAGCTACACCTAAAAAGAAAAAAATCCACCCCGCTATCAAAGCCGTTCCACCAATTGGAGCAACAGCACCCCACATCGTTACGCCAGTCGCACAAATCAAATATAATGACCCGGCAAAAATAATCGTTCCAATTAGCAATAAATAACCAGCCCAATTCAAAAATTTATGAGAGATTTTCTCTGATAAAATGCCTACAAAAATCAAAGCTAAAGCTCCGTACATTTGGTAACGAGCTGCTGTTTCAAAAGTATCTGTTCGGTTGGCAGCTTCTAAAGCAACTTTGAAAGCATGAGCGCCAAAAGCACCCAAAGCCACGGAAAGTCCTGCAAGTAAAGCACCAGCCTGTAAGAAAAATCTATTCATGTTTTTACGAGATAAAAGATAAATTTCCACAAAGAACGCTAATGGAAAATAGAGTTTCAAAATAAGTCATTGAATATTTATTGCATTTTAAAGTATAATTCGACCAATCATCATTTAATCAATAGGGGTTAAACCAAATTTGGTTGTCATCACTGAAAAATACCAAGGAAGTTTGTAATTTTGCGGGAGTAACTCTACGGAAAAAATAACCTCTATCAATTTTGCAACTCTCTGATTCTGATATTTTATTGGCCATTCGACAAGGAAATGAGCGTGTTTTCGAAACAGTATTTCGAAAGCACTATCAGGCTTTGTGTAACTATTCTTGCAATATCCTGAAAGACATGGATGATGCCGAAGAAATAGTGCAAAGCGTTTTCTTGAAGTTTTGGGAACAACGCCAAGAAATAGAAATTACAGTTTCCTTAAAATCTTATCTATATCGTGCCGTTCATAATACCTGTTTAAATCGTATAAAACACCTAAAAGTACAAGAAGTATATCGCCAACATGTTGGTGATTTTATAGAAAACACTTTTGATTCTGCCACCGATTTACTTGATAAAAATGAGCTAGAAATACGCATTGCCGAAGCACTAGAAAAGCTACCTGAACAATGCCGACTTATTTTTAAAATGAGTAGATTTGAAGAACTGAAGTACCAAGAAATTGCCAATCAATTAGGACTTTCTATCAAAACAGTAGAAAATCAGATTGGAAAAGCCTTGAAAATTATGCGAACAGAATTAGCCGATTATTTGCCTTTATTAGTTTTTATGGCGATTTTCAACTAAATAATGCTGTTTTTGATTAACCAGAACTAAATATTAATATCCTGATAAAGCCTTTGGGTTGAAGATGATTAACGAAGAAAACATAGACGATTTATTAGCAAAATACCTTGCTGAAGAAGCTGACAATCAGGAAGCCGAAGCAGTAAGCGAGTGGATTGCGTTGTCGGATGAAAATCAGAAAACCTTCGAACAAACCAATCTTATTTGGGAAAAATCAAGCTTACTTCGTACTCAACAACAAGTAGATGTTGATGCCGCTTGGAAAAAACTTGGTATTGGTTCAAAAGCCCAAAATGTTCATCAAGTTGATTCCGTCAATATTATCAAAGATTTGCCAAAAACAAATGGTGGCGAGGATAGTACTTTTGAAGCGAAGAAATCAATTAGTAATAACCTTATCTTTAAGAATTTCCTCAAAATTGCTGCTGTACTAACTATTCTTGTAGGCGGAGCATTTTTTCTGAATAAGAATCTTCAATCTCAAGCTGAACTTTTGAGTTTCCAGACTGGTAATATTCCGACGGAAAAAGTCTTGGCAGATGGCACGAAAGTATTTTTAAATAAAAATTCTTCAATTAGTTTTCCAGAAAAGTTTGATGGAGATTTCAGAGAAGTAAACCTTACAGGCGAAGCATTTTTTGAAGTACATCATGATAAAACGCATCCTTTTATCATTCATGCCAATGGCTCTGATATTAAAGTATTGGGTACTTCTTTCAATGTAAAAGCTTATGATGCCCAAGTACAAGTGGCTGTGAGTACGGGAAAAGTACAATTCTCGAAAAATACTCAACAAGTAATTTTGGTAAAAGGCGAAAAAGCGGAAATCACCAAAGGACAAGAAACGATTGTAAAATCAACGAATATCGACGAAAACATACTTTCTTATAAAACAAAAACGTTTACTTTTCAAGATGCTAGTTTAGAAGAAGTATCACAATTGCTTTCTGATAATTTTGGAAAAAATATCGTTCTCGAACAAGATAAGTTTAAAAACTGTAAACTGACTGCCACCTTCAAGCAGGAAAGCTTAGATAATATTCTCACCATAATTTCTGAAACCTTCAATCTGAAAATTACCAAACAAGGAGATTCAATCCTGCTTAATGGCGAAGGCTGTCAGTAGAATGAGATTGAACAACGACCTGAACGTCGTTCTACTATGATAGCTTATTATTTGAAATACATTGCTTTTATAATTTGTTTTTTACTGTTAGTTACTCACTCTTCTTTAGGACAAATCCCTATTTTAGAGCGAAATATTAGTGTTAGGTTCAATAATGATAGAATTACCGAAGTGTTGGATGTAATTGCCGACGAAGGTGGTTTTAATTTTTCCTATAATTCTAATTTAATTGATGGCGACAGACGAATTGATTTGGCTGTTACGAACCGTCCCGTTCGTGATGTGCTAAAACAAATTTTTGGTACTTCAATCAGCTACAAAGTACGTGGACAATACATTATTCTTCAGAAAAATCTTACAGAAAATCAAAACTTACATTTCATATTAAGTGGATATATTGTTGCGCCTGAAGAAGGCATAAAATTGCCCGATGCCAGTATTTATGAGAAAAACAGTTTAGCATCTGCGATTTCTAACCAATATGGATTTTACAAAATAAAACTTTCTACCAAGAAATTCCCTATTCGTTTAAGCATTTCAAAACCAGGTTATGAACGTCAAGTAGTTTGGGTTAAAAATGCTCAGAACGATTATCTCAACATTGAACTGATAGCAGAAAAAAAGGAAATCGTTTATGAAACACCTTTTGAAGACAATTCTATAGAACAAATGGAGGCTTTCAAAAGGAGGCATCAGTATATTGAACCGATTCCAGTTTTTAAAGATAACAGACCTCCATTTGTAGATGCCGCTGGCGACGAAAGTTTTCATCCTGTTTTCGTTTCGACTGATTCGCTGGCATACAGAACCGATTGGGAAAAGTTTAAAAATGAAGTTAGTAAGTTTTTTGTAAGACGAAGCCAACGAATCAACGCATTTAATATCAACGATACCCTTAATCAAAAACTTCAAGTATCTCTTTTACCTTTTCTAGGCACCAATAAACTACTTTCAGGAAGTATCATCAACGATTTTTCTGTAAATATTTTAATGGGATACTCTGGTGGAGTACGTAAGCTAGAAATTGGAGGTTTATTAAATGGTGTTCATCACGATGTTGAAGGTGTACAAATGGCAGGTTTAGGCAATATCATTGGCGGTGAATTAAGAGGTTTGCAGGTGAGTTCCTTACTGAACATTACTGGCAATCTTGGAAGAGGTCTTCAACTAAGTAGTGGTATCAACGTTGTAGCAAATAGAGCGAATGGTTGGCAAGTTGGTCTTATCAATTTCGCCCAAAATGTTGATAAAAAAGGCAAACAAATCGGTTTACTCAACATCAGTGAAACCACAGAATCAACGCCATTTGGTTTGTTAAGTTTTGTCAGTTCAAGTGATGGCTACAAACGCCTTGAATTAACCGTTGATGAAAACGAAACAGGAAGTGTTACGTTTAAAACTGGCGTAAGAAAATTCTATAATATTCTTACAATTGGTTATAACTTCCTAAGAACTCGTGAGCTTTTCAGTGCTGGTTATGGAATAGGCAGAGCCTACGAAATGAATCATGGTTGGATGCTCAATACAGATTTGGTAGCCAACGTAATGGTTGAATACGATGCTTTCAACCCCAATGTTGGTACTTTATTGAAATTTGATGTGAGCTTCGAAAAACAAATTGCCAAAAATGCCGCTATTACTTTTGGTCCATCATTGAAAGCTCTTTTTATTGATAGGTATAACGTTTCTACTTGGCAAAGTAAGCCTTTCAGCAGAATGCCAACCTATACTCCACTATTTGCTACCGACCATTCTACATTTTGGTTGGGCTTTCAAATGGGTTTAAGAATTCGTTCTAAATAATATCTTTATTTATTAAATTACGAAAATTTAGAACTTTTCTAATAACATACGACTTAAACTAGCACGCATTTATGAAAATACTGTATCTACTAATATTGTCTTTATTATTTAGCTTTTCAGGAGTTAGTCAAATTAAGCGTGATTCCAGCAAAGATTATGATCAGAAAATCATTGGAAATTGGATGAAAGACTATATCGATATGAAAGATGGCAGTAGAATAGACGACCCATCTATTGATGAAATCACCGCTTCAATGCTCATTTTTAGAAAAAATAATATTGCAGTTGTCATACAAGGAAAAGCCGCTGCCACTACTCCTTTTGAAATTTTTGGTGATACTTTATTGGTTGGTAAAATGGTAATGTACCATATCGAAAAACTAACCAATTATGAATTTGTATTCACACAAATTCTAGAAAATATTCCCGATTATCAGTTAAGACGTTACCATTACTTGGCTACACAAGAGAGTTCAAGTGATTATTTTACTCGAAGATTTATTACTTCAAATCTGAAAATTCAAGCAAAGGGCGATTCTGTTTACGCTTTCAGTAAATATATTTTTCCAAAATTCAAATCCAATAAAGAAGATGCTTTCAAAGGCTTAGTTTTTAATACTTTTGAAGATGTCTATGAACAATCTTATGATTTAATCGAATCCATTTTCAATTTTCCTGAAAAGAAAAAAGGTAGCTTTAAAATAGCCTTTGTCATTAGCAAAAAAGGGATTTTGAAAGACATTTCTATCAAAGAAAGTTCTGATTCTAGCTATAATACTCGGTTACAGCAAGCCATTTTACAAACTCGTAAATTGTGGATTCCTGCTGATATTGACGGCAAAGCAGTCGATGTACTTTTTAATTATGAATTCAATTATAATGATAAGCAAGATGAAAATGATGACGGAAAGTACTTCGACCCAACTATCTATCAAAGCTTACTAGAACGTGGCGATAGGCAAATCGAAAAGAAGAATTATATAAAAGCCATCAAATTATACACCAAATGTATTTTGATGAAAGATGATGCTTTTGATGCTTTATACAAAAGAGCTGACGCTTACTTTACCTTGAAAGTAGAAAAAAATGCTTGTTCCGATTGGAATTATTTAGCGACCAAAGGGCAGAAAAAAGCAGAGGATTTATTTCTAAAAAATTGCCTAAACCGCTAAAAAAACAACTGTTCTAGTGTGTTATACAATTTTTATGAAAATTAATGCCAAAACGTGATAGTCAAAGCAATTTTTTTTTATAAATTCCCTGAAATATTCTCAAATCAATGAAAAAACTATTATTTCTATTATTTCCAATTTCGGCATTTGCCCAAACAGAAATCCCACTCAATGATTTAGGAGCTTTCAAAAATCCAAGTACAAATTGGACAATTGTTGGCGGTATTTCAGGAGATTATCAAGCAACCACGCTAACAAGTACAGAAGGCAAAGGCATTTTATACGGTACTGCCAAAGGTGCAAAATACCAAGCAAATGATGATTTGATTTTCAAGCTTGAACATGGCGATATCAGGCTTTCACTTGATTTCATGATTCCGAAAGGTTCAAATTCTGGCGTGTATTTACAAGGACGCTACGAAGTACAAATCTTGGATTCTTGGTTGAAAAAAGAAATTAACGATGGAGATTGCGGTGCCATTTATCATCGTTGGGACGAAGCTCGTGGAGCTGGCAACGAAGGTTATGAAGGACATGCACCTCGCCAAAATGCTGTAAAAGCACCAGGCTTGTGGAATCATCTTGAAATTGATTTCAAAGCACCAACTTTTGATGCTGCTGGCAAAAAACTCACAAATGCACGTTTCAATAAAGTAACATTGAATGGCATTATTATTCACGAAAACATTGAGCTACTTGGTGTTACTCGTGGTGCGATTTCGACAAAAGAAGCGGCAACGGGTCCAATCAGAATTCAAGGCGACCACGGTCCAGTAGCATTCAAAAACATCAAATACGAAGTTTTTGATAAATCCCTTGCTACTTTTAGCCCGACTACTTACGAATATTATCAAGGCAAATATGCGAGCCTTCAAACTGGAACGAATAAACCCGTAAAAACAGGTACAGCTACACAACCAAGCATGAAATTGGCTGAAGCAAAATCTGATTTCTTATTAAAATTTCAAGGAAAAATCACCATTCCAGAAACAGACAATTATATTTTCACAACGAATTGGACGGGAACTGGAGCATTATTAATTGATAATGATACCATCACAAAAGGCGATCATTGGTATAGCGAAAGTGTACAAGGAAGTAAAAAACTTTCGGCTGGTGAGCATACTTATACCTTGATTCATGCCAAAGATTTTGGCTGGGGGCCAAAAGCATTAGGCTGTTTCGTTGAAAGAATCGGTACTCCAAAACAAGGAATCACTGAAAGAACATCTTTACCAGAACCAGAAGCAACGCCACTTATCGAAGTAAAAGTTGGTCAAGAGCCCGTTTTACAACGCTCTTTTGTAGTTTATGGCGACAAGAAAAAAACACATGCCATCAGCGTTGGTTTACCAAATGGTTTGAGTTACTCTTACGACCTAAATCAAGGTGGATATTTACAATTATGGAGAGGGAAATTCTTGGATGCAACTCAAATGTGGCATGACCGTGGCGAACCTCAAACCTCATCGCCAATGGGTACAACGGTAAATTCAAACGATAAATTTCCTTTAGCATTTTTAGCGAGTGAATCAGCGGCATTTCCAGATACTTTAACCAAAAATGATTTAAAATACAAAGGCTATCGTTTACAAAAGTATGATGTTGCTGGCCAGCAAATTGCTTTTCCAGATTTCATGTATGAATACAAAGGAATCAAAGTAAAAGATACTTCATTGCCAATGGCACAAAATGAAGGAATTAGCCGTAGTTTAAGTTTTGATACAGGTTCAGGTTCAAAACTATACGCTCTTTTAGCCGAAGGCATTACAATTACCAACATTGGAAATAACCGTTTTGCAGTAGATAATCAGCAGTATTATGTACAAGTAAATGCAACGGAAGCCAACAAAGTAATCGTTCGTGAAAGCAATGGTAAGAAACAATTACTAATGCCTTTAACTGGATTGAAAGAATTGTCTTATCAATTGATTTTTTAAGTTCAACATTAGCTCAAGTCTATCATTGATTTTCTTAAGAAGTTTGTACATTAATTTGATTTGTTATGAGTGAATTTGAGTCATCAAATCTCCAGCTTTCTGGAAATACGTCATCTGTTCCATCCAACAGGCTTTCGCTATACGAACAGTACGGTTCAATGGCTTATGGTATCATACTTCAAATAGTGCCACAAAAACAGATGGCTCAAGAAATAATGGTTGATTTGTTCGATTCGCTCACAACAAATCCTTGTGTAGAAAGTAAAGTAAGCGTTTCCATTTGTATTATCAGAAAAGCAAGAGAAAAAGCATTGTTTTACAAAGAAAAGTTTGATGTAGGACTGTCAAGTATTCAACAATTCGGCTTAGTTTCTGAGATTGAGCAGTCAAAAATAATTTTTGACTTATCTTTTCGTCAAGGAAAAACAGTTGATTTCATCGCTGAGAAATTGAATATTCCTAAGGCTAAAGTTTATAAAGCCATCAGTGAATACTTTAAAACTTTTCGCCAATCTTAATTGAAAAACATTGTGAAAAATCAAGAATATATACAAAGTGGAATACTTGAAAGCTACTTATTAGGACTTGTTTCAGAAGAAGAACAAAAAGAAGTAGAACAAAAAATATTGGTTGATAGCGAGATTTCGGAAGCATTACAAGCACTTGAAATGAATATTGCAAACTACTACACAAAGAATGCTGTTCCTCCACCAACAGTAGTAAGAGATGCTATTTTGTTGAATGCCCAAAAAACTGAATTAGATAAATGGACATATCAACAACATTCATCCAAACAGCAAACTACTCAGGCAGAACAAGCAAAGTATTTAGAAGTAGAAGTAAACGATACGCACATTAAAGTACATAAATATTGGCGACCAGCTTTTATTGCAGTATTTATTTTATCAAAAGTTTTTTTAATAGCAGCATTATATCTTTATTTCAAAGCAGATAGTTTGACCAAAGAAAACGAACGTTTGAAACAAGAAATTAAGCTGAAATAATGAATCGATTATTTTGTTATCAGAATTAATTAATCTAAAAATGAAAATATCATTAAAAATATTGCTTTCGATGGGTTTCTTGAGTTTCGGAACTCAAGAACTATTTGCGCAAACGAAACCAAAACCTTATACAGAAGAGGATTTTTACGAAATTAAAACAATCGCCATTCCTGACGAAATAAAATTAGAAGCAGGTGGAATTGCTCCAATGCCCGACGGACGAGTAGCCGTTTGTACCAGAAGAGGCGAAGTATGGATTATCGAAAATCCTTACCAACTAAACGGTACAAGACCAAGCTATACGCTTTTTGCCAGCGGTTTGCATGAATCTTTGGGTTTAGCTTATCATGAAGGTTCTTTGTACTGTACCCAACGTGGAGAATTGACAAAATTGACAGATACTAATGCCGATGGCAAAGCAGACATTTATGAATCTGTAGCCAATTGGGATTTATCTGGAAACTACCATGAGTACTCTTATGGTCCAGTTTTCGATAAAAACGGCGATATGTATCTTACTTTTAACGTAGCTTGGGTTGGTTATGGCGAAGGAAAATTAGCAAAATGGCGTGGTTGGTTAGTAAAAGTAAAAAAAGACGGAACGCTTGAGCCAGTGGCTACAGGTTTGCGTTCGCCAGCAGGTTTTACGGTGAATTCAAATGGCGATGTACTTTATGGTGAAAACCAAGGCGACTGGGTAGGTTCTGGTAGAATTACTCATTTAGAAAAAGGAGATTTTGCTGGAAATGCAGGCGGATTATTCTGGACAAAAGAACCAGATTCTCCCTTGAAATTAACAAAAGCAGATATTCCAGACACTGGCGAGCCAATGTATGAAGCCGCTAAAAAAGTAAAAGCTTTAAAATTACCAGCCGTTTGGTTTCCACACGCTTTGATGGGAATTTCAACAGCTGATATGATTGAAGATGAAACAAATGGAAAGTTTGGTCCATTCCAAGGCCAATACATTGTGTTTGACCAAGGGCAATCAAAAGCCATGAGAATGAGCTTAGAAAAAGTAAATGGCAAATATCAAGGTGCTTGTTATCCTTTCCGTGAAGGTTTCCAATCTGGAACAGTTCGTGCTAGATGGGGAAATGATGGTTCCATTTTTGTTGGGATGACGTCAAGAGGTTGGGGTTCAACAGGAAAAGCTTTGTTTGGTATTCAGCGTTTGGTTTGGAACGGAAGAACTCCTTTCGAAATGAAAAATGTTCACGCTATGCCAGATGGTTTTGAAGTAGAATTTACACAACCTGTAAATCTTAAATCTGCCCAAGATTTAGCGAGTTACGAACTGAAAAGCTTTACGTACAAATATCATCACCAATACGGAAGTCCAATTATCAATCAAGAAAAAACTCCACTTAGAGGCGTAATTGTATCAGAAGACCGTCTAAAAGTACGTTTGGTAATGGACAATCTTCGCAAAGGTTATATCCATGAAATCTTGGCTTCTGGTTTAGTAAATGATGAAGGACAGCCTTTATTGCACGACATCAGTTATTATACTTTGAATGATATTCCAGCTGGAGAATTGGCAAAAATTACAACAAAGGCTACTCCAGTCGCTCCAGTAAAACCTGCTACTTTGCCTGCGAAAAAAGAAAAAGTAGTTGTAGGGAATCTTGTTGATACCAAACAAGTAGCTTCATTATTAAAAAAACACGCTTGCACAAGTTGCCATGCAGAAGCGACGAGAGTTGTTGGTCCTCCATTCACAGAAGTAGCAAAAAGAAATTATACCAATGAACAAATTTTAGAATTAGTGTATCATCCAAAACCAGAAAACTGGCCAGATTATGCTACAGAAATGGCTTCAATGACACACGTTCCTAAAGCGGATGTGTTGAAAATTGCTTCTTGGATTAATTCATTAGGAAAGAAACCAAAAGTAGATTTGAACAAAATTGAGAATAGAGATTAATGATTATATCATAAAATAACATTCTCTTAATAAAAACAAAGCGCTCAGAATTTCTTATTCTGAGCGCTTTGTTTTTATACTTTTATCAAAATTTATTCCTCCAAAGATTGATACATCACATAAGCATCAACCAAACCTAATTGCTGATGATTGAATGCTTTTGGAAGAGTACACATAATCTGAAAACCTATCTTTTGCCACAATTTTACGGCATAAGTATTGGTGCTAACCACAATATTAAATTGCATCGCTTTAAAACCTAAAGCTTTAGCTTCTTGCAAAGAATGTTCTCCCAAAATTCTCCCAATTCCTTTTCCTTGAAAAGCTGGATGAACCATATAAGAACCATTGGCAATATGCGAACCCAAATCTATTTGATTTGGCTTAATGATATAAGTACCACAAATTACACCATCTTCAAGCGCCACATAAGTAAACATATAATCGGCAAACCAATGTTTGGTTAAAGCTGATTTAGGCGTATCAGGCGAAATAACATAAGTATCTCCAGAAGCAATTACTTGATGGAAGATTTCCCAAATACCATCATAATCTTTCGTAATATCGGCTTTTCTAATTTCTATCATTTTTTCAATTATCTTGGTTTATACTTTACAAAACCAAATAAATGGATGAACAATGAACGTGAAGCCCTAAAATTAAAAGGTACAGCCGCCAAAGAAAGTACTGTTATCGGAATGATATAATAAAGTATCGGCGGGTCATTGAAAACGAAGAAAATAGCAACACCTAAAAATGCCAAAAAAGCCACATTGATAGCATAACTGATAAACATTGCTCCATACCAAAAGCCCGGTTCTACTTCAAAACGCAGATTACATACCGGACAATTATCGTGCATTTTATCAAATTTTCCGATTTGCCAAAACGGATACATAAACATTTTCCCTTCTCTACATTGTGGGCATTTTCCTTCAACAATTGCTTGAATCCTAGAATGTTTTACATCCAATTTCAGCTTAGTACTGTCTTCCATATCAATTTAATTTATATCGACAAAGTTAAACTAATTCGATAAAAACTCAATTTTATACTCCACCCTTTCTTGATTATCACCATTGATGAATACTTTACTTTTAAAATAAAGTAAATTTGTAGCAACGAATCCTTCATTTTAAAACAAAAGACGTATGTCAAATCTTAATAGCTTAATTCTTACCAAAAAAGCTGAGAAAAATCTGTCTAAACTTCAAAAACAGTTTAATACTTATATTCAGAAAATTGATGAGTTAAAAGTAAGATTGGCAAACGATAAAGTTCAGATTCAACAAATAGAGCATTTTTTTCAAACGGAAATTGTGCCACTCGAAAGAAAACATACCAACAAAATTGTGGACTTGGTTTATGTTTTTGATAAACATTATGAAGACCCATTTTTCAAGTTTCATGAAAAAGATAAAATAGCACATTTTATCTTAGAAAAATCTGTTGAGCTAATCGAAAAAGCAGGAAAAGAAGAATTGATACCGATTTTTAATAAGTATAATGATACTGGAACTTACGAGGAAATCAGCGAGGAATATGAAAAAGACAGTGCGGAAACGATGAAAAAAATGATGCAATCGTTCTACGGATTGGAATTAGATAAAGAGGAATTAAACATCAATAATCCTAAAGAATTACAAGATTTGTTTCAGCAGAAACTGGCTGAAAAGCAAGCAAATGATGAGACTCAAAAAACAATTAATACAAAAACTGAAAAGCAGTTAGCAAAAGAACAAAAACTAAAAGAAGAAGCTAAAAACATCAGTAAAACGGCAAGAAGCATTTATACAGATTTGGTGAAAAGTTTTCATCCCGACCGTGAAAAAGATGAAGCTGAACGTATCCGTAAAACGGAAATCATGAAGCAAGTAACGGCTGCTTATGAAAAAGATGATTTGTTTGAATTACTTCGCCTTAAAGTTTCATTGATGAACACCGACGTGGCTTCGCTTACGATGGCTGACGAACAATTGAAATACTTCAATAAATTGTTGAAAGAACAAATCAATGAATTGGAAGCCAATCTTTGGGAATTGTATAATCAAAATCCAATTACCAACAATGGTTCAAACCTATTGAAACGTTATGGTGGAGATGCCAAAACAATGAAAATGAAATTTAATAAAGAAGTAAATCAACTCAAAAAATCAATTAAAGCTATTGACGAAAGTCTTTCTGAGTTGAGATTCAAGGAAAATATGAGACATTTCTTGAAGGTTTATCAGATTGAAGAAGACGATTTTTATTGATTCACCACTTCGGTTAATGCAGTATTAAGTCTTTCTGAACCAGCCTGTAAAGACCAATTTTCTCTAACATTTTGTAAAGCGAAGCCTGACATTTCTTGTCTGAGTTCTTTATCTGCAATTAGTTTTTCAACATAAAAAGCCAATTCACTTGCTTTATTATTGGTCAAAAATCCATTTTTTCCATGAATAACCGTTTCACGAACGCCTCCTTCTGCAACGGCAACAACGGGCGTTCCACAGGCGTTGGCTTCAAGTGGCGCAAAACCAAAAGGTTCTAATTTTGAAGTATAAACCATACAAACTGCATTACTAAGCAATTGTATCAATTCTTCATCAGAAACCATTTTCTTTAGTTCAATTTCCACATTCAGCGACTGCGCAAGATTAGACATTTCGTTCCAATACTCATCGGTAGCCATATTGCCAATCCAAAGTAATTTCGGGCGATTTTGTTTAATTAAACCCAAAGCTCTAATCGCAAATTCTGGATTTTTATGCGACATAAAACTTCCTAAACCTACCACATATTGCTCCTGATTTGTCTTTTCATTTGAAGGATGAAACAATGTAGTATCAACACCCAAGTAACAAACCTCAGAAGGCAAAGCATATACTCTTTGGCAACTCTCGGCAGAAAAATATGAATTGACTAATACTTTATCAAAAGCTTGATAGTTTTTCCATTCTTCACGCACAAAAGTACGGAATCTGTTCAAACGCCAAGCACTGGCAAAAGTGTGCGTCCAATACTCAAGACTAAATTTACTTTGCGTTCTATTTGGCGCTTCCCAAACTTGCTTTGGCATGGCTTCGTACAAAAAACGCATAGGTTCGCCCAAGTACAAAACTTTTGGAATTTTCACAAATCTTCCAATAAAAGGAACAGCGTAATACGAACAACTATTGGCAAATAATACATCAAAATTCCCGGCATGAATTTCATCTGCACATTGCTGACAATGTGCTTCCATCGCCAACATATTGGCTTCTTTCTCGAAAAAAAGTAAGGAGATTTTTTCTTTAAAACTAGGATTAGCTTTAGAATGAACTGCTGGAACAGCATGAAGTTTTACACTCGCTGGCAATTTCATAAAGCCGTTTGCATCAGGATTTACTGCCCAAACCTCTACTTGATGTCCACGCTCTATTAAACCCAAAATGTGATACTGCAAGGCTCTACTACCTCCACCACTATGTAAATTATGCCAAACAGCAATCTTCATTTTTGTAATTTTTAAAAATTAATCGTGAATAGATTATAGAATTTAGTTTCTTAGAAATTCAATGGATCCAAATTCTTGAAATGTCCATTCATTCTGATTCTTTCTTTTGTTTTTTCTACTTCTTGCAAAACAGAAATTACTCTCTCTAAATGTTGAATTAAAAAGCCTTGTCGCTCGGCTTCAGTTGGCATTTTTAGCAACTGATATTCTTCTTCTAAAGTCAAGCCAATTTTATGGGCAATCTGATACGAATAAGGTTGAGCTTTATTCATATCAAAAGTATTTTCTTCTTCTAAAAGGCGGTATAAAACCTTTACTCTTTCCAATAAACCAAGCATTACTGTTGGGCGAATTTCTGCTTCTGGCAACATTTCTAGCACGCCACCTGCATACATTTTTTGAGGAACTGGATTCTGAAAATCTATGATTCTGAATGTTCTAACACCTTCGGTTTTAATGTCCATTCGTCCATCATCAAAGCGTTTTGACAAAGCGATGATTTTTACTTCTGTTCCAAATCCCGGTAATTTTCCATCCATAAAAGTAGGAATCCCGAAGGTTGTTCCCTTCTCTAAACATTCATTGATTAATTCACGATAGCGTGGTTCGAAAATGTGAAGATTGAGCGCCTCCATCGGATAAACTACCAAATTGAGCGGAAATAAAGGAAGAAATTTTTGCATGGCTAAGTTTCTCTTTACGATTACTTATCGATTTAAAAATTAATGAATCACTTTTTCAATCGAAAAGCCTGCACTTACTATATCTAAAAGTGGGTCTTGTCGCATGTACTGGCGAATCTGGATTTTATATTTTCCATTCTTAGGGAATCGAAAATCTTTAAAGACAAGTACTTTATGGTCGTAAATATCACCCAGTCCTTCGCCTAAAGGTCGCCCAGAAGTTTGGTCGAATAAAATTACTTCATCCAATTTCTGATGAATTACTTTTCCAGCATCTGTACTTAAATAATGTGTTAAGTACAAATTGTAATATGGATACGAGCGATTATTACGAATGGTATAAAACACATTGTAAGTCGATTTAGCATCTTTTACTTCAAAAGTAAAAGTCGGTGCATCCTTGATAAACCACTTGGCATCTGGAATGTCGTAATTATCTTTTAAAATTGTGTTGGTATCACAAGATGAAAGCGTGAACAAACAAATAGTTAACAAAGCCATTATTTGAACATTCAGTAAGTTTTTAGACTTGCTGAACAATTCTGCAATGACTTTATTAACTAGATATTTTTTGCTCCACATATCGCTAGACTGCTTTGTTATCGTCATTGTTACGGTTATTGTTCCGATTTTGTGGCGGACGATTCTGTTTTTGATGGTTGGGCTTTCTATTTCCCTGATTATTATTGTTCGCTTTTGGCTGTTGCGCTTGCGCTGCTGGCTTTTCCTGAGCGTCCGCTACATTAGCTGCTTGGTTCGGCTGTTGTTGTGGTTTCGGACCTTTCTGATGATGCGGTCTTTGGTTATTCTTAGGATGCGCTGGCTTTTGCTCTTGCGGTTTCTGACCTTGTTGTTTTGGTTGATGAACAGGTTTTTCTGCCTGTACTTTATCTTCAACTTTTACAGGACGTTGCTCAGGCTTTACTTCTCCTCTTTTTTCTTGTTTGAAATCTCTGCGTTCACGTTCAGGACGAGGAGTATCTCTTTTCTCTGATTTAAAATCTGGACGATCTCCTTTTTTCTTATCAAAGTTTTTCTTGCCACCATTTCCGCCGTACTTTCTATCCATTTTATCCAAATCGGCATTCAATGGACCAGTACCTTTTTCGATTTCCATTTCAATTTTGGCAGATTCAGCACCATCGATAGTCTGTGGTTTTATGCCCTTTTCATTCAAGGTCATAATTTCCTTTACTCTATCAACCGTTACAGGAATCCAGTTACTTTCTTCGCCTCTGTAGCCAAACCACATAACTCTTTTGAAAATATCCGTTTTCTGCAAAAAAGCTTCTCCTTTAATGGTTTGAAGCGATTTCTCAATCGTTGGAATATCCTTCAAAGCATCCATATAAGTTTCTAATTCATAGTTCAAGCAACATTTTAATCGCCCACATTGACCAGAAAGTTTTACAGGATTTAAGGAAAGATTTTGATAACGAGCGGCCGAAGTAGTAACATTTTTGAAGTCGGTCAACCAAGTAGAGCAACATAATTCTCTTCCACATACACCGATTCCGCCTACTCTGGCAGCTTCTTGGCGAAGAGAAATTTGTTTCATTTCAACCCTTACTTTAAATTCTCCAGCCAGCATTTTGATTAACTCTCTAAAATCCACACGGTCGTCCGAAGAGTAATAAAAAATGGCTTTCGTATTATCTGATTGAAACTCAACATCCGAGAGCTTCATGTTCAGTTTTAAGTCCTTGATAATTTCACGAGTACGGTACATTGTCGGATAATCACGAGCAACGGCTTGATCATGTTTTTCAAGGTCTTTTTCATTGGCTTTTCGATAGATAACTTTTATTTCTTCATTATCTTTCAGCCCTTTTTTCAACATTTGTAAACGAACCAATTCGCCTTGTAAAGACACAAAGCCAAGATGATGTCCACTCGGAACATCAACAATTACAGGATCGCCAGCGTAAAGTTCAATTTGGTTTGTATTACGAAAGTATTCTTTTCTACCACCTTTAAATTTTACTTCTACAACATTGAATTTACTAAAAGTAGGAATGTCCATATTCGACAGCCAGTCGAATACGTTCATTTTATTGCAACCTCCAGTACCGCAAGCGCCGTTGTTTTGACAACCTCCTACAGCACCATCGCTTTTATTTTTAGTTCCGCAGCTTCCTGAGGAGCAAGATTTACATCCCATAATTTAAGGAGAGAATGAAAAAATCATTCTACTTTATGTGTTTATTAACTAAGTATAATTAATACCTCAACACATCTAACCCAATATCTTTTCGATAATATTTTCCATCAAAAAGCACATCTTGGGCAGCTTTTTGAGATTTTTGAATGGCTTTTTCTAAAGTATTCGACATTCCAGTTAATGCCATTACTCTACCACCATTCGTAAGTACCAAACCATTTTCTGGCTTAGTTCCTGCATGAAAAATTGTAGCATCTTTTACTGAATCATAGCCTACAATTACATCACCTTTTCTGTAGTCGCCAGGATAACCGCCAGCTACAACAACCGTTGTTACAGCATGTTGTTTGCTCACGGTGAAATCGGCTTCATGAAGTTTATTTTTAGCCGTAGCAATCATCAAGGCTAAGAAATCAGACTCAATTCTTGGTAAAACTACTTCTGTTTCAGGGTCGCCCATACGAGCATTGTATTCAATCACATAAGGTTCTCCTTCGTGATTCATCAAACCAATAAAGATAAAACCATTGTATTTTATTCCTTCGGCTTTCAAACCAGCCATTGTTGGTTTGATTACTTGGTTTTCTACCGCATCCATGAATTTTGCCGTAGCAAATGGAACAGGCGAAACAGCACCCATTCCACCAGTATTTAAACCAGTATCGCCTTCGCCAATACGTTTGTAATCTTTGGCTTCAGGTAAAATTTTGTAAGAATCGCCATCGGTCAATACAAAAACTGAAAGCTCAATTCCTGTTAAAAACTCTTCAATGACTACTTTGCTACTAGCATCGCCAAATTTGGCATCGACTAACATTTCTGTTAATGATTCTTTAGCTTCGTCTAATGAAAGTGCAATAATTACTCCTTTTCCAGCCGCTAGTCCATCTGCTTTTAAAACGATAGGTAACTTCTGAGCTTCTAAATATTTTAAACCATCTTCAAGCGTATCTTTAGTAAAAGTCTCAGATTTCGCCGTTGGAACTCCGTACTTTACCATAAAGTTTTTCGAGAAATCTTTTGACCCTTCCAACATCGCTCCATGTGCATCTGGACCAACCATTAGAATGTGTTTCAATTCTTCTCTCGATTGAAAATAATCTCTTACTCCTTTTACTAAAGGCTCTTCAGGCCCAACTATCACTAACTCAATATCATTTTCTAAAACAGCCTCGGCTATTTTCTCAAAATCATTATATGAAATAGGTAAGTTTGTAGCAATCTGAGCAGTACCAGCATTACCTGGTGCTACAAACAATTTATCACAAAGTGTACTCTGGGTTATTCTCCAAGCAAAAGCGTGTTCACGTCCGCCAGAGCCTAAAATTAGTGTATTCATTGATTGTTATTTTCTGGTTTTCCAATGATTCAGTGAATCATTGGAAAACTTCATTAAGCAATTTTATTAATTTTCAAGGATTAATTTCCTTGCATTAGTTGCCTACTTCACTTAAAAATTTAATTCTCATTAATCTTAATTCCTCTTCTGTAATATCATCAATATTACATTCGTCCATGGCAAGAGCAATATTGTCTGACTCTGCTTCCATGAAGTATTCGAAAATTTCTTCTTGTTTATCGGGCTCAACTACTTGATTAATATAATAATCAAGATTTAGTTTTGTTCCAGAATAACAAATATGTTCGATTTCTTCAATCAATTCTGCCATCGAAAGTTCTTTCTGATCAGCAATAATGTCTAAATCTACTTTTCTATCTACTTGTTGGATGATATGAATTTTGATTTTTGATTTATTTACTGCCGATTTCACCACTACTTCCGTAGCGGTTTCAATCTCGTTATCTTCAACGTACTTCTTAATTAAATCTATAAACTGACGACCAAATTTCACTACTTTACCCATACCAACACCGTTGATTTGAGCCATCTCATCTTTCGTAGTTGGATAAGTAGTTGCCATTTCTTCCAAAGATGGATCTTGGAAGATTACATAAGGTGGTAAGTTTTTCTCTTTCGCAAGCTTTTTACGAAGGTTTTTCAACAATTCGAACAAGGCTACATCATAAGACCCGCTACCTGAAGCGGCTTCTTTTTCTTCGTCTTCTTCTATTTTCTCGTTTTCGTAATCGTGGTCTTTTGAAAGTGTTAATGGATAAGGGTCTTTCAAGTACTCTTTTCCTTTTTCAGAAACTTTCAAGACTCCATAATTCTCGACGTCTTTTTCTAAGAAACCTAAAACCGCAATCTGACGTACCATCGAAACGCATTGTTCAATCGGTTCAGGTTCTGCATTTTTTCTACTCTTAGATTTCGCAGCAGGTTTAGCTTTCTTTTGTTTCGGAATCGGATTGCCATCCTCATCTTCCTCATCAGAAAATTCTACTTCGTCATCATCTTCGTCGTCATCATCTTCATCCTCATCTGCATTGAGTTTGAACAATGATTTCGCTTTTCCAAAAGTTTCAATTTTGTTGTGTTCATAACTACCAACATATTGGCTTTTATAACCCATCAAAATATCGGCAATATGTTGTGCATCAAAACGTTCGCCAGTTAACTCAACAGTTTTCAAAGCCAATACTACGGCTTCTTCTACTTTATATTTTGGCGTTGGTTTGTTACAGTTATCACAGAAACCACAGTCTTTATCAACGTGTTCCCCGAAGTAATTTAATAATTGGCGACGGCGGCAAGTACCCAAATTAGCATAATGCACCATTTCGTGCAAAAGCATACGGGCAGTATCACGCTCAGTAATAGTTTTATCTTTATTGAATTTATCTAATTTATTGATATCTTCTTTTGCATAAAACATGATACAAGTACCATCCAAACCATCACGCCCAGCTCTACCCGTTTCTTGGTAATAACCTTCTAATGACTTTGGCGCATCATAGTGAATCACAAAACGAACATCTGGTTTATCGATTCCCATTCCGAAAGCGATAGTTGCTACCATTACATCTGTTTCTTCGTTCAAGAAAGCCTCTTGATTAGCCATACGAACATCGCCATCTAACCCAGCATGATAAGGCAAAGCTCTCACACCATTTACATTTAATAAATTAGCGATTTCTTCTACTTTCTTACGGCTTAAACAATAGATAATTCCTGATTTTCCATGATTAGCCTTGATGTATTTGATAATTTGTTTATCAACATCATCACGCTTCGCACGGATTTCGTAATAAAGGTTTTTACGATTGAAAGAAGATTTAAACAAACGAGCATCGTCCATATTTAAGTTCTTCTGGATGTCCTGTTGAACTTTTGGAGTAGCCGTTGCTGTAAGGGCAATAATAGGCAATTTAATGTTGATACTCTCAACGATTGAACGGATACGGCGATATTCTGGACGGAAGTCATGCCCCCATTCAGAGATACAATGCGCTTCGTCGATAGCTACAAAAGAGATTTTTGCTTGTTTTAAAAAGGCTAAGTTATCTTCTTTAGTTAAAGATTCAGGAGCGATATATAATAATTTTACCTCTCCGCTGATAACCGCATTTTTAACTTTCGTCATTTCAGCACGGTTCAATGATGAATTCAAGAATTGAGCATTGATTCCAAAAGCGTTCATTTGGTCAACCTGATTTTTCATCAGGGCAATCAAAGGCGAAATAACAATAGCAGTACCTTCCATCGCAATGGCAGGCATTTGATAACATAATGATTTCCCTGCACCCGTTGGCATGATTACAAAAGTATTCTCGCCAGAGAGAGTATTTTTTATAATATCTTCTTGTTCACCACGGAACTGGGAAAATCCAAAAGTCTCTTTGAGTTTCTCTTTTAAAAAGTCGGTGGTTTCTTGTGTGACACTCATTGTTTTTGAAACTTATAAAAGGTTTTTTGATTAATATGGTGGTTAATAATCCTTTATCTTTGTAATAAATTTAACACAAAATCAGTCTTGAAAAACTGTTTCTAACATTGAAATTAGTAAAAAATATCCAATCAACTGCAAAAAAAGTTTTACAGGAAGAAGCAAATGCAATCCTGAAAATCGTATCAACAATTGATTCTTCCTTTGAATCATGTGTAAATCACCTACTTAACGCCAAAGGGCGCTTTGTGATTACTGGCATTGGCAAATCTGCAATTATCGCACAGAAAATTGTGGCTACTCTTAATTCAACAGGAACTCCCGCTTTGTTCATGCACGCTGCCGATGCTATCCACGGCGACCTAGGAATGATTCAAGCGGACGACACCGTAATGTGCATTTCAAAATCAGGCGATACGCCCGAAATTAAGATTTTAGTACCTCTTATTAAGCGTACTGGTGTAAAATTAATCGCAATGGTTTCAAATACAAGTTCTTATCTAGGTAAAAATGCGGATTTTATTTTGCACGCACTAGCCGAAAAAGAAGCGGATATTCTAAACCTTGCTCCAACTACAAGTACCACCGTCGCTTTGGCATTGGGCGATGCCCTTGCTGTGTGTTTGTTAGAATGTAGAGGCTTCAATAGTCAAGATTTTGCCAAGTATCATCCGGGTGGAGCTTTAGGGAAAAAATTGTATTTAAAAGTATCAGATATTTATCCAAATCACGAATTGCCTCTAGTTTTTGAAAACGCAAGTATTAAAGATGCCTTTTTAGAAATCAGTTCTAAGCGATTAGGAGCCACAGCAGTAGTGAATCAAAATAACCAAGTGACAGGCATTATCACTGATGGTGACGTACGAAGGATGCTAAACGTTCATGATAACTTGACAGGACTAACCGCTAAAGACATTATGACGGTTTCACCCAAATCAATACATCCCGATGCTTTTGCTGTAGAAGCATTACAATTAATGCAAGAAAAAAGCATTACTCAGTTAGTTGTGGTAGAAGACGGCAAACCATTAGGTTTTGTACACATTCATGATTTATTGAAAGAGGGCTTGGTTTAGAGCAACAAATATTAAGTAATTCAAAAGCTTCAACAGTATTTTCTCATCATTTTTAAATCTTGTATCCTCTTTAAAGCCGAACTTCGAATTGTATTGGCTAGAGGATACTGGATCTCAATACCAATCTCACAAATTCCTCTTCCAAATTTATTGTAGCCAACTATAAATAAATTATATGTTGGGTAAGCTCGCTGCTATCAATAAGGATAAAATAGTATTCCAAATATCATTTCAATCTGACTTATTTAATTAGAATAATTAGCCTTTTTCTGCACTCAACATTTTGCCGAATAAATAAATGTTAATTCTCAAGTACAATAAAAGTGATAAATGACAAATACAGTATATTTGAACCAACATAGAAAAATTTATATTTTTACGCTTTATAAAATTATATCAAAATGAAAAAAACTCTATTCCTTTGTTTGGTATTAATCTGTACTATCTATTCTGGATTAGCACAAAACATTAATAGAGTCAAAATCATCTCAATTAATCCAAGTGAAAGTACTGGACAAAACTATTCTCCTTGGCTTACTGATAATTTAGATACGCTAGTTGAAAGTGTTTGGGGTGATAATGATAGGTGGGTGGACGTTAGATTAACATTTGAACATAGAAGTACCATTTCCAAGCTTTCATTTTATGACTACACAGGTATTTTCACTAATAATCCAGCTTATATTTATGCTTTAAAAGATACTACACTCACTTTCTTAGGATTATTTAATGGTACATCTTACAATTCTTTTGTTGATTTAAACTTAGCAAGCCCAACGATTGCTGATGCGATTGTTGTGAGAAAATATGGCAATAACATCCCTCAGAAAATCAAGGTATTTGGTCATACAACTCCCAATAGTAATCATTTAAACAGACTAAGATTTTTCGCAATTACGCCTAGTGAAAACACAGGGCAAGATTATACTCCATGGTTTTCGGATAGTTTAGATGTTTTGGTAGAAAGTACTTCGGGAGCTAACAATTCATGGGTTGATATAAAATTGACGCTTGAATTTAAAAGTATTATATCAAAACTTTCATTTTTTGACCACACGGGCATTTTTACTGATAAGCCAGTATCAATTTATGCTTTAAATGATACTACAAAAACATATTTAGGTTTATTTGACGGCTCATCATATAATTCATTCGTTGACTTAAATTTAACAAGTCCAATTATAGCTGATGCAATTATTATTCATAAATATGGAAATAATATTCCCCAAAAAATTAATATTTTTGGAAATCCAGTTAACGGAGTAGCCAAAGCCATTGTTTCAAGCCCAACAACAAATCCAAATACACCACCGGGCTCTACAATAGTGGGTACTAAAATTCCAATTACTCCTAAAAGATGGTACCAACTAAACCATGTAGAAAATGGATTAGATGCTTTATTTGATGGAAATATAGAAAGTGAGGTTTTTACAGGATGGAGTAAAATGTTAAGTAATTACGATTCATATTATCCATTACTAGAAGGCGAAACAATTAATATTCAAAGTGTTAAATTTTACGATGGTAATGGTAAGATGACAAATACTCCGTTTAAGCTATATGGAATTACAGCTCAATGGGAAAGAGTTTTAATTGCAACATTTACAGGAGAAGCTTATAATCAATGGGTTGGTCCCAACCCATTAGATGCCAATAATTTTGTACTTTCAAATCCTCCTACAGCTAACTTCAGGTATTTACTCATCAATTGTTATGATGGATATCCTAGAGAAATGGAATTATATGGTACTTATACAGCAAGTACAGTAGCCCAAACAAACCCACCACTTAAAAACATAAAAATGAAAGATGCTTTTGGTATCAATTCATTCGAATGGGATTTTTTAAAGACTAGAGATGCTTCTGTGATTGATGAAAATAAAGCTCAAGCTTTTAAACCTTTTACTGGTTTTCGCCAATATATGGATTGGGAAAAGGTAGAGCACTTTAAAAACGTCTATACTTATAATCCATGTTTTAATGGAGGATGGAACTATGATGCCATTTATGAACGCTGTAAGATAGCAGGGATAGAAGTCCTTCCATGTTTACAGGGTGTTCCAGAATGGTTTTATAATACTTATCCTGATTCTACCTATCACGATAGTGAAATTATCCCTGCTAGATATGGATACGCTTATTCTGACCCAAATGCCTACAGAGACCAAGCTCAGATGGCTTTCCAATATGTTGCTAGATATGGAAGTAACGCAAATGTTGATACTACATTACTCAGTGTTTTTGATCAACCACGATGGACAGGGGATAGTCCCAATGAATTAAAAATTGGAATGAATCTCGTTAAGTATATTGAATGTGGTAACGAAAGAGATAAATGGTGGAAAGGTAGAAAAGGCTATCAGACTGCTCGTGAATATGCTGCAAATCTATCTGCATTTTATGATGGTCATAAAAATACAATGGGTGTTGGTATTGGTGCCAAAAATGCTGACCCAAACATCAAAGTTGTAATGGCTGGTTTGGCTTCAGCTGACCCAGACTATGTAAGAGGAATGATTGATTGGTGTAAGGAATTTAGAGGTTTTAAGGCTGATGGAAAAGTTGATTTATGTTGGGATATTATCAATTATCACTTATACTCAGATAATGCAAATTCATCACAAAGTGGCTCTTCTTCAAGAGCTGCCGCTCCTGAAGTTTCAGCAGCTTTAAATATTGCCAAAGAATTTGTACAATTAGCACATGATCAAGCTTACGACATGCCCGTATGGATTACTGAGTTAGGTTTCGATTTAAACCAAGGTAGTCCGTTAAAAGCAATTCCAATTGGTAACAAATCTGTTGAAATGACACAAGGTGATTGGGGTTTACGCTCGGCACTAATGTATAATCGTTTAGGGTTAGAAAGAAGTTTCTTTTATATGCTATATGATTCCAAACTATCAAATCCTCAGCAATTTTCATCATCTGGTTTATTAGATTCATTAATACAACGCAGACCAATTGCTGATTATATATATCAAACTAAAAATCTAATTGGAGATTATATTTACAAAGAAACAATATCACAAGACCCACTAGTTGATAGATATGAGCTAAACGGCAAATCGGCTTATGCCATGATGATTCCTGATGAAGTAGGTAGAACAGGAAATTATACATTAAACTTGGAAAATATTTTAGATATTAAGATATACTATCCTAAAGCAGGAAATGAAAAAATGGATAGTGTTATCACAACTGATAGCACTTGTTCTTTTAGGATAGCTGTATCAGAAACGCCAATATTTGTTATTCCAGGACGAACAGTAGTTGATACTAGTCAAATCGACTCACTTTGTACTGTACAAAATAGTGATTCTACTTCTAAAGACGGTATAGTGACAGATACAGATAAGACCGAGGAAAATGAAACTTCAACTATAGTTTATCCCAATCCAACGCATGATTTTATATACATTTTAACAAAGAATTTGAATAACATTAGTAATGTAAAATTGCGAAGTATGAGAGGTAACATAATACTTGAAACCAATTCTGTTACTACAAATGGAATTAACATTAAAAGTATTCCTTCTGGAAATTATATACTTTCTATTAAATTAAAAGATGGAAAAGTAGAAAATCACAAGGTAGCAATCATTAAATAATCATAACTTATTTACCGTAAAACTCTTTTAAAACCTATTATATTATAGCACAAATTGAGTCAACAAATTTGGAACATTAAAATCTATCTAGTATCACAAAAATCCTGCTTGATAACAGGCTCACTGAGTACCGATAATTATAGAATCATTTTCTTGAAATTTGGTTAGAAACATTGAAGCTCATAGCTGATACTTTTGCTATGAGCTTCAATAATATAATATATAATCATTTATTCACCCTGAAAAACTACACAACTATTATATTAACTATAAATAAACCTTAAATCAACCAAAACTATATTTATTATTTATGTATAAAGTACTACTTGTTTCTGTTGGACATTTTTTCGACTCAACGGCGGAGATTCCTTCTATTTTCAAAAGAGCTGGTTGCACTGTAGATATTTTTTGTTCAGAAAAATCTTGGCTCAAAAGTAATAAGTTTCATGATAATTGGATTCAAGCCTCTGAAGAAGAAGAGAGCTTTAAATATGAATTAGCCGATTATGTAAAAAAAAATCCAGATAAATATAACTGGATTCTGCTCCTTGATGAATTCACCTTAAAGTTGATGAATAACTTTATTGGAGACGACCCATTCCTTTTTGAAAAGCTTTTACCTATCACTAAAATTGAAAATAGAGAGGTTCTATCTTCAAAAATTGGCATGTCTAGAGCTTGTTCAAGATATAACATTACGACTCCAAGGTTTATCAATTATACTGAAGACATTAGCTTGGATGATATTGCTAAAAACCTTCATTTCCCAATTTTATTAAAGGAAGATTTTAGTTTTTCTGGCTTAGGAATTCAGCATTGTGCAAATATTAATGATTTCCAACCTTGTTTGGATAAAGTATTAAATAAAAAAAATCTTGTTCTACAAGAATTTATTGAAGGCGATGACATCGGTGTTGAAGCTCTTTTTTATGAAGGGCAATTAGTAAGTTACAATTGTGCTACTATTTTATCTTATATGGGTGGAAAGTTTTCATTTACCACTCGTAGAACTTATTATCAAGATGCTGCTTTAGCAAAAGAATTAAAAAAACTGGGGGAGTCTTTCGGGATAAGTGGCTTTGGGAGTATTCAGTATATTTATCACAAAGGAAGAAATCTATTTTATTTAATAGAAACAGATTTACGTTCTAACTCTTGGATGCCTTATTCTAAATTTACAGGAAAAGATATAGCAGATGGTGTAAGGCAAATTATAAGTGGGAAAATCATTGGTGATTTTTCAGAAACAACACCCCTTAACGCAAGAACTGAAATCGCTATTTTTGACAGAGATATTAGGCGTTGTATGAAATATAAAGACCTGAAAGGTTTCCTACGTTGGGCTGTGAATTATAAAGGTTATTGGAAATTCATTCCATTTTATGACACAAAACTCTTCAATCGTATTTTCACAAAACTATACAAAGACTTATTTAAGATAAAATATTAATTATTGAAATATATTACCAAAAAGCTGACTGCAGAAAAGAAAAAGGCTTACAAAAGATTTATTTCTTTGTAAGCCTTTTTTAATGCCTAATTTCGAAAGTCAATAGCACTATCTCATTCTGTCTGAAGATTTTACTAGCATTTCATCTCTACGGATAAAACGGTTTGCAATCATATTGGCTAACATCGCTACAACTGCGGCGGCAAATCCTGCACCATAATTCCCTTGCACTTCTGGTTCAAACATGGGTACGCCTACTTTGAATACTTGATAAAAACAAATACCTAAACTTATTGCAATCAATACTGAGTTAATTAAGCCCAAGGTCATTTGTAAAACTCTTTTTTTGTATTGTGTAATTGAAAAAATTGCAATACAAACAACGATAATTCCTAAAATACCAATAACAGCTGTACTGTCATTACTTACAATAGTATCTCCTTTTAAATGCTCAAGACTAAAAGCTGTAAGACGTACTTTTTCATTTAAAGTAGCACTACTTTTTTCCCAAATAGGTAATGAAGCTGTTACTGCTGCCATTGCCACTGCAACAACAAGTAATAATAAGGTTTGAATTCTTTGAAGCATCTTTGTATGTAATTCGTAAAATTTTAAATTTAATAAGGCAAAGTTCTAAAACTTTACGAAAGTACGCAAGATTACAATTTCAAATCCGCATTTTTATAATATTCATATTCGACTCTAAGGAAAGGAACAGGCCTTTGATTTTCAAATTTCACCCAATCTGACATGATTAAACGGTTTTTGGCATCGTAAAATAATTGTTGGCGACGTACCAACGCATTTTTCCAATACACTTTAAGTTCCGTCAATTTTCCAGTACTGTTATAAATGGGAAAAAGCTTTTCGGTATGCCACATCGAAGACGAAGCTGAGCTATTATTAATATCATCTACTTCTAAAAACTGTGGAATTTTATCGGAATCAGAAGCATAATTCAAGTGTATTTTTTTGACAGTCACTCCTTCATTACTCTTTAATTTGCGCCTTTCTATTCGATTAAAAATGTCTGGACTTTCTTGCCAACGAGATGATTTATCTTTTATCAAAAAATCAAAATCGTAATTCAAGATATTGTCTTCAAAATAAGTAACTAATTCTCTACTTTGATTAGGTTTTAAGCTACCATCAATATCAAATTGTACATCGCCACTGCCTTTATTATTGTTGATTGGAATGATGCGGATAGTCTTTAAAAAAGCCACTGTAGAATCTAAGGTTGCCATATTTTTCTTATACTTCGCTCCTATTCCTATCAAATGTCCTCTGTCGTAATTCATGATAATCACTGCATCTGCACCAACCAATTGAGCTTTTTGCTTGATTTGAATGATGGCATCGTTATAATCATTCCCATCGGTTTCAATCATTTGTGTTTTGAAATAAGGTTCTTTGATGGGCAATTCATGCAAGAAGAAAATATCCACTTCATGCGTATGCGCTAAAGTCGGTACTTTTGTAAATACATTTTGAGCCGAAACTTTCCCACAAACATTCACTAAAATCAGTAGAGCGATTAGTTGTTTCATCGTTGTAATATTTAGTTTTTTAGCTAGACAAGCCATCGCCTAAAAACCCCTAAGGTTTCGTCTTATTATTTAAATCTCAATATATTTACAGGCAATTTTTGCCGAAGAAATCGCCAAAGGGATTCCTCCTCCCGGATGTACGCTTCCGCCTACGAAGTATAAGTTTTTAATTTTAGACGAGAAATTGGCATGACGCAAAAAGGCGGCGTAACGATTATTCGACGAATTGCCATACAAAGCTCCTTGTGCCGACGAAGTTTTTGATTCAATCGTGCGTGGGTCGAGGATTTCTTCGCATTCAATCAAATCACCAATATTTTCACCTAAAATTCTTGATACTTTCTGAATCACATTTTGGCGAGTATCCGCAATGATTTTATCCCAATTTTGTCCTTCGTTCGCTGGTGCGTTGATGAGTACAAACCAGTTTTCACAGCCTTCGGGTGCATCGTCTGGTTTTAGTTTTGAAGTAATGTTAATATACACTGTTGGGTCTTGGCAAATGGTTTTTTCTTGAAACATCGTGTTAAATTCTTGCTGATAATCATCACTAAAGAAAATATTATGCAAACCCAGTTCAGCAAATTGCTTTTTAATTCCCCAATAAAAAATCACGCCTGAACTACTTTTAGGTTGATTCAGCAAACGGTCTGGATGTTTTTGATTGGGCATCAATTTCCGATAAGTAGGTGTTACGTCCATGTTGGAAACTACCACATCATAAGCTTTGCTGATATTTTTCTCCGAAATATTACTATAACGAATCCCCGAAACTTTGTCTTTTTCTACCAAAATTTCCTCTACTTTACTTTCATAGAAAAACTGTACGCCCAAATCTTCCGCCAATTTCACCAAAGAATTGGTAATAGAAACCATGCCTTTTTTCGGAAAAAATGCACCGATATTATACTCCAAATGCGGAATGATATTCAAAGTGGCAGGCGTTTGGTAAGGGTCTGAACCATTATAAGTAGCGTAACGATTGAAGAGTTGAACGATTTTTGGGTTTTTAAATAGCTTTTCGTTGGCATCGTTCATCGTTCCGAAAATACCAAGTTTGGGTAAATTCAAATATCCTTTTAGGGCTTTGGCGGATGTCCAAGTAGAAAGTTTATGCAAAGAATCTTGTAAAAACAGTCCGTCGAGTACTTCATATTTAAAAGCACTGTCTTTCAAAAAGTCAAGAATTTTCTGAGCTGGCTCGCCCGTAACGTCTTCTACTTCTTTGGCAAAGCGTTCATTTTCAGCCCAAGCGGTGAGTTTTGTAGCATCTTCCCAAAAATAATGACAAATATCTGGCAACTTTGTGTACTCGAAATATTCTTTGGGATTTTTGCCCACTAATTCAAAAAGTTCTACTACTAAATTGGGCAAAGTAAACAGCGAAGGCCCAGCATCAAAACGATAACCATTCAAGTCAAAACTGCTTAATTTGCCTCCAGCGTAGGAATTTGCCTCAAAAACTGATACTTCAAAGCCTTTATGAGCCAAGCGAATGGCTGTTGAAATTCCTCCGATACCTGCACCGATGATTGCTACTTTTTTCATAAATCAGTACCACGATTTTCCAAATCGTACTTATAAATATTTATTTTCTTCAATCAGTTTTATTAATCTTTATATAATTAGCAATCTTTAAACCAGTCAAATAGTTTTCAAAACGTCTAATTTCTGTAATTTTGCAAAAAATAAAAACTTACCACAAGTTTCTGCCTTTCTGGAATTGGAAAATTCCTATTGATTTTCGCAACAAAAGCCTGTGGCAGGATATAATTCTTTATGCTCAGAACACACAATAATGGCGAACTCCGCCTCACTAATGTAAACCAAACCGTTACCCTCTGCGGATGGGTACAAAAAACACGTGACAAAGGTGGCATGATTTGGATTGACCTCCGTGACCGCTACGGAATTACGCAGTTGATGCTTGAAGAAGGCAAAACGCCTAAAGAAGTGTTGGATTTAGCTCGTACTTTCGGTCGTGAGTTTGTTATTTCGGCTACTGGATTAGTCGTAGAACGTCTTTCTAAAAATGATAAAATTCCTACTGGAGATGTTGAAGTAAAAGTTACTTCTTTGGAAGTATTGAACCCAGCCAAATTACCTCCGTTTTTGATTGAAGACGATACCGATGGTGGCGATGATATTCGTATGAAGTATCGTTACTTAGACTTGCGTCGTAATCCTGTAAGAGCCAACTTACAGTTGCGTCACCAAGTAGCTCGCTTTACAAGAGATTATCTCGACAGACAAGATTTTATAGAAGTAGAAACGCCAGTGTTGATTAAATCGACACCAGAAGGAGCAAGAGATTTTGTTGTGCCTTCAAGAATGAATCCGGGCGAATTTTACGCTTTACCACAATCTCCACAAACATTCAAGCAATTATTGATGGTTTCGGGTTTCGACCGTTACTATCAAATTGTAAAATGTTTCCGTGACGAAGATTTACGTGCTGACCGTCAGCCTGAATTTACGCAGATTGACTGCGAAATGTCGTTTATCGAACAAGAAGACGTATTGAATATGTTTGAAGGTTTGATTCGTCATTTATTCTTGAACGTAAAAAATATGGAATTGGGCGAAGTATCACGTATGACTTACGCACACGCCATGAAATATTATGGTTCAGACAAACCAGATATTCGTTTTGATATGAAGTTTGTAGAATTGAAAAGCGAAGAAATTGACTTGACTTCGGGTAAAAACTTTGTAGTTTTCGATTCAGCCGATACCGTAGTGGGTATCAATGCAAAAGGTTGTGCAGAATATACTCGTAAGCAAGTGGACGAATTAACTGATTTTGTGAAACGTCCACAAATTGGGGCAAAAGGTTTAATTTACCTTCGTTACTATGCCGACGGTACTTTAAAATCTTCAGTAGATAAATTCTATTCAGAAGAAGATTTGAAGAAATGGGCTGAAGCCTTCGGAGCAGAAAAAGGAGATTTAATCTTGATTCTTTCTGGAAATGGCGATAAAGTACGTAAACAATTGAACGAATTACGCCTTGAAATGGGTAATCATTTAGGTTTGCGTGACCCTAAAAAATATGCTGCACACTGGGTTATCGACTTCCCTTTATTGGAGTACGGCGAAGAGGAAAACCGTTGGTTTGCGATGCACCACCCATTCACAAGTCCGAAACCAGAAGATTTGAAATATTTGGAAACAGGAGAATTAGGAAAAATTCGTGCAAACGCTTACGACTTAGTTATCAACGGTGTTGAAGTAGGCGGTGGTTCAATTCGTATTTTCCAAAAGGAACTACAAGCAAAAATGTTTGAAGTACTTGGATTCTCTGACGAAGAAGCAAAACACCAATTTGGTTTCTTGATGGATGCTTTTGAATACGGAGCTCCTCCACATGGTGGTTTAGCATTCGGTTTCGACCGTCTTTGTTCATTATTCGGTGGTTCAGATTCAATCCGTGATTTCATCGCCTTCCCGAAAAACAATTCGGGACGTGATATCATGATTGATTCACCTTCAACAATCGACCAAAAACAAATGGATGAATTAAAAATCCGTACTGTGGTTTAGTATTCACATATCCACAAGTTGTTATAAAATTATTCCTAACAGTAGTAAGCTCAGGTTTGCTACTGTTTTTTTTGTCCTTGTTTTACAGATGGTTTTACACTTAACTTCCATTTCACAGTGATTCAGAATAACTTACCTTTATTTTATAAAAATTATTATATTTTTTACTCGTAATATATAAAATAAGATTAAATTCATATAACCATTTTGTATATCATACTCTGATAAAAAATATACGCTCTATTAACCATCATTTATAAATTATTCTCTTCAAATTTATTTCTCTGGACAAATACATGAATAAGAATTTCTTAATACCAATTGGTTATTTCTTTATTTTCTCTGTAATGCTATTCGGGTTATATGCTTGCATTGATCCATATACAGTTTCTTTTAATCAAGAAAATAAAATACTGGTTGTAGAGGGAATGCTTACCAATGACACCGAAAACCCAGATACTATCAAATTTAAGCACTCTATTTATAAGAACGGAAACATTCGTACAGAGCATGCCACTACTTTTGATGTTTACTTTTTTTTACTTAATTCCAAACAAAAGATAGCATTGACAGAAACTGGAGCAGGGATTTTTGTGCCTCCCATAAATTTCGTAATTGACCCATCTGAAAAATACACGCTAAATTTCACGATATATGATGCTGAAAAAGGGTCACAAACTTATCAATCAACTCCACAGCAAGTATCTATTACCACACCAATCCTAAGTGTTCATGATAGTTTTAATCCTCAAAGTCAGCTATCAGAAGACGGCAAAAAGTTTGTCTCTGCCAACGATGTTTTTATAGATTTTCAAGACCCTCCTTCCCAAAAAAATTATTACTTATGGCGTTATATCCACTTTGAAAAACTTGAAGTATGTGCTACCTGTAACTACGGTGTTTATAATTTTTATACAGAAAGCTGTGTTCCAGCTACAGGAGTAGTGTATTATGACTATAACTGTAGAAACACTTGTTATGCCATTATAAAAGGTAAAAAAATAAATGTATCATCAGATTTGGCATCAGATGGTCGCTTAGTAACTGGTCGCCGTGTAGCACAAATACCATATTATTATGCTAATGGCTGTTTAGTGGAAATCCAACAGATGTCTATTTCTCCTGATGCTTATAGTTTTTATAAGAATCTTGAATCGCAGACACAAACCAGTGGCGGTCTTGCTGATACTCCTCCTACAGCAATCGTAGGCAATATTAGTAATATCACCAATCCTGATGAAAAAGTGATAGGTTTTTTTAACGTTGTTAATATTGAAAAAAAACGTCATTGGGTAGATAGGGCAACTGCTACAGGAGAGCGAACTGATATTTTAGGACATGTAATTGTGCGAGATCCAAGTCCAATGGCTCCCTTAGCCACTTGCAAAAAAAGTGCAACACGTACTCCTTTTAAACCTGAAGGCTGGCAATAACCTCCAAATTGATGAAAACTATCATTTTACTATTAATCTCAATACTATTTTTATTACACTTCAGCAGCTTTTCACAAGGAGCTGACAAACAGCATTTTGTAACGATTAAAGTAATAGTGAGAGACTCAAGTGATAATAGTCTTTTGAAAGATGCTGTTGTAAGGGTTGACTTTCAAAAAGTCTATTCCTCTTCAGACAGTACAGGAATACACACTTTATTCCTACGCAAAGGCACTTATGCACTTTCAGTAAGTCATTTAGGATATAGGACTTTTAATCTAAAGTTATTTGTAAACAACAAAAACATCAACTTGAATGTCAAATTAGTTAATGTAGCACGGGAATTAGATGAAGTAGTTGTGAATAGTCAAGGAGGAAATAGTAATGTAGTCAGACCATTATTAGGAGTAAATCCGTTGAGTATGAAGATGATTAAGAGAATCCCTGCAATGATGGGAGAAACTGATGTTCTTCGTGGTTTGCAAATGCTTCCGGGAGTTACTTCTGTTGGAGAAGCTGCCAATGGCGTTAATATTAGAGGAGGAACAACCGACCAAAATCTTATTCTTCTAGACGATACGCCTATTTTCAATCCGACTCACCTTTTTGGTTTGTTCTCGATTTTCCCACCAGACGCAATTACTGGGCTGGATTTATACAAAGGAGGTATTCCTGCCAGATTTGGTGGAAGGGCATCATCGGTGGTTGATATTTATATGATTAATCCCTCTTTAGAAAAATTTAAAATGACTGGAGGAATTAGTCTGGTTTCTAACAGATTGACGATAGAACAACCTTTGATAAAAGACAAATTGGGCATTATGGTTTCGGGAAGAGCCTCCTTCAATGATTTTCTATTTAAATTAGGTCCTCCTAGATTGGAGAACATTAAGGCAAATTTTTATGACCTTGCTACAAAAATCTATTATAAAATTAATACTAAAAATACTTTATCATTATCAGGATACTTGAGTAAAGATTTTTTTCAAACCGATTTGTTAGGCACAATTGGCAACGTTAATGCAACATCAACACAATATGATTACCGTACTGTTAATTCTTCCCTTAAATGGTTTCATGCTTTCAATTCAAAACTAAATCTTCAGACTGTTGCGGTTTATACTCATTACCAACCTCAAACTTTATTGCCAGAACTCAATAGCAATAATAAAGTGTCTATAGCATCTGGAATTCGCTATAATCAGATAAAATCTAGTTTAAGTTACAATACAGAAGAACATAAAATAGAAATGGGTATCAGTACTATTTTATACGATATTAATCCAGGTACTTTAAATCCCGGAACTTCAAAAAGTGTTAACTTCAAATCTGCTCCAGCAGAAAAAAGTATAGAATCTGGTATTTATGTAGAAGATGAGTATACACTGAGTAAACGATTCAACTTATCTTTCGGGCTTCGCTATTCACAATACTGGACAATGGGACCTTCTACCGTCAGATATTATGACCCATCACTACCAAAATCTGATTTTAGTGTAATTGATTCAACGGTTTACCAATCAGGACAATCTTCAGCTAAATACGGAGGTTTTGAACCACGACTTGCTTTGAAGTATTCACTTAATGAAGTGAGTTCTATTAAGTTTGGATATAGTTTAATGAGACAATATTTACAAGTAGTGTCCAATACAACAACACCCTTGCCTACTTCACGCTGGGCAACCAGTAATAAATATATTAAACCTCAAGTAAGTCAATTGTTCTCTGTGGGCTACTTTAAAAATTCTAAGGATAATGTTTACGAATTTTCTTTAGAGGCTTATCAGCGTACTACCGAAAATATCATAGATTTTAAACCTGGGGCTGATTTCTTATTCCAGCCTTATATTGAAACCCAAACATTACAAGGAAAGGGCAATGCTTACGGTATTGAGTTGATGTTGAGTAAGAAAAAGGGAGCAGCTACTGGTTGGATAAATTATACCTATTCAAGAGCTTTAAATCAAATAAAAGTAGGCGACCGATTTGAAGAGCAAATCAATAATGGAAAGTGGTATGCAACAAATTTTGATAGACCTCATAGCCTTAATGCTACCATTAGTGTTGCCCAAGGAAAGCATCACGAATTTGGATTTACTTTTGTCTATAATACTGGGCGACCTTTTACTGTTCCCGACGGTTTTGTGATGTACAATGACGTAAAATATCCTTTTTACAGAGATAGAAATAATGATAGAATCAAAGATTATCATCGCTTAGACTTTTCATGGACTATCCACAATCCAACTTTAAACAAAAAATATTGGGAAGGGTCTTGGACTTTTACGGTTTATAATATTTATGCTAGAGCGAATGCTTACTCTGTATATTTAAGGAGTGAAAATGGGCTAAGAGCCTATCAATTAACTATTTTTGGCTCTGCAATTCCTTCATTGACGTACAATTTTAAATTTATATAGAAGTACTTCATTAAACAATCAACAAATGTAATGATGCTTAAAAAAGCTATTTAAACCTTGAAAATATTGTCAAATAATACTTCCTAATAAGGAAAAAATCTACGTTTTAGCGTGAAGCAAGAATAAACAGCTTCTTTCAAGACTTGTTGCCTTTTTCATACATTATCTGCAAAAGTAACCAAACCAACAAGATATAAATTATCACAATTATCGAACACACATTTCTCCATTGATTCGTTCCGACAATATCTTCAATAAAAAAGATAATCATTCCTGAAAGTAAAGAAATCATACTTAACAGCACAACGGTTTGTAGTTCTGAAAAACCAGCATAAACCAAATGGTGAGTGAGATGGTCTTTTCCGCCAACGAATGGAGAAATGCCTTGTTGCATTCTAAAAAAAATAACAGTTGAAGTATCAATCAAAGGAATAATAAAAGACAAAATTGGTATTAAAAATTGTTTTCCCTGAAAACCTTCTACTCCCGTTTCTCTAAAATTCCAAAAGTACTGAATACTAATCCAAGCCAAAAATGCTCCTAAAAACTGGCTTCCTGAATCGCCCATGTACATTTTAGCAGGTTGCCAATTGAAAAATAAAAAACTAATCAATCCCCCCATGATACAAGCTATGTAAAAATTTAGCTCTAAACTCGATTCTTCAGGTCGTATGATTAAAGCAATCCACAATATTATCAAAACCGTTGAAGCCAAAATACCATCCATATTATCAAGCATATTAATGGCATTCATCAAACCAATTATCCAGAAAAAAGTAAAAACAGTATTTACAATATTGCTTTCAACCAAATGAATAGTATGTTCATTGCCAATTAATAAAGCCACAGAAGATTGTCCAAGTAATTTAAAAAAGGGAGAAAGAACAAAATAATCATCAATCAATCCAAAACCAAAGGCAATACTCAGCGGAAGTAAAAGTGAAATCGTCGGATGGCTTGAGTATAAGAATGCAATCAAAAACACAAGGTAAAATGATATTCCACCAAGCGTTGGTTTCTTGGAAATATTCCAGCGTATTTGAAGTTTTGATTTTTGAGGGGCTTGAAATGTAAGATATTTCAACAAAGTATTATTCAATACTAATGAAAAAATCAGGAAAAAGACTCCTAATACAATCAATGGTTCGTAGCTAGTGTTCATAGAGATAAATTTTAGAGGTATGGATTTATAATACGTTTGAGACCTTCTTCCAAAGAGATTAATTCTCTTCCTAAAATTTGTTTCATTTTAGTATTATCAGGTTTTCTTCTAGCCATATCGCCTTTTTCCAGCGCAGGCAAATGCACAATGGATGAATGTGAGCCAGTAAGCGTAATAATCTTTTCTGCCAAGGATAAAATACTGATTTCAATTTCAGAACCGAGGTTAATTACTTGATTTAATGCCAGATTTTCGTTGAATATTTTATGCGTTACTTCAATATTATCGTCGATATAGCAAAACGTTCGGGTCTGAGAGCCATCTCCATAAATTGTAATCGGTTCATTTTTCAAGGCTAAATTCAAAAACCTTGAAACCACAAAATCATGATTCTGTTTAGCACCATAAGTATTGAAAAATCTGAAAATGGTATAATCTAAATCAAAAGTAAATTTGAAAGACTCAATAATCGTTTCTCCAACTTTCTTGACTGCCGCATAAGGTAATTTCCCATTCAAAGGCGTTAATTCTTCATGTTGGGGATACTCTTTAGATTCTCCATATACTTCCGAAGAAGAAGCGAAAAAAATACGCTTTACATTTTTGTCTTTCGCTAAACTCAGAATATTCTTAGTTCCTTCAATATCACCTAAAACACTCGAAGGGTTTTCAAGTGTTCTTTGAACACCAACAATGGCGGCATAATGGAAAATATAATCAAAATCAAATTGATTCATTATCTCTGAAAGACTTCCATAATCATTGACATCGCATTTCAGAAATTGGTAATTGGAAGGCGGTTTTTGGGGAAGATTTCGCTCATTCCCAGTAGAAAAATTGTCGAGAGCAATTATAAAATTTTGCTCATCTTGCAAAAGCCTGTCGGCCAAAGAGCTTGGTATAAAACCTGCTCCTCCTGTGATAAGAATCTTTCTCATGCTAAGGGTAGATTAGGCAGTAAAACGTAGGTTTATCAATATTCTAAAGTAGTAAAAAAATAAAAACGATTTCAAAAAATAGGCATATTTTTTTTATAACTATCTAACAATTAGGCACAAAAAAAGAGACAAGCAAATTGCTTATCTCTTTTTTTGTGCCTAATTGAACGGTAAACTGAAAAACAAAAATTTTTATAGCCTTGCATCCACTAAATCTTTTTGCCATAAAGATTTAATGTCATAAACTACAGCATCTGGGTTTTTCAGTTGTTCTAAATCTAAGTTTTTGTACTCATCGTGCGAAACCGCTAATAAAATCCCATCGTATTTTTCGGTAATTGAATCCAACAATGAAATGCCGTACTCTTCATGTACTTCTTTTTTGTCAGCCCACGGGTCGTGTACGTCAATTTGTACTCCAAATTCTTGTAATTCTTGATAGACATCAATTACTCTTGAATTACGAATGTCAGGGCAATTCTCTTTGAAAGTGATTCCTAAAATCAATACTTTACTCCCTTCGATTTTATGTCCTTTTTTAATCAATAATTTAATGAGTTTTCCGCCTACAAAAATGCCCATATTATCGTTTACTCGTCTTCCCGAAAGAATTACTTGTGGATAATAGCCCAAGCTTTCAGATTTATGGAGTAAATAATAAGGGTCAACGCCGATACAGTGTCCGCCTACTAAACCGGGTTTAAATTTCAAAAAATTCCATTTTGTACCAGCGGCTTCTAATACTTCGGAAGTATCAATGCCCATTTTGTCAAAAATCAATGACAATTCATTGACGAACGAAATATTTACATCACGTTGAGCATTTTCAATCGCTTTGCTGGCTTCCGCAACTTTCAACGACGAGGCTTTGTAAGTTCCTGCTTCGATGATTGAACCATAAAGTTGATCAACAAACTCAGCTATTTCTTCTGTTGAACCAGAAGTTACTTTTCTGATTTTAGTTAAAGTATTGATTTTATCGCCTGGATTGATACGCTCTGGCGAATAACCACAGAAGAAATCTTCATTGAATTTTAATCCACTTTCTCTTTCCAAAACGGGTACGCAATCTTCTTCTGTACAACCCGGATAAACTGTTGATTCATAAATCACGATGTCGTTTTTCTTCAATACTTTTCCGACTGTTTTACTTGCCGAAAGCAAAGGAATTAAGTCTGGCTTTTTGTATTTATCAATCGGCGTTGGCACCGTGACGATAAACACATTGCAAGTACTCAACATTTCAGGTGAAGCCGAAAAAGTAAGTTTTTCAGAAGCTTTCAATTGCGAAGATGCTACTTCATGCGTGCGGTCGTGACCAGCATTTAACTCGTTTACTCTTGTTTGATTAATATCGAAACCCAAAACTTGGTACTTTTTCCCAAATTCTACTGCTAAAGGTAAGCCTACATAACCAAGGCCAATAATTGCGATTTTTGTTGATTGTATATCCAAAATGAGCTTCAATTTTAAAAATGCTATCGTCGTTTCATTAATTCTAAATGAAAAATTAATGATTTTTTTGAATTAAAACATAAAGGTAAGCTTATACTACATTTTTTTCAATGTTAGGCGAATGAATCATTGCTAAAATGATTTTTGCCATTTCGTCCATCAGTGTTTTTCGGCTAAATTTTTCGATAAAATCACTTCGATTTATGGTTGACAAATGGTGATTTTCTAATTTTTCAAGCAAATTTTCTGCGTCGCAAGGTTTAAAAAGTATCACGTTTGCTACATTCTTTTCAATAAAATTTTTCGCAAAACCATTTACACCTGCAATAATCGTTTTGTTACTTGCTCCGTATTCAAAAATCTTTGATGGCAATACTTTTTCAAAGGCTTTAGCGTCGTTCAGGTGCAAAAACAAAAAATCGCTTTTCTGATAAAAGTTAATCAACATTTCCTGACTGACTGGCTTAAACAAATTGACATTATTTACATTCAGAAGACTTAATTTTTCTTCCAACAATTTTTGGGTATTGCCATCACCGATGATATTAAAAATGTACTTCCCTTCTAAAGCTTTCGCTGCTGCTGGAATTATTTTCTCCAAACCTTGTCCATTGCCAACATTGCCTGCATAAGTAATAATTTGTGGCTGATTTTGAATAGTAAGCTGAAAGTTATGTTTTAAAAATACTTCATCAATTCCATTCGTAAAATAACTAACATTTCCTTTGAAGTACTTAAAATTATCAGTAAAAGCTTCTGAAACAAGATTGAGATGTTGAGCGGTATTGACGCTAAATTTTTCAATCATTTTCAAGATTGGCACAAGAAATATTTTCATTAAAAACTTGAGAACAGGATTTTGAAACGCTTCTAAAACCGCTTCCGAAAAAATATCTCTGATGTCAAGAAAAAGTAAAGTGGGTTTTCGGCGAGCAATTATCGCTCCGAGTAAAGCCGTGAAAAGTCGAGACGAAGAAGCGTAAATCAAAGTATAATCATATTTTCGGGTATATTTAAGTACCGATTTTGCATAAAATGTAAAGGCAAAAATTTGCCCGAAAATACTGTTTTTATGGGGTGGCAAAGGAATTCTGCGAATGATTAAATTATCCTTTTGCTCGAAAACTGGGGCTTGATTGCTGAAACTGTGATAGCGATTTGGCGTTGTAGTGAGTACTTCAATAGAATCTGTTGAAGCAATTTTAGTTTGAAGTGCTTTTACCAAAGCTGTACTCCGGAAAGAACCTGCACATAAATCTGGCTGAAAATTAAAACTTAGGACGAGGATTTTCATAAGCTTCATGGAATTTAATTGTTGTAGTTAATTCATTTTGAAAGTGTATAATCGCTAATTTGGCTGGCTTGAGTAAATTAAATTCTTCGGCTAATAAGTAATCTGCAAGCGTAATTTCAAAGTTTTTAGAAAAAGTAATAGTGGCGAAATCGGTTGAAATTATATTTTCAGTAAGCTTAATTTCGATGTTGGGGTAAAAGTGTAAAAATGTTTTTGCTGGAAAATTCTCATTTCCAAGTATTGTATCATGAATGGTAATTTGCTGTTCTTCTATCCAAAAATCTCTTTGATGAACAATTCCCAAACGCCGATAGCCATTGTGCGAAGCCGAAATATGATTTTCTGATTCTGATAAAATCTTTGGTTTCGCTCGCCTCGCTACTCTAAAAATACTCCAAATTTCCGATTGTTCAAAATCTCCAACTTGTACCGTATTATGTGCAGAAGTTGAACGTTCTTGCTGTCGCCTTTCAGCAAACTGATAAGTAGAAGTACCAGTATCCACAATAAAAGGCTTTCCACGAATGTACAAGATGAAATTAAAAGTATCGGAATGAGCGTGTGCAGATAAATACTTGGGAGAAATTTCAGCTACATCGACAAACAATTCATAAGTAGCTTTCTGAAATTTTCGATAACCGCTTTCTTTAATTTTAGTAGGTTTGGGCGATAAGCCCAAACTTTTGGCATACGCTAAAAGTTCAGCAGTATTGGGTGCAAAATTTTGAGCGGAATCATTTACCAAAGGAATATCGCCATTTTCAAAAGTAATTTCATTCAGAAAATCTACCATTTTTTGAGCGTAAGTCTTCAACAATTCTTTTACAGAATACTCACCAAAATCAGGATTATTTTTCACCAAATTCAAACAGTCGAGCAAACGAAAAAGTACGATTTGGTGATACATGGGCGATAATTCAAAATGTCCGCCATCGGTTAAAATCTGTTCTTTTAATTCTTCTTCCAAAAGCTTGGTGGCAATTTTCAGAAAGTGTTTATCTCTAAAATAATAAGCAGCGAAAAGCAAGGAAAAAGCATTTTCCAATAAATGATTTCCTAAAATGTGATACTCCAGATTCTTGCTTAAAATACAGTAATGAGCCCTCAAAACGGCATCTATTTCTGGTTCTTGAATTTGATGATAAGTTAAAAATTTTATCCAATTGATGCCTCTCAAAGAAATTGGATAAGGTTCTAAACCTGTACTGAGGTTCGAAGTATTGATAAAAGTATTTATCCAAGCCAAACCTTCTTCTTTGGATAGGTCTTTTTGATGCAGAAAATCAAAATAATTTAGCTGATATGTCCATAATTTTCCGAAAGATTTTTCATCATTCCAGTCGATGGCTTCTTTAAAATACTTGGATTGATTCAGAAAAACGAAACGATTTTTGGTTGGGAAATAAGTCTTTTTAGCAGGAATTGAAGCTTGTAAATGTAAACTAAAACTTTTCACTTCAATCGTTTTGGGATATTGCCAGCGAAGTATTTTTCTGCCCAAACGCTTTACTTGATAATACAATTGATAGAATATTTGCTTCGGACGTAAATGTAGAATTGTGTAGAAGTAGAGTTTTGTTTTCATAGATTTGAAGATTTTAGGACATAAGAAACAAGATACAAGATTTTAGACGCAAGATGCTGTTGGTAATCAATAACTGAAGTAGCGGCAATCCCTTGCGGTTGCCGTTTCGAGAGAGGCAACCGCAAGGGATTGCCGCTACTCGTTTAGTTTTAAAATCAGTTTTATCATTTTTTCGCTTGTTGTTCAATCAAAATTGGCGTTTCTAAACCTTAAAGCAACACAAATCCAACATCCGATAGCCGACTTCTGAAAGCCAACAACAGCCTAATGAAAGAAAATATAACTCACCCAAATGGCAGTAATCACACTGACTAAATCGGCCGTTAAACCTGCCCAAAGTGTGTAGCGTGTATTTCTGATATTCACTGAGCCAAAGTACAAGGCTAAAACATAAAAAATGGTATCCGAAGAACCTTGAAAAACACATGACAAGCGTCCCGCAAAAGAATCTGCACCGAAGGTTTTCATAGTATCAATCATCATTGCTCTTGAGCCTCCACCGCTCAAAGGGTGCATCAAAGCCGTTGGCAAAGCGTCCGTGAAATCGGTGTTTATTCCCGTTAAAGAAAAAGCAAATTTCATTCCGTCAACAACCCAAGTTAAAGCACCTGAATTTCGCAAAGCACCAATCGCCACCAACATGGCTACCAAGTAAGGAATAATTTTCACAGAAGTCTCAAAACCTCCTTTTGCTCCTTCGATAAAAGCACTAAAAACATCTACTTTTTTACGCAAAGCACCCAATAAAAATGAAATAATAAACGTAAATAAAATCACATTTGAAGCTATTTTTGAAACTACTTCAATTTGTTCTTTCGGAATACTTGAAAAATACCAAAGTACCAAACCGATGAATAGCGAAATGCCACCTAACCAAGAAAGTATTACTTTGTCAAACAAATTGATTCTCTGGCGAATCGCTACAAAAAGTAAGCCCGTAACCGTAGCCACATAAGTCGCAATTAAACAAGGAATAAAAATATCAGAAGGATCTGCCGCACCATAAATCGAACGTTGAGCCATAATACTAAGAGGAATCAAAACGGGACCAGCACTGTGCAAAACCATAAACATAATTTGTGCATTAGAGGCAACATCTTTACTCGGATTCAGTTCTTGTAAACTTTGCATCGCTTTCAGTCCGAAAGGTGTTGCCGCATTGTCCAAACCCAACATATTGGCAGAAAAATTCATAATCATTTGTCCATTTGCTGGGTGATTTTTAGGAATTTCAGGAAATAAACGATTGAAAAAAGGACCTACCAAACGAGCCAAAAAATTGATTGCTCCTGCACGTTCACCAACATTCAACAAACCCATGAAAAAAGTCATTACTCCAGCCAAAGGCAAAGCAATTTTCATCACCGCTACTTCGGAAGAATCAAACATTCCATCAATGATTAATTTAAAAATTTCGGTATCACCCGTAAAAATGAGTTTGATTAATGCAACGACAAAAGCGACAATAAAAAAGGCAATCCAGAGGTAATTTAAGGCCATGTTTGATTGGTTTGATAATCTCAATTTAAAATTTGAATCGATTGGCGAATTGCTCTAACATTTAGAAAATAGCAGTATTAAAAGCGAAAAATGGCTTTATTTACATTATTCAAAGAAATTCACCCTTAAATTTATATTTTATTCTCCAATGAACATCAACAATATGAGAAAACATATTTTTAGTCTCTTACTTTTTTCACTAGCTACTTCTAGTTTTGTAGCCAAACATGAAAACTTTGAAAATGAAGAAAAAAAGAAATCTTCAAAGCCACAATCTGTACCCACTTGTGAATACGAAAAGAAGATGATTCAACAAGGATTAGTCAATGTTAAAGAAATTGATTCTTCTATTTTGGTAGAACTGAAATATTCAACGACTGATAATTTTGTTGGGAAAGACGTTTATGGCTGTATTACCAATTGTTTTATGCAGAAACGTCCAGCGCAAATGCTAAAAAAAGCGAATGCTTTGCTCCAACAAAAAAATCCCAATTACAGACTTTTGGTGTATGACGGCGGTCGTCCATTAAGTATTCAAAAAGTACTTTGGAATACTCTGAGCCAATATCCGCCTAAAGAACGTGCAAAATATGTGGCAAATCCAGCCGAAGGTTCTATTCACAACTATGGAAGTGCGGTAGATTTAACCATTGCTACAGCCGATGGAAAAGCTTTAGACATGGGAACAAAATATGATTATTTCGGAGAATTGGCTTATCCAGTAAAAGAAGATTTTTTTCTCGCACAAAAAAAACTGACCAAACAACAAGTAGCCAATAGAATTTTGTTGAGAAACGTCATGGAAGCCGTTGGTTTTATGCCTATTGACTACGAATGGTGGCATTTTAATGCTGTTTCGAGAAGAGAAGCAAAACAGATTTACCAGATTATTGAATAAAGCTTTGATAAAAATACAATCAACCGTTCGATTTTAGCAAAAAGTGTTCGTTTTCGGACACTTTTTTAGTTTACAAACATTTATAAATACTTGTAAAACAATCATTTATAATCGATGGCATATTACTTGATGATTTTAAGAACAGAACATTTTAGGCATAAGCTTAATGAGATGCAAATTCTATGGAATATTATCAATTTCCCTTTTATCATAGCATCATAGCCGTTTATCCTAAAAATTTTTAAAGCCCCAAAAATCATTCGTAACATTGAACCATAAATTATAAGAATTATGAAATTCTCATTACTAATCCTAACAGGCATTACTTTATTGACTTTTCAAGGAAAAGCTCAGAACGCTATTCAAGCAAGCGGGAATGAAACAAAGTTATCGTTGCAAGAAGCCGTAAATATTGCCTTGAAAAACAATATTTCAGTCAAGCAAAGTGAAAACCAGCTATTGTTGAGCAATTTGCAATTGAAACAATCAAAAGATAATCGCTTGCCGAATGCCAATGGTTCAATTAATGAATCTTTCAATTTTGGTCGAAGCCTTGACCCTTTCACTAACACTTATATTGAAAAAAATATCAATTACAATAGTTTGAGTGTTAATGCTAACGTAACGATTTTCAATGGTTTTCTATTGAGAAATACAATTCTTCAAAACGATTTATTGTTGAAAGCTACCGAATTAGATTTACAAGCTATGAGAGAAAACGTCTCTTTGCAAGTAGTCTTAGCTTACCTCAATATCTTGAATGCTCAAGATATTCTTGTTATTTCTCAAAGTCAAACTCAAATTACTGCTTTACAAATTCAACGTACTGATAAATTGGTTCAGGCAGGTTCTTTACCACAATCTAATCTGTTAGATTTAAAAGCACAATTAGCAACAGAAGAAACAACGGTTATCAACAACCAAAGTACTTTAGATTTAGCTAAACTTTCATTAATTCAATTATTGAATGATAAAAATATTACTGATGTAGCCGTAGAAAGAGTTTCATTACCAGTTCCTGCTACTTCGCAAGGATACGATGCAACTGCTACTAAAATATTTGAAATTGCCGAGAAAAATCAGCCAACTATCAAAGCCGCTGATTTAAGAATACAAGGAGCAATGAAAGGTATTGAAATTGCAAGAGCAGGTTTTTTACCTACTGTTTCTGCAGGAGCAAATTTAGGTGCGAATCAGTCTAACGCTCAAAAATTATACCGCCAAGATGGTACAACAAGTTCTAATTTAGGAACTGTAAATGTAAGCGGAGTTGACTATCCTTTAGTTGTAACTCAAGCAAGATTTGTTGAAGATGGAACAGTAGCTTATTTCCAACAACTAAAAAATACCGCCAACTACGGTTTTGGTTTTAATGCTACCATTCCAATTTTTAGCCGTTTCTTAAATAAAAACAGAGTAGCACAAGCTAAAATACAAAAAAGTAATGCCGACTTGACCGCCCTTCAAGCTCGCCAAACATTACGCCAGAATATCGAACAAGCTTATACCAATATGAATAATGCCGCCAAACGTTTTGATGCCCTTACAGTACAAGTAACCGCTTTAGAAGAATCGTTCAGAGCAGCCGAAAGCAGATTTGGTGCAGGTGCTATTGATTTTGTGAATTATAGTTTACAAAAAACCAATCTTGATAAAGCTCGTGGAAACCAAATTCAGGCGAAATATGACTTTATTTTTAGAACAAAAATCTTAGATTATTATCAAAATAAACCACTTACCTTTTAACTTGTGATGAAGTGATTTTAATCTCTCACTAACAGTCACACAATTTAACCAACATTATGGCAAAGAAATCTTCAAATAAAATCTGGTGGATATTAGGTGGAATCATCGTAGCATTAGGCATTGCATTATTTGTTGCAAAACAACAAGGTCTGATTGGCAAAGAACCATCAACAGAAGTAGAATTCTCCAAAGCTAAAAAAGCAGATATTATCGAAAGAGTATCCGCTTCAGGAAAAATTCAGCCTGAAATTGAAGTAAAACTTTCACCAGATGTTTCGGGAGAAATTGTAGGATTGTACGTAAGCGAAGGTGACTCTGTAATAGCTGGTCAGTTACTTTTGAAAATTCGTCCTGATAACTATGAATCTTTATTGGCTCGGGCAGAGGCACAAGTAAATTCATCGAAAGCATCAGTTGAGCAATCAAAAGCAATGCAATCTCAAGCAGAGTCACGTTTGTTGAAAGCAAAAATTGATTATGATCGCAACAAGAAATTACACGATGATAAAGTGATTTCAGATGCAGATTTTGACCAATTCAATTCACAATACTTGGTTGCAAAACAAGATGTAGAATCGACCAAAGCAAGTGTTTTGGCAGCATCTTTCAATGTAAAAAGTTCGGAGGCGGCTTTGAAAGAAGCGAGAGCCAACTTAACAAAAACGACCATTTATGCGCCACAAAGTGGTACGATTTCAAAGTTGAATGTTGAATTGGGCGAACGTGTAGTGGGCACATCACAAATGGCTGGTACAGAATTACTTAGAATTGCCAATTTAAATAAAATGGAAGTACGTGTAAATGTGAACGAAAACGATATTACACGTGTTTCAATGAATGACACCGTTATTATCGACGTTGACTCATACAGTGCTTCTGGCAGAAAATTCAAAGGAGTAGTTTATGAAATTGCGAGTTCAGCAAATGGTTTGGGTGGTACTTCGGCTACGACAGTTTCTACCGATGCAGTAACAGAATTTGAAGTAAAAATTAGAGTGTTACGTAAATCTTACGAAGATTTAATTGTAGGCAAACATTCTTATCCATTAAAACCAGGAATGACGGCATCTGTTGAAATTATCACCGACCGTAAAAATGGAGTTTTATCAGTTCCATTGGCTTCTGTAACCACTCGTGACCCGAATGCTAAAGAAGGAGATGAGAAAAAAGAAGGTGCTCCAGAAGAGAACAAGGAAGAGGAAAAAGTTATTAAGAAAGAGAAAGTAAAAGAAGTAGTTTTTGTATTGGGTAAAGACAACAAAGCAAAAATGAAAGAAGTAAAAACAGGTATCTCTGATTTTGAAAATATTGAAATCCTTTCAGGTTTAACAGATGGCGAAACAATTATTTCTGGTCCATATTTAACCGTTTCAAAAAAATTAAAAGACGGTGAATTGGTCAACAAAAAAGAAGTTAAAAAAGACAAAAAATAGTCATTATAATAGTTTGGTTTAGGGTTTATGAAAAAGCCAGTCAGGAATGTTTTGACTGGCTTTTTTGTGGACTTTGGTTTCGCTTCGTTGAAGATTCTTTTGTATATTTATGTAAAACAAACTAAATATGACAACAAGACGACATTTCATCAATCAAGTTTCTGCGCTTGCTGGCGCCTCCTTACTTCCAACTTTTAAAGGTTTATCATCCAATGACTTACAATCTATTAGTAGTTTCTCTCCAGAAAAATCTGAACTACTAATGGCTTCCGATGAAGACTATTGGTATCAAATTCAACAGGCTTATACCGTTTCTCCACAAATCATCAATTTGAATAATGGCGGTGTTAGTCCGGCACCAACAGTGGTTCAAAATGCGGTGGAACGATACGGAAAATTTGCCAATGAAGCTCCAAGCTATTTTATGTGGCGAATTCTTGACCAAGGTCGTGAACCACTGCGTGAAAACTTAGCTAAATTTTCTGGTGTTTCTCCCGAAGAAATCGCAATCAACCGCAATGCTACAGAGGCATTGGATACTGTGATTCTGGGTTTGCCTTTAACTCGTGGCGATGAAATCGTCATGAGTAAATATGACTACCCAAATATGCTTCACGCTTGGCGACAAAGAGAGCTTAGAGAAGGATTAAAAATCAATTATGTGAACATAGATTTACCATTGGAAGATAATGATTTGATTGTACAGAAATATGTAGAACAAATGACTCCACGAACAAAAGTTGTTCATATAACACATATTGTTAATTGGAACGGACAAATTTTACCCGCAAAACGCATCGCTGATGAAGCGCATAAACGTGGGATTGAAGTAGTAATTGATGGAGCGCATTCATTTGCTCATCTTGAATATAAAATTCCTGATTTGGGTGGAGATTACTTCGGAACAAGTTTACACAAATGGCTTTCGGCACCAATCGGTTCAGGAATGCTTTGGGTGAAAAAAGAGAAAATCAGTAAAGTTTTTCCATTGATTCCTAATGATAAACCAAATTCAGACAATATTCGAAAATTTGAAAACCTAGGTACTCGTCCATTTATGATTGAACAAGCCATTGGACAAGCACTTAATTTTCAATTAGCCATCGGTAATGCCAGAAAAGAAGCACGTTTACATTTCTTGAAAAGTTATTGGGCAAAAGAGGCAAGTAAAATACCAAAATTTAAACTCAATACGCCTATCAAACCTGAATATTCGGGTGCTTTAGCACATTTTAGTATCGAAGGTATGGAAGCTGGAAAAGTTGAAGCAGAATTATTCGCAAAATATAAAATTCATACTTCGCCTGTAAAATGGGAAAAATTAGATGGCGTAAGAGTTACTCCACATGTTTATACAAGTTTACAAGATTTGGATAGGCTTTTGGATGGAATTAAGTATTTGGCATCTAAATAATTATATTTTCTGTTGTTGATTAATCATTGACAACAGAAAATTCAATCTGCTATTTCCATCCCAAATTTAAACATTCTATTATGACCTCTTTTGTAATTTGTAAACCATTTTCTATCGAAAGGAGAGTATGTCCATGCTTCTCCAATTTTGTCTCTATTTTTATCCTCGGTAGAGGAAACCCACACAGAATTATTGCCCGGATTAAACGTAATTAATTCATGTTTTCGATAAATTCCTATTACTTCAAAACCAATGAAAATACCGTTTTTCGGGAATGTAATCTGATATTTTTCTATGTCGTAAATTAATTTTGAAGAAAATGGTTTTACCTCTACAACCATATTATCCTGAATAATATCTCTAGTGGGTTTTCCAGCAGAGGAATCCCTTTGCATAACTCTAATTCTTATCAATGATTTATGGGTTATTTTTAAGGTTTTCCCAAAATCAAAATATAATTTTTTTATTATTGGAGATGCTTGTGTTAGATTCCTATAATAATTCAAAAAAATATCCGCAGGTCCAGAACCCCAGTTAAATGTTGTAGGAAAATCATAATGACCCAACATTATATTTCCCTTTTTACTTTTCTTAGACGTTACAATTACTTCCGACAAATTGGTAGCAGTATTCGATAGAAAGATTGTATTTTCATCTATTTCATTTAGTTGTGAAACGGCTATCTTTTTCTCTTGATAAGACAAATAACTTACTATTAAAGTATCTATTCTGTGTTTTGAGCTTATCTCAAAATATCCCTTTTCATCTGTATAAACACCATTTTTTTCAATCTGTAATTGAACAGTAGCAAAAGCTAAAGCCTCTTTCGTTATTGAGTCTTTAATTATCCCTTTGATACGATATTGGGCAAAAGATGCTTTAACGGAAAAGGATATACACAATACGGAAATAAATACAAATGTTTTCATTTTTCACAATCAATATTATTGTTAGGAAATAGAGCAATAGGTATTAAACTAAAAGGCTTCCCTGATATTCAAGGAAGCCTTTTTACATGATTAAAGAATATATTTATCCAACCAATTCTTTCAAATCTTCATCATTCAATTGTTTACGAGCATCAGCCATCAACAAGAAACGAGTATAAAGTTTATCTAAATCTGGTTTTTCGAATTCAAAACCTAATAATTGCAAACGGTGACGCAAGGCAGCACGTCCAGAACGAGAAGTCAATACAATCGCTGATGAAGGAACACCAACATCTTCTGGATTCATAATTTCATAATTCTGAGTATGTTTCAAGAAACCATCTTGGTGAATACCTGAAGAGTGTGCAAAAGCATTTGCACCAACAATTGCTTTATTCGCTTGTACTGGCATTCCCATCAAATTAGAAACAAACTGCGAGAATGGATACAAGTGTTTAGAATTGATTCCTGTGTGGTAACCTAAATCTTTGTGCGTATTCAAAATCATTGCTACTTCTTCTAAAGAAGTATTTCCAGCACGTTCACCGATTCCGTTGATAGTTACTTCAACTTGTCTTGCACCAGCTTGAATACCAGCAATGGTATTAGCAGTTGCCAAACCTAAATCGTTGTGGTTGTGCATTGAAATTACCGCTTTGTGAATATTCGGAACGTTTTCAAACAAATAGTTGATACGTTGGAACATTTGTTGAGGTAACAAATAACCTGTTGTATCTGGCAAGTTTACCACTGTTGCACCAGCATCAATCACAGCTTCAGTTAATTGTGCCAAGAAAACTAAATCTGCACGACCAGCATCTTCTGCGAAGAATTCAACATCTTCTACATAAGATTTTGCATATTTAACCGCCCAAACACCTTTCTCAAGAATTTCTTCACGAGTAGAGTTGAATTTATATTTAATGTGCGTATCAGATGAACCAATACCTGTGTGAATTCTTGGATATTTTGCGTGTTTCAATGCTGCGGCAGCCGCATCAATGTCTTCTTTTTTGGCACGAGTCAGTCCACAAACAGTAGCGTTTTTAACTAATTTAGCAATCTCTTCAACTGAACGAAAATCGCCAGGAGAAGAAATCGGAAAACCAGCTTCGATAATATCTACCCCAAGTAATTCCAGTTGTTCAGCAACTTGCAATTTTTCTTCGGTATTTAATTGACAACCTGGCACTTGTTCGCCATCACGAAGGGTTGTATCGAATATTAAAATTTTCTGACTCATGATTCTTGTTTTTTGAAGGATTCTTATTCAAAAATAACACCTGATTGTAGAAAAAACAAATTTTACAAATTCGTCCTTATAGAATTAAATTCTAAAAAAAGTAAATAATCAGCCTATTATGGAATTAAATTCTAAACAACATACAATTAAAAGAATTTAAAACTAAATATTTCCATTTTCAGTGTATTAATTATTTCTTTAAAAAAATAATCTAAAAGATAACCTTCAAACGAAATCCGTAAAAAATCCAATTTTTCGATAAATTTCAAACCACAAAAAGGCTTCTCAATTTGTCAAACCCGAAATCCATGTTTAATTTTGATTAATTAACATAAAGCGAATAAAAATCGCCAAGATGATACCATGATAAAAAATAATTGGACTAGAGAAGAAATCGAAGAAATTTATAACCTCCCATTCATGGAATTAGTGTATCGTGCAGCCACTGTACATCGCCAATTCAATGATCCACAAGAGGTACAAATCAGTACTTTACTTTCAATCAAAACAGGTGGCTGTCCAGAAGATTGTTCTTATTGTTCACAGGCTGCTCGCTATCATACCGATGTAAAAGTTCAAAAATTGATGGAACTTGACGAAGTATTATCAGCAGCACAAAGAGCAAAAGATGCAGGAAGTTCACGTTTTTGTATGGGTGCCGCTTGGCGTGAAGTACGTGACAACAAAGATTTTGACAAAGTATTAGGAATGGTACAGGGCGTAAATTCTATGGGTTTAGAAGTTTGCTGTACTTTAGGAATGTTGACGGAATCGCAAGCTGAAAAATTAAAAGAAGCTGGTTTATACGCATATAACCATAACGTTGATACGAGTGAAGAGCATTACGAAGACGTAATTTCTACTCGTACTTTCGCTGATCGTTTGAATACGATTGATAATGTTCGTAAAGCGAAAATTTCAGTTTGTTCGGGAGGAATTATTGGTTTAGGAGAATCTGATGGTGACCGCATCGGAATGTTGAAAACCTTGGCAAATATGCCTCAGCATCCAGATTCTGTGCCAATCAATAACCTTGTACCCATCAAAGGTACGCCACTTGGTGACCAAGAACCAGCTTCTATTTGGGATATGGTTAGAACAATCGCTACTGCAAGAATTTTGATGCCAAAATCAATGGTAAGACTTTCTGCTGGACGTTTGGATATGACTTACGAAGGACAAACACTTTGTTTCATGGCGGGTGCTAACTCAATCTTCTCAGGAGATGTATTGTTGACGACGCCAAATCCAGCGGTGAAAAATGACCAAGAGTTATTTCAAATCTTGAGTATCAAACCACGTGAGGCTTTTAAAGATAGCAAAAAATCAGCTGTTGAATTTCAAGTAACGCCAACCGCAGGTAAAGCTTTGGGAATTGAAGAAGTAACAGTATTATAATCATTATTCACATCTAAATTATAGATAAAATGGCTTTACAAATTGGTGATTTAGCTCCAAGTTTTACTTTATTCAATACCGAAAAAAAAGAAATTAGTCTTTCAGTTTACAAAGGTAAAAACGTTGTTATTCTGTTTTTCCCTTTAGCATTTACAAGTGTTTGTACTGCTGAATTATGTGAAATGAGAGATAATATCGCTACTTATTCAAAGCTAAATGCTGAGATTATCGGTATTTCTGTTGACTCAATTTTCACTTTAGGTAAATTCAAAGCAGAACAAAGTCTTCCTTTTGATTTATTGTCTGATTTCAACAAAGAAGTATCAACAGCTTACGAAAGCATTTATGAAAACTTTGTTTTAGGCATGAAAGGTGTTTCAAAACGTTCAGCATTTGTAATTGATGGAAACGGAAGCATTCAATATGCAGAAGTACTTGAAAGTGCTGGAGATGTTCCAAACTTCGAAGCAGTAAAAGAAGTTTTAGCAAAATTATAAAATATAAAAAAGCTCGATTTCTAAATTGAAATCGAGCTTTTTTATATTTTATATAATCGAACTAACGATTAATAATTATCCTTTTAGCAATTAAAAGAGATTGTGTATTTAATCTCAATATGTACTCGCCTTCTGGCAACATCGTTAGATCTAAGGTTCTGCTGGTATCCAAAGAAGTGATTGTGCCTCTTCTTACCATTCTTCCTAATAAATCATATACTTCATAAGTTGTATTATTCCAATCGTATCTTGCTTCAATTTTTAAAATCCCATTACTTGGATTCGGATAAATTGATACGCCACGGTCGTCATAATATCTAAAAATATATTCTTTAGATGCTGGAGAAAAACAAAATTTATCTCCATAGAAAAGTGTTTTATACACATTTTTAGCAATTACACTCAGATTTGCTTCTTCAGTAAACCTAATAGGACTTCCTGAAATTGTATTATTTACCACACCGTTTACTTGCCAAACATATTGGTCTGCTTTGATAGCATTTACTGCAACAGAATAAGGGCTTAAACGAACAATTGAATCTACTTTAGGAGGGTTCGGCTTGACTGCCACATAAACATTAGGAGAAATAACAGATTTACAGTTATTTAAATCTGTTTGATAAGCACGAAATGCCCCAGACTGAGTTACCGTCAAATTTTGAATTCCATAGTTTGTTACTGTTCCATTCTGAGCAGCTACCCAAGTAGGCTTGTTTCCAGAAGCTAAACTCATTTGCAAAATAGTATTATCTCCATCACAGAAAACACTGTCTTTACTCGTCACAATTGTTGGAGTAGTAGGTAATTGATTTACCGTAATTCTCATTGTAGGAGAATTAATTGAGTAGCAGTTATTATTATCAATTGTTCTTACGATATAATTCCCTTGCGTATTGATTTTAATAGCATTACTTGTAGCACCAGTACTCCATAAGTATTTAACTGCATTTTGAGATGTTGAAGTTAAAACAACATTTGTATCAGCACAAAAAGTAGTTGGTCCATTAGGTAAAATACTTGGTGTTGGTGGCAAAGGGTTTACTACAACTCTAATACCATCAGAGCTTGGCGAATAACAACCTTGATTATTGATTGTTCTGATTGTGTAGTTTCCTGAAAGATTAATTTTTATATTCTGGCTACTACTTCCAGTACTCCATAAATAATTAACAGCTTGAAGATTCGAAGAATTAAGTACTACATTCGTATCAGCACAAAATGTAGTTGGACCATTCGTCGTAATAGTTGGCTTTGGTGGTAATGGCTTAACAACGATTTGAACAACTGGAGAAGTAGGAGAAAAACATCCTTCTGTACTAATGGTTTTAACAGTATAATTACCCGAATTAATAATTGTTACATTCGGCGTAGTACTTCCTGTACTCCATAAATATTTATTGGCCTGTAAAGTAGAAGAAGTTAATGTAACATCTGTATCTGCACAAAATGTAGTTGGGCCACTAGCAGTGATACTTGGTGTTGGCGGCAAAGGATTTACCACAATTTTAATTCCATCTGAAATTGGAGAAGCACAACCTTGTGAACTTACCGTTGTTACGCTATATGTTCCAGAAGTATTAACTTTGATATTTTGACTGTTACTTCCTGTACTCCAAATATAATTGTTCGATTGTAAGTTTGATGAGGTTAAAGTAACATCAGTATCTGCACAAAAAGTAGTTGGACCACCTGCTGTAATGACAGGTTTAGCGGGTAAAGGTTTGTTTGTAGTAACTACAGGTGCTGAAAATCCAGACTGACAGCCAAATTGATTGACAATTCTAACTGCAAAACTTCCAGAATTAGAAACTGTTATTGATTTTGATGTACTCCCATTACTCCATTCATAGATAGAGGCATCATTGGCATTCAAGACTACGCTATTTCCATCACAAAAACTAACATCGCCACTAGCAGAAATTGATGAAGAAGGAACAGCACTTCCTACAAAAGAAATATATGGAACTTGAATAACATTTCCCACATTATCACGATAACGTGCATAATACGTTTTATCAGTACCTACAGCAAGTGTTGCATTGCGTTGCGTTGAAAATACTCCACTAGCAAAATTAGAACCATTATTTGACCATTGATAGTTTGAGAAACCATCAGGCAAGCTTACATTTACTTGGTTATTGCCACAACTAAAAGCTAAATCAGCGATAGTATTTGGTAATTGAGGCTTTGAATTGTTAAAAAAGTTATTGTCCAGTGCATTATTCCAAGCAATAGCAAGTTGTTCTAAACCAACACCGTTAAAATGTACTCCATCTTGTCTGCCAGTAACTTGAATAAGATCTGTATTGGGTCCTTGAAAAACATTATTGTTAGCTTGATTAATAACAGCCTGTTGCCCTTTTATGACATTAGCATCTGTGATGATTGGTGTACTACAAAAATTACAAGGAGTTGAAGAACCTCCAGAAGTCAAAGAAACGACCCAAGTAATATCTTTTCCAGCATCTGACCTTGATTTATTAATAACTGTTTGAAGATTTGAACGATATTTTTCACTATCCACCACTAATTTTTGATTGATATAGAAATTATCTGATTCGCCCTGACACCATAAAACAGAACGTACTCCTAATTGTGCTACAAAATAATGAAAAGCGTCTGAAAGGTCTTGATATGGAAGTCTATTCTCATAAGTACCTCCAATATATGGATTCGGTGCGATATTTCCATTGGCTGTAATTGCCCAAGTACTACTTGAAGTACCTTCAAAAGCTGCATTAAAAAACATTACAGGAACGTTCAATTTATTCACTAATAAATCGCCCAATCTTCCCCAACACCAACCATTTACCCCTCTTGGAGCAATTCTACTTCCAGCATCTAATTTTGAAAATGGAGATAAAGAGATATAGTTATTCACATTATTTCCAAGACTTGTAGCAGATGAAAAACAGTTTACTCGGTCGCTCTCAGCACCAATTCCTGCAATATAGGACATTCCTTGGGCATTAGATTGCCCAGCTATTACAAAAACTTCCCCAACCCCTACTCTTTCAAGACGGGTAGTACCTCCTATCGCTGTTCCATAAAGGCTACCTCTTAATTCTAAACTATACCATCCTTGTTTAACCTTCATGACAGCACTAAAATTTCCATTGAGAGGCAAAAATTTTATGACAGTCCAATCAACAGCTTCACCTTGTCCAGCTTCAACAGGGATTAATCTTGCTTCTATTTTATCAATTTGTTTTTCGTATGTACCTGAAACAGTGATTTCAGAGAAACCTTCTTGATTTCGCTGATAGACTGCTCTATTTTGAGGAGATGTAATCTTAATTTGAGCAAAAAGAGTATAATTAACACTGGCGAAAAATAAAAAAAACAAAATCTTTTTAAATAGGATCATCTGAATATTGGTTTTAATGTATCAGGTTTTATATAAATAAGAAAAATTGATAGGAATTCCCATCTCACAGAAGTCTCAAAGCATTTTATTGTTCTATAAAATTTGGTCAGTCCCAGTTCTTAGAAATTATAAGATGTAAGTTCCTACAGGATAAGCATTTAAACAAAAGAATAGCTCTAACACCAAGATTGATACCATAACAACTTAAAACGGCATTCAGGTTTTCGTAAGGAAAGCCTACTAGTAAATACCGAGAGGAACATCAATATCTTGAAAATCGTCGAATACTGCCGTATTAGGATCTTCTGCATACGCTCTCTCCAACTTTTCTCCAATAATATGAGCCAAATGGATTAATCATTACTTTTTCCTTAATTGAAAAATTAGAAGTTGTATAAGTAATATAACTTGTATCTTGTGGGTCAAATTCTTGTTTATAACCATTAACACTATAATCCTTCAAGAAATTAGACCTGTTTACTCTATTGTCAGAAGCAGGTATTTCGTTTTCAGAACGCAAAATTTGATTGCCTGGCAATTACAAATACCTCGCCAACACCCATTTTTTCAATCTTTGAAACAGCACCAACCACTTTACCGCTTAAAAGCCCTCTTACTTCTAATGAATACCAGCCGCCTTTTACAGTAATTGAACCTTTAAATAAGCCACAAATGGATTAGCTTTTAACACTGTCTAGTTTATAACAACTCCCTGACCACTTTTCACTGGAATCCATTCGTATCTTGAATTATATCAATTGGTTGCGAATAAGTACCTGCTACAGTAACGATAGCTTCGTTTTTCAAATTACGTTGAAATACTTGTCTGAGTACAGGAGACGTAATTGTAATTTGACCAAGCAACAATGTAGGAATGCTGATGAGCAAAAATATCAGTAACAATTTATTTAAACATATTCACTGAATTTAAAGATAAAATTGTTTGTGAGATATATGACGATGATAGTCGAAAAAGCGTTGCTTTTATTATTGAGAATCGAAATCTAATCACAGAAAAATCCTACAAAGGTAAAGAAGGTATCCCATAATCTGAGATGATTTATTTACTTTGTTTGAAAATTCACAGAATAAAAATAACTTAATCATTAGCATTAATTTTAGAGTATAGAAATTTTGTATTCATAACAGTACATACAAAAATAATACTTAATTTTGGCTACCCAAATAAACTAGTAGCTAATGAATTCATTGAAAGAAAACTTGCCTGTAAAGAATAGTTCTGTTTTAAGTCCACTTAAAGTAATCGGTATTCTATTATTTTCATGTCCAATACTTTTATTTTTTTATTGCTTTTTTACTTTTTCTACTGATTTCCCATTTTATGATGACATCGTACTGAATAACTTTCTTCTTCTTCACGAAAGACTTAGTTTTAGTGAAAAAGTACTTTCCTTTTTTCAACAGTATAATGAACACAGAATAGCTTATACAAAGCTAATAATGTTTTTACACAATAGTATTGTGGGTACATTGAACTATAAAGTATTCATGTTGATAGGAATATCATCAATATTAGTTTTGCTAAGATTACTTGTAAAACAGTTTGCTAACATGGGGTACTTAGCTTTAGTGCCAATAAGCATTTTACTGTTTTCACCACTGACGTACGAGAATGCACTATGGGCAATGGCATCTTTGCAAAATTATACGGTTGTATTATTGATGGTACTTGCTATTTACTTTATTACACAAAATAAACTAATTCTGAGTATTGTATTTTTTGCCCTATCGCTTAGTACGAGTGCCCCTAGCATGATTTTAGCACCTGTCGGTTTTGTATTATTTTCATTACAACGAGCAAACAAAAATGCTTTTTATTGGCTAATTGTATCTATCATAGTTATGTTTCTTTACTATGCTAATTATACACAACCAGATTATACTCCAAGCAAAAGTGTAATTCTTGAAAGGCTAAAACATCCAAAAGAATTAATAGCGATTATAGCAATGCCAAGCTTGTTAATTGAACCTATTTCCTCACAACTCAAAATAAATACCATTCTTAATTATACCTTTGGATTCCTTATTTTTTCATGTTACATATCTTACGGGATAGAAGTATTAAAGACTTACTTTACAAAAGAAAAAAAAACAAACCTATTCCTTTTTGGGGTAATGTCTATTTGTTTGGCGATTATCGTGTTGACTTTCTTTTTAAGAAATGGCAAACAGGAATCAAGGTACATGATTTATCCTTTGTTATTAACGGCTTGTACTTATTTATATCTTTTTTCAAAAATCAATACTTTTTCAAAAAACAAAGTCCTTATAAAAACATTTGTAGGGATTTCAATAGCTTTTTCATTTGTTTTTATGGCTTATACTTATGCCATTTCTCTTACAAAATTTGCCAACAAAAGAATGGAAATGCAAGTTTTTAGTGCAAATTTTAGTTTGAATAAAAGGTATTTTTTCTTTAGAAATGATTCTACCAGAACATTTGATGACCATGAAACAATGAAACCAGTATTACTTTCAAAGCTTCCAATAAAATTCCCAAGTGGATTGCATGGTCTTAGAAAAGGTGATATGAAGTTCGTAAACGATGTAGTAGCAGTATCTTTGAAGGAAGGTGTATGTCGATTTACTCCAGAAACTAGTTCTTTAATAAAGAATATACTTGCGAAAACTTCGCTTGAAAAAAACAATCAATCTCCAAAAGCCCTATTCGAATTTCCTTTTTTTATAATTAGAAATCCTACTGGCTTTTCATATCATGGTCTTGACGAAAACCTTTTTGTAATATTTAGGTCAAATAAGTATAGCATTCTTTTTCCTGTAATTAAAAAAGCTCCTTTAATCAGAAATATATTAAAAAAGGGCAGTTTAATTCAAAATGATTTTGAAGAAAAAATACATTACGCAACCCTACCGAATGATAGCTATGACATTTACCTCTTTAGTTTTTATAACAACGAAGTAAAAATCTTAGCTAAATCACACTACGACTTAAATATCACCAGTACAGCAGCCATCAATTAAACTGTTGAGTAGAACGGACTCATAGGCATAAAATAAAGAAAGCATCCCAATTATGAGATGCTTTCTTTATTTTATCTGAAAAATTATCAAACGGTAATAATAGCTATCAATTAGTCAGCTACAACTGTGAATTTTACTTTGTGTTTTACTTCTTTGTGTAAGTCAAGTGTTGCAGTGAAATCACCAACAAATTTAACTTCAGAATCCAAAGCAATTTTCTTTCTATCTACATCAAAACCTTTTTCTTTCAAAGATTCAGAGATTTGGATAGTAGTAACACGACCGAAGATTTTACCGCTTTCACCTACTTTCGCAGCAATTGCTAAAGTAATATCACCGATAGCTTCTGCCAAAGCAACTGCATCCATTTTCACTTTTTCAGCTTTGTGAGCTACTTGCTTGATGTTTTCAGCAAGAATTTTTTTGTTTGATCCCGTCGCTTGAACTGCGAAACCTTGTGGAATCAAGTAGTTACGTCCGTATCCTGGTTTTACGGTAACTACGTCATTTTTATAACCGAGACCTGCGATGTCAGTCTTTAAGATGATTTCCATTTTTTTATTTTATTAAGATATTAGGGCTTTACTTCGAGGCGACAGTTAAACTCTCAACCTATCTTTTATTACCTAAAACCTATTATCTAAAACCTTATTTATGATAACTATTTCAATCCGTCAGCCACGTAAGGCATTAAAGCCAAGTGTCTAGCACGTTTGATAGCTACAGCTACTTTACGTTGAAATTTTAAAGAAGTACCAGTAAGACGACGAGGAAGAATTTTTCCTTGTTCGTTTACTAACTTCAATAAAAAGTCAGGGTTTTTGTAGTCGATGTATTTAATGCCTGATTTTTTGAAACGGCAATATTTTTTGCGGATTACGCTTTTGTCAACTGGTTCGTTTACTAATGTCATGATTTCAAAATGTTGAATTTCGTGAATGTCTTACTTATTCTGCTTTAGCTTCTGCAGCAACTGGTTTCTTACCTACTAAACCTTTTTGCTTACGCTCGTTATATGCAACTGCGTGCTTATCAAGAACAGTTGTCAAGAAACGAATCACTTTTTCGTCACGCTTGTATTCAAGTTCCAATTTAGCTACTAACGTTCCTTCTGCTTTGAATTCAACGATGTAATAGTAACCAGTTTGTTTGTTTTGAATAGGATACGCCAGCTTACGTATTCCCCATGCTTCTTCATTTACGATTTCAGCATTGTTATCCGTTAGGATTTTTTTGAACTTTTCAACGGCATCCTTTGTCTGCTGTTCAGACAAAACGGGAGTTAAGATGAATACCGTTTCATAATTACGTAATTCCATAAGTATGTAATGTTGTTTTAAAAATTGGAGTGCAAAATTACACATTCTGTTTGTAATTACAAAATGTTACCAAGAAAGTTTTTGATAATCAGCAAGATAGAGTGAATTATCTCTGAATTTATCAATTCCTTGCTCCAGAAATGGCTGTTCCTCTTTGTAATACTGATGGTTTTTTATTGGTTTGGTAGCCTAAAACTTTGATTTCCGTTCGTCTATTAAGTGCATGTTCTTTCTCTGAACAATTTACGCCATCCTTACAATGATTCAGTAATTGGCTTTCGCCATAGCCTTTAGCAATAATTCGTTCTTGGGCAATTTTACCTTTATTTACAATGAAATTAACGGCTTCGTCAGCACGTTTTTGAGATAAAACCATGTTGTAACCTTCATCTGAACGGCTATCAGTATGAGAACCAAGTTCTACTTTGATACTTGGATTATCTTTCAGCAACTGAATTAAATTATTCAATCCCGCCCAAGCATCTTTTCTAATTTCCCATTTATCAAAATCATAATGAATATGTTCAACGCCAAAGACATCATTCAAATTAATCTTTTTCATACTCATCGAAGCCTCTATTAAACTACTTTGATTAGAAAGTTTACTGATATGCTCAATATCAATTCCCGAAACACAAAATGCTTTGCTGGGATTTTGTAGATAACAAGCGGCATTAAAGCTAGCACGCTGAGTCAGGTACTCGTCGAATTGGGCTAAAAGTTCATATTCATTTCCTTTTTCAAGCTTAAAAATTGCATAGCCATTTTCAACGATACTTGAGTCAACCCTTTGAGGCTTATTTTTCGTATATAGTTTTAAGAAAGTACCTTCTAAACTTTTATGATTTTCAGCATCTAATACTTTCAGTTTTAGGTGAAAATATGACTTACTGGCAGACTGAACATCTTGTGAAAAAACACGAGTAAAGCTCATCAACAAGAGCAAAAAAGAAATCGCTTTCATCTGATTAATTCGTTTAAACAGTACATTCGTTCAGACGCTTTTAGCTCACGATTTGATGATTTTCGATAAAAATAAAAGATAGGAGCAAAAAATTGAACAAAAATTTCAGCTTTAAAAAAAGTAATTACTACGCTTATCGTAAATTTATAACGAAAAACACGGATTTATCTTTCTTAATGTAAGTATAAATTTCAACATGACTTTGCGCATTTGTCAATGTCGTTTTTACTAATATATTTGTAATGAATTTAACCGCCATTAAATTTCATGAGAAAACCACTATTCTTTATCATCTCGATACTGTGTATCGGGCTGATGACTAGTTGCGATGAAAGCATAACACCTCTAGAAAAGGTTGTTCCTTCAAGTGTAAAAAACACTTCTATTAGTTCTAGCGTTAAGCAAACGTTGGTCAACGGGTTTTGGCAATACAGCGAGATTAATATGCTGGCTGGTACCAAAAACAAGATGTTATTTTCAAGACAACAAAGTATTGGCTTGAGTAATACCATTTCAAAAATTCAAATCAATTTCAAGCCCGATGGTACTATAACAAGCCTTCAACAAGGTTTGGTTGTACAAAAAGGAAAATGGAAGTTGCTCAATAACGATAAGCAACTAGAACTTGCTATTGAAAACCATCCTGTAGAACTTTACGACATGGTTAATTTCAATAAGGATGTGATTGAATATCACGCTGTTTTAAAACAAAATAGCACTGATGAAGCTACTTGGTCGATGAATTTAGCATTTTTAGGAGTATCCCCAGCTTCCGTTACAGAAATTGTAACTACTTATAAGCTATCGCCGATATAAATGAAAAAAAGACTTCTTGAAAAGACCTGTGATGTTTTAAATCGTCACAGGTCTTTTTGTTGTATCTTTACAGCCTGTTTTTACAGAAACATTACATGAGAAAACCCTAAAATATATTATGCAGCACGATATTATCGTAATCGGTGGAGGAATCGTTGGGCTTGCTACCGCTCTAAAAATCAAGGAACAACGACCAGAAATGAAAATTTTGGTTCTTGAAAAAGAACGTGAAGTAGCCGTTCATCAAACAGGTAATAATTCTGGTGTTATTCACTCTGGACTTTATTATAAACCCGGTTCTTTGAAAGCAACCAACTGTATTAGAGGCTATCATCAACTCATTGATTTTTGTAATCAAGAAAATATTCCTTACGAATTGACGGGGAAAGTTGTAGTGGCAACCAAACACGAACAACGCCAACAATTAGAAAATCTTTATATCCGTGGTCAACAAAATGGTTTGGAAGGTTTACGTAAAATTTCAGCTGCCGAAGTAAAAGAATATGAACCTTATGTTACTTGTGTAGAAGGAATGTGGGTGCCACAAACTGGTATTGTTGACTATAAAGTAGTTTCGCAAAAAATGGCGGATAAATTAAGAACACTTGGTGCAGAATTACTCTTTAATGAAAAAGTAACAGGCGTAACCAAAGGACATTCTTTATCAATCATCAAAACTGAAAGAAATACTTATGAAACCAAATTGGTTATCAATTGTGCTGGTTTGTATTCAGATAAAATAGCGCAGATGTCACAAGACAGACCGATTGATGTGCGCATTGTTCCTTTCCGTGGAGAGTACTTTAAGATTCGTCCTGAAAAACATTATTTAGTAAAAAACTTGATTTATCCTGTTCCTGACCCAAATTTCCCATTCTTAGGAGTACATTTTACTAGAATGATGCGTGGTGGAATTGAGGCTGGACCAAATGCAGTATTAGCATTTAGAAAAGAAGGTTATAAAAAATTAGACATCGACCCAAAAGAATTGTGGGATACCCTTACCTGGGGTGGTTTCCAGAAAGTAGCGGCAAAATATTGGGAAACTGGTTTAGGAGAAATGTACAGAAGTTTCTCGAAAGCGGCTTTCACCAAGGCTTTGCAAGAGTTAATTCCAGATATTCAAGAATCAGATTTAATTGAAGGTGGTGCAGGTGTAAGAGCGCAAGCTTGCGACCGTACTGGTGGTTTACTTGATGATTTCTCAATCATTGAAGATGAAAAAGTAATCAATATTTTAAATGCTCCTTCGCCAGCGGCAACGTCGTCTTTATCTATCGGACAAACTGTTTCTGAAATGGCATTGAAGCGATTTTAAATAAACATAATATACCAAAAACAGCCACAGAATTCTCTTAAATGAGTTTTGTGGCTGTTTCATTTTAAGCCTATTGTATTCTTGAGAACTTATTTTTTGAGCTTTGGGTTAATAAGTAGTCTTTAATTCAGCAAATTACCCACATGAAAATACTTTACCGTTACCTAAAAAAGTACCAAACCACCGTTTTGGGAGCATTGTTATTAGCTGCCATCAATCAGATTTTTTCATTACTTGACCCTTTCATTTTCCGAAAAATCATTGATGATGTAGCCACCGTTTATCGTTCCGATAATCACACCGTTCAAGAATTCCTTTATGCCATTTTACCACTTTCTGGTGCTTCAATCGGAGTAGCTTTTGTGAGTAGAGTGGCTAAAAACTTTCAAGATTACTTTATCAGTACTGTTACCCAACGAGTAGGAGCGCAAATTTATGCCGATGGCATTAGTCACTCGCTTGAATTACCTTATGAATCTTTTGAAGATCAGCGTTCAGGTGAAACTTTGGGCAAATTGCAAAAAGTAAGAGTTGATGTCGAAAAACTAATTTCTGTCGGAATCAATATTCTTTTCCAATCGGTTATTGCTTTGATATTTATCTCAGTTTATGCCTTTTCGGTACATTGGATGATTCTGCCTTTATTCTTAGTAACAGGGCCACTAATTGCTTGGATTAGCTCGGTTTTGAGTAAAAAAATTAAAACCATTCAAATTCAAATTGTAAAAGAATCAACAGGCTTGGCAGGTTCTACCACTGAATCTTTACGGAATATTGAATTGGTAAAATCACTGGGTTTAGCTAAACAAGAAATTGCCCAACTCAATGCTACCACGCAAAAAATATTAGCCCTCGAACTCAAAAAAGTACGTTATGTTCGTTCGATGTCTTTTGTGCAAGGTACTTGTGTAAACTTCATTCGTGCTTTGATGGTGTTGGTTTTAATCTATTTGATTTACGAAAACAAAATCACCATTGGTGAATTTTATTCATTGAATATTTACTCTTTCTTCCTTTTTGGACCTTTACAAGAAATCGGAAATGTGGTAAATACTTATCGTGAGGCAGAAGTTTCATTACAGAATTTTGAAGATATTTTTAAAATTCCTGTAGAAGTAAAACCTATAAATCCATATCCAGTTATCAGCATTGATTCTTTGGCTTTTGAAGACGTTAAATTTCGTCATCAATCTGCTAGTAAAGATGCTCTTCGCAAAATTTCTTTTGAAGCTAAAAAAGGCGAAACCATTGCATTTGTTGGACCATCAGGTTCAGGGAAATCTACTTTAGTGAAATTATTAGTAGGTTTATATCGCCCGAAAGAAGGTAAAATCCTTTTCAATGGACATAACTATAATGAAATTGATTTCGACCAATTACGTGAACGCATTGGGTTTGTAACCCAAGATACTCAACTGTTTTCGGGTACTATTCGTGAAAATTTATTATTCGTGAATCCATCTGCAACAGATGAACAATGTTTGGATGTACTGAAAAAAGCGGCTTGCAATACGCTGTTAGAACGTGCCGACAAAGGACTAGACAGTGTTATTGGAGAAGGTGGCGTAAAAGTATCAGGCGGTGAAAAACAACGTTTAAGTATCGCCAGAGCTTTATTGCGTAACCCAAATTTATTGGTATTTGATGAAGCAACTTCTTCTTTGGATTCATTAACGGAAGAAGAAATTTCAGAAACTATTCGTGAAGTATCGGAAGGACACACACATCTTACCATTGTGATTGCCCACAGACTTTCAACGATTATGCACGCCGATAAGATTTTTGTATTGGAAAAAGGTAGAATTGTAGAAAATGGCTCGCATACTGAATTACTCGACAACAAAGGTTTGTATTATGCGATGTGGAGACAACAAGTTGGTGAAAAAGATTCTATTGAACTAGAGTAAAACTCGAATCAGTGATTTAATATGGAACGTATTAAATCACTGATTTTATTCACGTTCCATACTTCTTTTCACATCTTTTTCTTTGATAGAATCACGCTTGTCATATAGTTTTTTACCTTTTGCCAAAGCAATATCTATCTTCGCAAAACCTCTGTCAGAAATATACATTCTTGTTGGAACAATGGTTAAACCTTGGTCTTTCAATTTATTCTGTAATTTCTTAATTTCTTTTTTGGTCAATAATAACTTACGGTCTCTTAATGGCTCGTGGTTATAATGTGTTCCTTCATTGTACTTCGAAATATTCATTTGTCGGATGTACAATTCCTCATTCAAGAACAAACAATAAGCATCCGTCAAATTTACTTTCCCCTGACGAATCGACTTAATTTCTGTTCCCATCAACATCACACCAGCCGAGAATTTTTCAATAAAAAAGTACTCGAACGATGCTCTTCTGTTTTTAATTTCTATATTTTTTTCAATGCTTTCCTTTGCCATCTTGATATAGTTTAATCTGTTTTTGAAAAAGTGTAGGGAGAATTCTTGCTAAAAAAAGCCATACAGTAAATCTGTACGGCTTTTTCTTTGACAAAATTATAAAAACTTTAAAGAATAATCTTAATTATTTCTTTTCTGGTCCTTTTTTCTCAGCATATTCTTTGTTTAAGCCTTCTACGATTTCTTTAGTTCTGTCTGCACTATCGTCAGCAAAAAGAATTCCACCGCCACTCAAAGTATAACCTAATACGAATTCAAACTTGTTTTCAGCATTATGTTTTTTGATGTATTCACGAATGTTAGCATACAATTCTTGCATTTTTTTGCCTTGTTCTTCGGCTAAAGCTGCTTGTTTTTGTTGGCTGTATTGCTGTAATTCAGAACCTTTTTTCTTCAACATCATGTCGGCAGCTTGTAAATCTGCTTGTGTCATTGTTTGCGCTCTTTGTTGAATTGCTTGTAATTCACCTTGAAGCGATCTTTCACGTTGACCTAAATCTACTTGTAAGCGGTAGCCCTTATTTTCAAATTCTTTTTGAGCATCCTTGTAAAATTGATAGTTTGCCAATAATGAATCTGTATTGACATAAACTGTTTTCTTTTCGCCACTAGCGGCTGATGAAGAAGAGCCAGAAGTAGCAGTTTCCTTGTTGGCAGATTTATCACACGAGAAACATCCAATTGCTAATAAGCCACTGCACAAGATTAGGGATAATTTTTTCATTTCAGTTAAAGCCCCTGCCCCAAGGGATAATTTTTGAATTATGTTTGTCTTCGGTTGGGGTATTTGGAAGATAAAAATTTAACAAATATACTAAATTTGTGGCAATTTGAAAATGAAGCATTCAGCACAACATTACACTGAAAATCAAACAGTTAATATCAAAAAGCACACTTACCAATAAGTTATTTAATTGTTAAGAAGTTACAATTTAAGTGCTTTCATTCATTTTCAAAGCCTTCGTGCCAATTATTTATTGAGCGAACTTCTTACCAAGTAACCGCTCATGCCTGCAAAACCGCCTACTAAACCGCCAATCAAAACCGTAATAGCGATTAAAAGACCAGCGTTTCCATTCAAAGGTAAAATGCTTGCAATTTTGGTAGAAAGTATTCCATCTGTAGCAATATGATAATATAAAGTTACCAAAAGCCAAAGCATTGCAATGCCTCCTGCTCCCTTTCGGAAGGCTTCTCCGCTAGATTTTGCCTGTAAATAACAGGCTGTAAAAGACGCCAATGCAATTACCCACCAATCGAAAAAGTATTGACTCACAAAAGCCAACATAATAATAATTGAGGTTAGTGGACTAAAAAATGCTGAAACTAGTTTCCCTAAAAAAGTAGTTTCTTTATCGCTTGTTGAAATATTATTTATCATCTTAATGTCTGATTTGTATTTTAAAATTATGCCCTTACTTCGTTAGCTTGATTGTCTTTTTGATTCTTGCCGATTTCTCATTTTTGTTTTGCAGGAATAATAACTCATTGAGTTTTCCTTGTCGCCAAGTTTCAATCATATCATCATAATGCGGACTGCCCGGATTGCCCGATTGCCCACCCGGAATGACACCATAACCTTTCACAGCATTGTTTTTTCCTAATTGTATAATCATTCTCCAAGATGGTCCTGTGCGTTCGGTTGTGGCATTGACAATCCCTGTTCCTCCGCCAATATTCACGTTCATTTTACTGAAAGCATCCAAACCGGGAATTAAATGTTTGATGTCGGTAGATTTATAATTTGCCCAAGCCCAAGTATAGCCCATATCGGCTTTTTGCCATTTGGTTAAACTATCCAAAGTAGCGGTTAAGGAAGTACCGGCTAATTCTTCCAATGTTTCTACTTTGTTTTTAGTATTTACATTATCAAACCATTTTGCTGTTGGTTCTTGCTTGATTAACTGAATAGTTTTATCCAAAGATGGATACTTCATCGGAATATTTTCATCGTAAGCAAATTCATCTTGCCAGATAGATTCGTACAATAAATTCGACCATGTTTCAAAAATCGTTGGTGCTATTTCAGCTACATCATTTTGCTTATTCCAAGTTTGTAATACTTTAATGGCTTTGGCTTGTTTGGCTGTTGGTGCTTTTACCAAGCTGATTAATTTGCCCAGTATGCCAGCCGCTTTAAGATTATAATTATCGTTTTGCAAAGCTCTTAAACTATCTACTGTAATTTTACTCATACCTTCCAAACGCTGATTGATGCGTCTGCCACGTTCTGATGCAGCAAATTCCCAATTGATATAATATGGATAACTAGGGTCTGTTGATGATTGATTGGCTGAACTAACAAAACCTCTCGCTGGATTTTTCACATGTGGATTGTGTGCATGCGGAATAAATCCTTGCCAATCTGCCATTTTATCGGTTCCATCTAAAATGTACTTTCCTTGTAATTTCGCTTTCAATGGAAATTTACCATTTACCCAAAGTGCAATGTCATCTTGGTTACTTGCAAAGACAAAATTCTGTGCTGGAGCAGCGTAGAAGCTCAAAGCTTTTACATAATCATCATAATTTTTAGCACGATTTAACTGATAGAATGTCGTTAATTCTTGTGATTTATCATGTGCAATCCATCTTAGTGCATGACCCGTCGGAATATTTTTCTTGAATGGTTTTTCATTATCTAAATACACGATTGGTCCATGATGTGTAAATAAAACGGTATCTAATACAACCTCTCCGTTTTTCATAATATATCTTTCAGGACGCTTGGTAATCTTTTTCCATTGTCCGTCGTGCCAATATTCATTCATTTTGGCATCTTTAAATTTCACTTCATACCAGTCAACAATATCAGCCCCTACATTGGTTACTCCCCAAGCGATGTCCTTATTGAAACCACTAATTACATTCGGAGTACCCGGCATGGTAGCACCATAAACATTGACATTTGGACCAACCAATTGCATTTGATACCAAATAGAAGGAAGACTTAAAGTAAGATGTGGGTCGTTTGCTAAAAGTGGTAAACCAGAAGCAGATTTACTTCCGCTAACTGCCCAGTTGTTTGAACCAATGCCTTTATCACGTTCGGTACTTGCTTTCATACTTCCAGTTCCTACAAAGTCGGCTGGAGCTTTTGGCAAAGGTAGTGGCGTAAAATCTTGAGGCGTTCCTGTTGGAATAATCGGACTTTCTTCAAAAGGATAATTCGGAAAAAGTTCTTCGGCTACTTCTCTGCCATATTTTCTCAAGATATTCGTCATGCGTAAATCGTCTGTGCCAGAAGCTAATACGAAAGACATATTTTTCAAGAACAAAGCACTTTTAATAGGCGTCCAACGCTCTGGTTGATAACCCAACAATTTATATTCTACGGGTAATGTTCTTACTTTTAGCTGGTCGATGTACGCATTCACTCCTTCTGAGTAAGCTTCTAAAGCTACTTTCGACTGTGGGTCCTCCATCATGCCTGCCAAAGATTTCTCTGCACCATATACTGCCCCCATTCTACGGTTGTACTTATCTGATTCCAAGGCTTTTTCACCCACAATTTCCGTCAGCCTACCTGCTGCATAATGCGTTTGAAATTCCATTTGCCAAAGTCTATCTTTCGCCGTAACGTATCCTTGCGCTAAGTATAAATCATGGTCATTATTGGCAAAAATATGCGGAATGCCAAGTTCATCGTATTCAATGGTTACTTCATCTTGCAAACCTGCTAATTGTAAAGAGCCCTCAACAGGTTTATCGCTCAAAGGTTTTTCGGCATTTACCCAAAAACCCGTAAAAGGACTCAGAAAACGCCCAAAGGCAGGAGCTGTTCCCCAACCTCTATTAAGTGCATAACATAAAGCAATGGTGAAAGCAAGCGAGGCAATGGCTTTAGAATATTTCATTGAAATCAGTGAATGTTAGTTTGACGATAATTGCACTAATTTAGAGAAATTTTATATTAAACATAGCCCCGTAAGGAAATAAAGGAAGGAATCTTGATTGAGAATTAATCTTGGATGATTTTTCAACAATCAAGTGAGGCACTAAAAGGATAAAACTTTCCTCTTTTTACCCCAATTTTCCTAAAAAAAGAGGAAAGTTTTATCCTTTTAGTAGGAAAATTGGTACTTAAAGTATCAATTTTCCTACTTTTTTGCGGGAAATTGCGGTTTTAAGTAGCAAATTTCCTATTTAACTTCGGATAATTGCGGTTTTAGGTGGCAATTTTGCTATTCCAAGTATCAATGTTCCTATTTCAAGTAGAAATTTTGCTTGTTTTTTGCGGGAAATTGCGGTTTTAACTGAGATGATTCGATTAGTGAAATAAAACACTCTTTCATGAATCAGGCTTCTATTGGATTTGGCATCCATACAATTGCTTAATCTATTCCCTGTCTTTTCCTTAACATTACTATCACCTCAAAAAACAAGCATTATTCCTTGTTCATTTCCGAACAAAAAGTGTATCATTTCCGAACACTTCTTCAAGAAAAATACAATCAAACAACTAATTATCAGACACTTAACTTTTTGGCATTATCTTGTTAATAAATCATGCAAAACAGAATGGATAATTGATGAAACACATCTAATCTTATTAAATTAATTTCAATACAATGGATAGAGTAATCGAAAAAAACAAATGGTCTGCAAAACGAATTCTCCCGTGGATTGGTGGCGTAGCAGTAATTGGACTGATTGCAGCAAGTTATTTCAATACCACAGGCAACAGCAAACTGAATGTAGAGGAAGATAAAATTATGATTTCGGAAGTAAGCAAAGGAAGCTTTCAGGAGTTTATCCCTGTTAACGGAATTGTGATGCCTATCCAAACTATTTACTTAGATGCCCTTGAAGGCGGTAGAGTTGAAGAATTGTATGTAGAAGATGGTGCTATTGTAAAGAAAGAACAACCGCTCTTGAAATTATCGAATACCGACCTTGAATTGGATTTGGCAAACCGTGAAACTTCTGTTTTCCAGTTGATTACGCAAATGCAATACACACAAAATTTAGCTCGTGAAAACACCATTCGTCAACAAGCTAATTTAGCAGATATTGATAATGCTTTGGTAGAAGCCAAAAGAGTATATGAATTGAATAGCCGTTTGCATAAAGAAAAAGTGATCTCTGAACAAGACTATAAATCATCTCTAAACCTATATAACTATAACGTTAGACGTAAATCGCTGATTGAAAAAACTTTAAAACAAGATTCAATCACAACGGCAACACAATTAACACAAATGAAAGAAACCGTTGCCCGCACGCAAGAAACCTTGAAATTGATGCGTAAAAAGGCTTCTGATTTAGTGGTGAAAGCTCCAGTAGCGGGTCAACTTACTTCAAGAAATGCCGAAATCGGTGAAAACAAAGTACGTGGAGTAAGGTTAGGACAAATTGATGTACTCAGCGGTTTTAAAGTACGTGCTGATATTGACGAACATTATATCGCCAGAGTATTCATTGGCTTGACGGGTGAATTTACGATTTCGGATAAGACTTATAAACTACGTGTTAAAAAGGTTTACTCACAAGTAACAAACGGACGCTTCCAAGTAGATATGGAATTTGTTGGAACGCCTCCAAGTGATATTCGTCGTGGACAAACGCTTCAAGTTCGTCTTTCATTAAGCGACCAAACACAAGCAGTTTTATTGGCAAAAGGTGGTTTCTATCAACAAACTGGCGGAAACTGGATTTTCAAAGTAGGCGAAAACGGACAGAAAGCTTATAAAGTTGACATTCAGTTAGGTCGCCAAAACCCTGAGTTTTATGAAGTATTAGAAGGCTTAAAACCGGGCGACAAAGTAGTGACATCAAGCTATGAAAATTACGGAGATATGCAGGAGTTGGTGATTAAGAAAACACCATAAATCCAATTTTCATCAATAGAGGTGGACTTAAGTCCACCTCTATTGATGAAAATTGGAGAATTATATTCTAAAATCTAAACTAATACAAGATATTCACTCATAAACAAACGCAGCCCCTGCGTTCTCCTCGGAGGTTAGGGTATTTAACATGCTTAAAATAACAGACTTAGAAAAAATTTACCGTACCGAAGACATCGAAACGGTTGCTTTAAACAAACTTTCTTTAGGTGTAAAAAAAGGAGAATTTGTTGCCATCATGGGTCCTTCTGGCTGTGGCAAATCTACCTTGTTGAATATCATCGGAATGTTGGATGATGCTGAAAAAGGTAGTTTCATGTTCAATGATGAAGAAATTATCCACTTCAACGAACGTCGCCGTGCTGACCTCCGCAAACGTAATATTGGTTTCGTGTTCCAATCTTTCAACTTGATTGATGAACTAACAGTATATGAAAATGTAGAATTACCTCTTTTGTATTTAGGAGTTGATGCTGCTGAACGCAAACAAAAGGTAGAAGCTGTATTGGAAAAAGTACAAATCATGCACCGTAGAAATCACTTTCCACAACAATTATCGGGTGGTCAGCAACAACGTTGTGCCGTAGCTCGTGCCGTTGTGAATACCCCAAAATTAATCTTAGCCGATGAGCCAACAGGTAATTTGGATTCTACGAATGGTAACGAAGTGATGCAATTACTAACAGAATTGAATGAAGCAGGAACGACCGTAATCATGGTAACGCACTCTGAACATGACGCTCGTTATGCCCACAGAATCATTCGTTTATTGGATGGAAAAGTGGTGATGGAGAATATTTTGGGATAACCTCATTGAGTGATTTAGTGAATTGTGAATGAGTGAGTAAATAATTGTAAAAATCACTCAATCACTAATTCACAACTCACTAAATATCAATTGCAAAACCTTTAAAACCATGTTAACAAATTATATAAAAATAGCTTTTCGTAACCTTTTGAGGAACAAAAGTTACGCTTTTATCAATATAGCAGGTTTGTCGTTAGGGCTTACCTGCGCCATGTTGATTTTTGCTTTAGTTCGCTACCATTTCAGTATTGATAAACATCACAGCAAATATGAAAATACTTACAGAATCGTAAGTGAATTTGTTTCGAGAGAAGGTGGTGAAAATTTTCATTCTCCAGGTGTCCCCTATCCTCTTGGCAAAGCTGTTTTAACAGATTATCCCAATATCGAAAACCTTTCGATGACGGAATTAATCGAAGATTATTTCGAGGCGATTCCATCAAAAAATGGCGAAGACAAAAAATTTAAAGAAACTGGTGAAGGTGCTTTTGTAGAACCTACTTTCTTTAAAATCTTTGATTACGAATGGATTCAAGGAGGTTTTGAAGAATTAAAAAATCCTAATACGGTTGTCATCAGTGAGAAAAATGCCATAAAGTATTTTGGAACAACAGACGTAATAGGTAATGTCATAAAACACGAAGGTCGTTTGAACCTTAAAATCGTTGGTGTTTTCAAAGATTATAAAGACAATACAGATTTTGCCTACGAAGTAATGCCCTCGTATGCAAGTTTGAAAGAATATTATGGTTCTATCAACGATAATTTCGGAAGTACAAATAGCAGTACTCGTTGTGTAGTTTCATTGAACGAAAAATTCACCAAAGCTAATTGGGACAAACTGATGCCTGCTTTTGTGAAAAAATACCGTCCAGATGAAGCAAAATATATTCACTATGTAATGCAACCATTGAAAGAAATTCACTTTTCAGAAGACTATGGTGGCATCAATAAAAACCTTATTTTATCACTCTTTGCCATTGGTATTTTCTTAATTATTACAGCAAGTATCAACTTCGTCAATTTAGCAACCGCTCAGGCTTTGAAACGTTCTAAAGAAGTAGGTGTTCGCAAAGTTTTAGGAAGTTCAAAGGCACAATTGTTTTGGCAATTTATGGCTGAAACAGCCATGATTACCATTACTTCATTGCTGATTTCAATTGTACTTTTTCAATTTGGGGAGAAAGTGGCACGTGAGTACTTAGATGGAGCTTTCAGATTTACTTTCTACTTCGATGCCTCTGTTATCTTGTATGTTGTCCTTATTATTCTTGCCGTTATCGTACTTTCTGGAGCGTACCCAGCTTTAGTATTGGCAGGATTTCAACCCGTAATGGCTCTGAAAGGTAAAATTTCAACACAACAAGTAGGTGGTTTTTCTGTAAGAAGAAGTTTGGTAGTCGTTCAGTTTGCCATTTCGCAAATGCTAATTATTGGCATGGCAGTAGTGACAAGCCAACTGTCGTATTTTCAGAATAAGGATTTAGGCTTCAAAAAAGAATCTATCTTAACCATTAGTCTTCCTTTTATGTCGAAGCAAGATGTTGTCAAAATGAATACCTTCAAGAATTTGGCTTCGGCTGTTCCTGATGTAGAAAAAATCAGTTTTTCAATGTCGGGTCCACCGCAATCTGGCTGGGTAAATAGCACAAGTTTAAGATTTGACAATCGTGGAGAAGACGAAAAATGGAGTACTCATGTCAAAAGCATTGACGCTAATTATTTAGATTTATACGGTATAAAATTAGTAGCTGGGCGTAACCTTTACCCTTCTGATTCTATCAGAGAAGTAGTGGTAAATGAAGCTTTTGCGAAAAAGCTTAACTTCAAAGACCCAGCAAAAATTATCGGTAAAAAAATAGAAGCAAGAGGGCGAAATGTAGAAATCGTGGGCGTAGTAAAAGACTTTCATCAACAGTCACTTTCCCAAACGATTGAACCTTTATACATGACAACCTTGGCTACAAATTACTATTCTGTCAATGTTAAATTACGTTCAGCTAATTTTCAAAAAGTAATTAAAACTTTAGAAAAAAGCTTTAATCAAGTATATCCAGAAAGTTACTTCAATCATCAATTTGTAGATGAAGCCATCCAAAGAGCTTACCAAGAAGAAGAAACAATGGGCAAACTCATCAACTTCTTTGCTTTGGTTGCCATCTTAATTGGTTGTTTGGGGCTTTACGGTTTGGTGTCGTTCATGGCAGCACAAAAAACCAAAGAAATCGGTATCAGAAAAGTATTAGGAGCAAGTATTGGCAATATTTTAATGATGTTCGGAAAAGAATTTGCTCAATTAATCATCATCGCTTTTTTTATCGCCGCTCCTGCTGCTTGGTGGATAATGAACGCTTGGTTACAAAATTATGAGTACCGCATCAGCATTGGTGCAGGGATTTTCTTACTTTCTATTGGTACGACGATACTCATTGCCAGCATTACGGTAGGTTATCGTTCGGTTCGTGCATCCTTAGCAAATCCCGTAAAAAGTTTAAGAACAGAATGATTTTTGAGTTGGGAGTTTTGAATGCGGAGTGAGGAGTAAATTTTTCGAAATCCTAAATCCAAAATCCTTTAGTCTTTAAGTCCTTGAGTCAACAACCCTAAAACCTAAGAAACATGTTACAAAATTATTTCAAAATTGCACTAAGAACATTGTTGAGAAACAAAGCTTTCTCTGCCATCAATATCGTTGGGCTTTCAGTAGGTATGGCTGTAGCAATGTTGATTGGCTTATGGATTTATGATGAAATTTCTTTCGATAAATATCACCAAAAATACGACCGTCTGGCACAAGTAATGCAAAACCAAACTTGGAATGGCGTTACGGGTTCGCAAACGGCAATGCCTTTGCCTTTAGCTCCAGAACTAAGAGCTAAGTATTCAGGAGATTTCAAAAATGTAGTTTTGTCTTCATGGAATTTTGAACACATTTTGGCAGTAGGCGATAGAAAATTTACCAAAACTGGAAATTTTGTAGAACCGAAATTTCCAGAAATGTTTTCGTTCAAAATGTTGAAAGGTTCTCAAAATGGGCTTAAAGACCCCTACTCTATCCTTATTTCTGAATCAGTTGCCACTGCTTTATTTGGGAATACCGACCCCATTAATAAGATAATTAAGGTCAATAACAAAACCGATGTAAAAGTAACAGGTGTTTATGAGGATTTACCGCATAATACCAGTTTGACCGAAGTTACTTTTGTTTTGCCTTGGAGTTTATACTTAGCCACAGAAAATTGGGTGAAGAACTCGCAAGACCAGTGGAATAATAATTCATTCCAAACTTTTGCAGAATTGAATCCAAATGCTGACTTTGATAAAGTTTCTGCAAAAATTAAGTTTGTAAAATTCAATCATGATAAACAAGATGCAGCCAAACCAACGGTGTTCTTACATCCGATGAGTAAATGGCATTTGTATTCTGAATTCAAAGATGGCAAAATTGCTGGCGGACGTATTCAGTTTGTATGGTTATTTGGCATTATTGGCGTGTTTGTACTTTTGTTGGCTTGCATCAATTTCATGAATTTAAGTACTGCTCGCTCTGAAAAACGTGCTAAAGAAGTAGGCGTTCGTAAAGCAATTGGTTCGGTTCGTTCGCAATTAATTACTCAGTTTTTAAGCGAGTCTTTACTGATTGTTGTTTTTGCTTTTATCCTTACATTGGTGTTGGTAACGCTTACTTTGCCTTGGTTCAATGAATTATCAGATAAAAAAATGTCCATTCTTTGGACAAATCCATATTTCTGGCTCATCAGTATTTCATTTTCATTGATTACAGGTTTGGTTTCAGGAAGTTATCCAGCATTTTACTTATCATCTTTTGATCCTATCAGAGTACTAAAAGGTACATTTCGTGTGGGGCGATTTGCCGCCATTCCTCGTAAAGTATTGGTAGTAATTCAATTTACGGTTTCGGTTACTTTAATCATCGGAACAATTATCGTATATCGCCAAATTCAACACGCTAAAAATCGCCCAATTGGTTATAGTCGTGATGGACTGATTGCTATAAACATCAATACTCCTGAATTGGTGGGTCATTATGATGCACTTAGAAGTGATTTATTAAAAACAGGAGCAGTATATGAAATGTCACAGTCATCAAGTCCAACAACGGCAGTTTATTCCAACCAAATTGGTTTCAATTGGGAAGGAAAAGACCCTAATTTACAAGCACTTTTCGGAGTAATTGCCGTTTCACATGATTATGCAAAATCGGTAGGTTGGCAATTTGTAGAAGGTAGAGATTTTTCAAGAAGTTTTTCGACAGATACTTCTGCCATGATTTTGAATGAAGCAGCTGCAAAATTTATTGGTTTCAAAAAAACGGCAGGACAAAACATCAATTGGAACGATAAAAATTATCGTATCGTGGGTGTCATTAAAAATATGGTGATGGAATCGCCTTATGAACCTATCAAACCAACGATATTTTTTATCAATTATGGTTGGGCAAATATTATCAATATCAAGTTGAATCCAGCCATGAGTGCCTCCGCTTCTTTAGAAAAAGTAGGAGATGTATTCAAAAAATATAATCCGGGTAGTCCATTCGATTACAAGTTTGCCGACGACCAATACGCTTTGAAATTCAGTGGCGAAGAACGTATAGGTAAATTAGCTACTTTCTTTGCTTGCTTGGCAATTTTCATTTCTTGTTTGGGCATTTTCGGCTTGGCATCTTTCACGGCAGAACAACGCACGAAAGAAATTGGTGTCAGAAAAGTATTAGGTGCTTCGATTTTCAATTTATGGCAATTACTATCAAAAGATTTTGTGATGTTGGTCATGATTTCCTTCCTAATCGCTACGCCAATTGCTTATTACTTTATGAATGGCTGGCTGAAAAATTATGAATATCGTTCTGAGATTTCTTGGTGGATTTTTGGAATATCAGGTTTAGGTGCATTGATTATTACTTTACTAACCGTAAGCTATCAGGCCGTAAAAGCAGCTTCGGCTAATCCAGTGAAGAGTTTAAGAACAGAATGATTCGATTTGGGATTGGGGATTTCGGATTTGGGATTTAAAAAAAATCACCGAAATCTCAAATCCAAAATCCTTTAGTCCTTTAGTCCTTTAGTCCTTTAGTCCTTTAGTCATCAATCCTAAAGTCAAGAAAATGTTCAAAAATCATTTAAAAATCGCTTTGAGAATCTTGTTGAGAAACAAGGTTTACTCATTCGTTAATATATTGGGTTTGGCAATTGGCGTAAGTGCCTGCTTGGTGATTTATTTACTTGTAAGTTTTGAACTGAGTTTTGAGGACTTTCAACCCGACCGTGAACGTATTTATAGAGTAACTTCTGGTTTCAAAAACCAAGAAGGGGAAGCTTTTTATAATGCAGGATTATCATCTCCGATGCCCTCTTCTATTGTACAAGAAATTTCGGGCATAGAATATTTATCGGCTTGTCATGTTTGGAGTGCAAGAGCCACCGTGCCAAATGATAAAAAAGATGGAAAAAATCCACCTAAAATCTGGAAAAATGAAGACTCAGAAGTATTAGTTTGTCAGCCTGAGTATTTCAAAATTTTCAACTACGAATGGTTAGCTGGCAATCAAAAAACGGCACTAACTACACCAAACGAAGTAGTTTTAACACAAACCGAAGCAGAAAAATATTTTGGCAAAATTCCTTTACAACAAGTATTAGGCAAGCAATTATACTTCAATGATTCTTTGGCGACAACTGTAACGGGCATTGTGAAAGACTTCCCTGTTAATTCTGATTTTAAGTTTAAAAATTTTATTTCTTTCAAAAGCATTGAATCCAAAAATTGGCGTAAAGAATTTCAATTAGACCAATGGACGAATACCAATTCGAGTTCAATGGCTTTTGTCAAGCTTACTCAAAATGTCAAAGCCATTACTGTAAATGCACAATTTCCTGCTTTTCTAAAAAAACATCTCGACCAAAAAGATGAATGGAATATTGGTAGAACACTGACTTTGCAAGCCTTATCAGACATTCATTTTTGTGATAAATTACAAGACAATTTCTCAAGACAAGTACATTTACCAACACTTTACACATTGTTGGGAATCGCTGGATTTTTGCTGTTGATTGCCTCCATCAATTATGTCAATTTATCAACCGCCCAATCTATCACTCGTGTGAAAGAAATTGGTGTTCGGAAAGTTTTAGGAAGTAATAGAAAAACTTTAGTGATTCAGTTTTTGTGTGAAACCTTTATCATCACTTCTTTAGCTGTATTTTTCTCTGTTATTTTAGTAGAACCCATTCTTTGGATTTTCAAAGATTTTATTCCGAAAGAATTATCTTTTAATGTTTTGAGTCCGAATATTTTAGGCTTTTTAGGTATCATCACACTTGCAACTTGTGTGTTGTCGGGCTTGTACCCTGCTTGGATGATTTCATCTTATCAGCCCGTTTCATCTTTGAAAAACCAAGTATCATCTGGCGGACAAACTCGTACTGCGCTACTTCGTAAAGCCTTGATTACTTTCCAATTTACGGCATCGCAAGTATTTATTTTGGGAACAATCATTGTGGCTACGCAATCGAAATATATGCTTAATAAAGACCTTGGTTTTAAGAAAGATGCCATCGTTCATTTTTACACAGATTGGAACGACCCAGACAATAACAAGAAATTTGTATTGATTCAAAAAATCAAGCAAATTCCTGAAATAGAAAGCGTTAGTCTTGGAGAAACCCCTGCAAGAAATGGTTATTCTACCAACAGAGTGACTTATAACGAAGGTGGAAAAGAAATCAAAATAGACGTTCATAGAAGAACGATTGATGAAAATTATATACCGATGTTTGGTATAAAAATTTTAGCAGGCAGAAACATTATTGATAGCGACTCAGCCAAAGAATTTATCATTAACGAAACTTACGCAAAAGCATTGGGTTTCAAAAAACCTGAACAAGCTGTTGGACATTTTTTAGTGTATTCGGGCGGAAAAGGAGATTATAAATTGCCCATCGTAGGCGTAGTGGCTGATTTTCATTTACAATCATTGCACAAAGCCATTCAACCTTTGTATATGATGTCGGAAACCAAGTATGAGTCTGCGATGAGTGTAAAAATTCATAGTAAAGGACAATCTTCTGCTGATTTCAAAAGTGTTTTAGCCAAAATAGAAAAAGCTTACAAGGAAATCTATCCTAATAGTTACGAAGAATTTAGTCCGAAGTTTTTTGATGAAAGCATTGCCAAATTCTATGAAAAAGAAGAACGCTTTGCTAAAATTCTCAATACCGCTACGGGCGTTGCTATCTTGATTTCTTGCATGGGTTTATTTGGCTTGGTGGCTTTTACAACCCAACAACGCACCAAAGAAATTGGTATTCGCAAAGTATTGGGAGCTTCAGTGACACAAATCATGCAATTGCTGTCGAAAGACTTTTTGAAATTAGTCATTTTAGGAATCTTCATTGCTACGCCAATTGCCTATTGGGCGATGAATCAATGGTTACAAGATTTCGCTTATCGCATTACTATTAGTTGGTGGATTTTTGCTTTGGGTGGAATCGCCTCTATCATCATTGCTTTGATTTCTGTAAGTTATCAATCGGTAAAAGCTGCTTTGATGAACCCAGTGAAGAGTTTAAGAACAGAATAAGTTGAGTTGTGAATTTTGAGTGCGGAGTGAGGAGTATTTTCTCTCCAAACCTCCAAAGTCCTTTAGTCCTAAAGTCAAGAAAATGTTCAAAAATCATTTAAAAATCGCTTTGAGAATCTTGTTGAGAAACAAGGTTTACTCATTTATCAACATTGCAGGCTTGGCATTGGGGATTGCTGCCTTTTTGTTGATTTTGGAATATGTAAGTTTAGAAAAAAGCGTGAACCAATTTCACGCCAACTTGCCGACAATGTACCGACTTTTGAACCAAAATACTAAAGGTGAAACTTGGGCACAAGTAGAACCGGGTTGGTCTGAAAAAGCAAAAGAACGTTTTCCCGAAATCAAAACTTATTGTCGTGTAGCCGAGAGCGTTGGGAAAGGCGTGGTGAAATATGATGCTAAAAGTGTTTCTTTCGGAGAGAAAAAAATTGCTTATGCAGAAGGCAATTTCTTTACGTTTTTTAGCTTTTCATTGCTTCAAGGCACGGTCTCTGCCTTACAAAAGCCCGATGTAGTTTTTGTAGCAGAATCTGTGGCGAAAAAGTATTTTGACGCAGAAAATCCTATCGGCAAAACGCTTACTTTATATAACCAATTTGGAAAAAAAGATTATTTAATAGAAGGCATTTTTGCCAATATGGGCGACAATTCCGACATTCAACTCGACTTTGTTTTTTCTTTAGAAACCTTAAAAAACCCAGCCAACCTCAATGATAACTCTTGGGCAAATCTTACTAATCTGGATTCTCAGTATATTGACACCTATTTTCAGCTAAATCAAAATGCTGATTATTTGGCGCTTGAAAGCAAGCTCAACGTGCTTCGCAAGGAATTGAGCAAAGAAAATGATGATATTACTTTCCGTTTACAACACTTTTCAGAAATACATTTGGCAAGTAGCTTATCGGATAGTTATCAACACAATGGCAACATCAAATATGTATTTATTCTAAGTGGTATCGCCTTTTTGATTTTACTGATTGCATGGTTCAATTATATCAATCTAAGTACCGCCAACGCCCTAAAAAGAGCTAATGAAGTAGGCGTAAGAAAAGTAATTGGTGCTACACGCAACAATTTGGTGATGCAGTTTTTAGGAGAATCTATTTTAGTAAACCTTTTTGCCTTTGTCGGAGCTATTTTTCTGGTGACACTTTTACAACCATTTTTCAATGAAATCATTCAGAAAAATCTTTCGCTTACTACTTTACTTTCCTCCTCTTTGTGGATAATTGGCTTAGGCTTGTTGATTGTTGGGTCTGTCGCTTCGGGCATTTATACTGCTTGGGGGTTGGCGAATTTTAAATTAATAGAAACCTTAAAAGGTAAATTACATAAATCAGCTAAAGGGATTTTCTTGCGTAAATCGCTGGTGGTTACTCAATTTAGTATTTCAATTGTACTGATTATTGTTACGTTGATTATTTTCAGTCAATTGAAACACATGCAAAAACAAGATTTGGGCATGAATATCAAACAATTGTTGGTGATAAAAGGGCCAGAAATTGGGAAAGACAGCACTTTCAAAAACCGAGTAAATGCTTTTGAAAACGATATTGCCAACCTCAATTTCGTGAATGATTATTGTACCAGCGGAAGCGTACCAAGCAATTGGTATAATTTCACTACGGTTGGTTTTACTTCTGCTAAATCAAAAACTGGCGACGAACAAAAACCATATTCATTTATAACTATCGGACATAAATTTCTAAAAACCTACGATATTCCATTGAAAGCAGGAAGAAGTTTTACAGAACAAGAATGTGACGTTGAATGGAACAACAACAGCAAAGTACTCTTGAACGAAAAAGCCCTTGAACAAATGGGTTTTAAATCAGCCAACGAAGCCGTAAATGCCAAAATAAAATGGGATGAACGTTATTTGGATGTGATTGGCGTTGTGAAAGATTATCATCACAAAGGTTTACAAACCGCCATCGACCCGATGATTTTTTATCCTTTCAATAGTTCTTCGTACTTAACGATAAAGCTTGCTGGCGAAAATATGAATAGCAAAGTGGCGACTTTGGAAAATGTATTCAAAAAACATTTTTCGGGAAATCCATTTGAGTTTTTCTTTATGAGCGAAAATTTCAATAAGCAATACGAAACCGAAAGTCAGTACAGTACTTTGTTTACAACGGCTTCGGTTTGGGCAATTTTTATCGCTTGTATGGGACTTTTTGGTTTGGCTACTTTCACGGTAGAATCTCGCACCAAAGAAATTGGTATCCGTAAAATTTTGGGTGCTTCGGTATTCAGTATTGTACAATTGTTATCAAAAGATTTTTTGATTTTGGTAAGTATTTCCATTCTCGTCGCTTGTCCAATTGCTTATTATTTTATGCAGCAATGGCTACAAGATTTTGCGAGCAGAATCAATATTGAATGGTGGTATTTTGCTTTGGCAGGCGTTTTGGCTTTGGCAATTGCTTTACTCACCGTTGGTTTTCAAGCCACAAAATCTGCCTTAATGAACCCTGTGAAGAGTTTAAGAACGGAATGAGTTGAGTTGGGAATTTTGAGTGTGGAGTGAGGAGTAAATTTTTCCGAAATCTGAAATCTAAAATCCTTATTCCTTTAGTCCTCGGTCTTTTAGTCATAAATCCTAAAGTCATCTAATCATGATACAAAATTATCTAAAAATCGCTTTTCGTAACCTGTTGAGAAACAAGGTTTTTTCTGTGATTAACATTCTTGGATTGGCTCTTGGCATGACTTGTAGTCTGATGATTATGCTTTGGGTTCAAGACGAGCGAAGTGTTGACGCTTTTCACACCAATAAAAACCAATTGTATAGAATTTATATGAAGGAGTTTTTTAGCGGAAAAACACAAGGAGTAATCTGGACACCAGGCCCATTAGCTGAAGAGCTAAAAAGAGTAATTCCTGAAATACAAATGTCAACTGCTTTTTCTTGGCCTAGCAGCCAAACTTTTATGGTTGGCGATAAAGTAAATAAACAAGAAACCAACGTAGCCGGAGCTGACTTTTTTAAAATGTTTAGCTTCAAGCTATTACAAGGAAACCCCGAATCTGCTTTAAAAAACCTTAATAGCCTTGCTATTTCTAGAAAAATGGCCGAAATATTTTTTGGTAGTCCAGAAGTAGCCATAGGCAAAACAATTCGTTTCGATAATCGCAATGATTTAATCGTTACTGCTGTTTTTGAAAACCTACCGCAAAATAGCACCTTGAAATTTGATTGCCTCCGCAGTTGGGATGCTTACGTTATTGATAATGAATGGGCTAAAGATTGGGGCAGTACCGATCCCCTAACCTTTTTTATGATTCGTCCCGATGCGAACCCTGAGCTTGTAGCCAACAAGATTAAGCATGTACTAGATAAATACAGAAAAGGACTAGATAAAACAGAGTTAGCCATGCAGCCCTTTCATGAATATTATTTGAATAGTAATTTCAAAAATGCTGAAATGGAAGGTGGACGAATAGAGTACGTTCGTCTATTTAGTATTGTTGCTGTTTTTATCTTATTAATTGCCTGTATCAACTTCATGAACTTGGCAACCGCACGTTCGGCCAAAAGAGCTAAAGAAGTTGGTGTACGTAAAGTAGTTGGTGCTGTTCGCTCTGCGTTAATCAAGCAATTTGTGGGAGAAGCCATGTTACTTACCATTTTTGCGATTATTATTTCAGTTCTATTAGTTACGTTATTGTTGCCTTCGTTCAATAGCCTTACTGGCAAAGGAATCGTTTTACCAATTAATGAAATGTATTTCTGGGGTTTATTAATTGGGCTGACCTTTGTAACAGGTATCATCGCTGGTAGTTACCCAGCATTCTTCTTATCGTCACTGAACCCGATTAAGGTGTTAAAAGGTACCTTGAAAGTAGATTCAGCATCTACTTGGTTAAGACAAGGCTTGGTTGTCTTTCAATTCTCTCTTTCTATCATCTTGGTAATAGGAATGATTGTTATTTATCGTCAAATAGATTATATCCAACATAAAAACTTAGGCTTCAACCGTGAAAACCTGCTCTATTTTCCTGTTGAAGGTAATTTGAATAAAAAGTATAATATTCTAAAAGAAGAAATATCTCATCTATCAAGCATTAAGCAAATATCCCATATGACAGCAAACCCTGCTGGCATTGGCGATGGTACAGAGGCTATTAGCTGGCCAGGTAGTAACCCTAATGATAAAATAAGGTTTACGCCAGTGGGTGTTGGCTACGACTTTGCCAAAACAATGAAGCTTGAACTAGTGGCGGGTAGAGAGTACTCAAAAGATTTTGCTTCAGATTCATTAGGCTTTATCATCAACGAAACGGCACAAAAGGCAATGGGTTTTAAAAATCCTGTTGGTCAATCTGTTACTTGGGGTAGAGCAAAAGGTAGAATTATTGGTGTTGTGAAAGACTTCCATTTTCAATCACTTCATACGCCAATCAGACCGATGATTACTTATTTGAGTGATAGGTACAAACAAGGCAACATCATTGTTCGGGTTGAAGCAGGCAAAACAACTGAAGCTATTGCACAATTAGAGGTATTATGTAAAAAAATAAATCCAGAATATCCATTTACCTATTATTTCACGGACGAAGAGTACGCCAAACAATATAGAAGCGAGCAAGTGGTAAGTACATTATCTAGCTTATTTGCTTTCTTGGCTATTTTCATTTCCAGCCTTGGCTTATTTGGTTTAGCGGCTTTTATGGCCGAACAGCGTACCAAAGAAATCGGTATCAGAAAAGTATTAGGTGCTTCTGTAATAAATCTTGTTAATCTTCTTTCAAAAGATTTCTTAAAACTAGTACTATTAGCTTTTGTAATCTCAGCACCACTTGCTTGGTATGTAGCTAACAATTGGTTACAAGATTTTGCTTATAGAACTGAAATCTCTTGGTGGATTTTTGCAGTAGCTGGTATGTTGGCTTTATTAGTTGCTATGTTAACGGTTAGTATTCAGGCTATCAAAGCAGCGTTAATGAATCCTGTAAAAAGCTTAAAAACAGAATGATTTGACTTGGGAATTTTGAGTGCGGAGTGAGGAGTAAATTTTTCCAAAATCTGAAATCCCCAATCCAAAATCCCAAAGTCTTTTAGTCATAAATCCTAAAGTCCCAAAAAATGATACAAAATTATTTAAAAATCGCTCTAAGAACCTTACTCAGAAACAAGGTCTATTCCTTCATTAATATAGCAGGATTGGCTACTGGTATGGCAGTAGCTATGTTAATTGGTCTTTGGATTTATGATGAAATTTCCTACGATAAATCCCATGAAAATTATGACCGCATCGCACAAGTATTGCAACATAATCTTTATAATGGAGAAAAAACTACTCAGCCATCTAATCCTGCGGTAATGGCCGAAGAAATTCGCAGTCATTATGCCAGCGATTTTAAATATGTTTTACAATCTTCTTGGACATCAACCCATATTCTGACTTATGGAGAGAAAAAATTTACTAAATCTGGTAATTACTTTGAACCACAAGTAACAGATATGTTGAGTTTGAAGATGCTAAAAGGCACAAGAGGAGGATTGAAAGAACCAAATTCAATTTTAGTATCTGAATCAGTAGCAAAAGCATATTTTAGGGACACAGACCCAATGAATAAACTCCTAAAAATTGATAATAAAGAAGTAGTAAAAGTAACAGGCGTTTATGAGGATTTACCTTATAATTCAAGTTTTAGAGAAATGGAGTACATTTTACCTTGGGAATTATACCTGATTACTAATCCTTGGATTAAAAAGATGGATGATCCTTGGGGAAGCAATTTTACCCAAACTTTTGTACAATTGGCTGACAATGCTGATTTAGATAAAGTTTCAAAAAAAATCATCAATGTTAAATTCAATAAAGTTGCTAAAGAATACAAAAGCTATAAACCCGAAGTATTCTTACAACCTATGAATAAATGGCATTTATTTGGTGAATTTAAAAATGGAGTAAATGTTGGGGGAAGAATTGAATTTGTATGGCTTTTTGGTATTATTGGCATTTTCGTTTTGCTATTAGCTTGTATCAATTTCATGAATTTAAGTACCGCTCGTTCGGAAAAACGAGCTAAAGAAGTAGGTGTGCGTAAAGCCATTGGTTCTGCTCGTAGCCAATTAATTATTCAATTTCTAAGTGAATCCTTATTGGTTGTAGTGTTTGCATTTGTATTATCAATTCTTTTAGTTCAGCTTATTTTGCCTTCTTTCAATGAAGTAGCTGATAAAAAAATGGTCATTCTATGGACAAACCCTTTCTTTTGGCTTTTGGGTCTTAGCTTTAGCTTACTAACAGGTTTAATTGCGGGAAGTTATCCAGCCTTATATTTATCATCTTTCCAGCCTGTCAAAGTATTAAAAGGTACTTTCAAAGTGGGTCGTTATGCGGCTATTCCTCGTAAAGTATTAGTTGTTATTCAGTTTACAGTTTCAGTTACTTTAATTATCGGAACGATTGTAGTTTTCCGCCAAATTCAACATGCCAAAAACCGCCCAATTGGTTATAATCGTGATGGTTTAATCACCATGAATATGGCAACTCCTGATGTTCATAATCACTTTGAGGCTATCCGTGGTGAATTAAAAAGTACTGGAGTAATTTCAGAAATGACCGAATCTGGAAGCCCAACTACTGAAGTTTGGAATACCAATGGCGGTTTCGATTGGGAAGGGAAAGACCCAAATTTAGCCATTGATTTCCCGAACAATGGCGTTACTTATGAATATGGTAAAACCGTAGGTTGGCAATTTGTCGATGGACGAGATTTTTCAAGAGACCATGCTACTGATTCATTAGCCTTCGTAGTGAACCAAGCTGCCCTAAAATTCATAGGGTTAAAAAATCCAGTTGGAAAGACCCTTAAATGGAATGGTAAACCATTCAAAATTGTGGGAGTAATTAAAGACATGGTTGTACAATCGCCTTACCAGCCAGTGAGACCTTCATTATTTCATATTTCAAGTGACCAAGAAAATGTTCTTATCATTAAAATAAATCCTAAAATAAGCTCAAGAGAAGCATTAAGTAAAATAGAAATAGTTTTCAGAAAGTATAATCCAGCAGCTCCGTTTGAATACACTTTTGTAGATGAGGAATATGCGAAGAAATTCGGAAACGAAGAACGAGTTGGAAAACTGGCGACCTTCTTTGCAATACTTGCCATTTTCATTAGCTGTCTTGGCATATTTGGTTTGGCTTCATTCACGGCAGAACAACGCACCAAAGAAATTGGCGTAAGAAAAGTACTTGGGGCAACAGTATTGAATTTATGGCAATTACTTTCTAAAGATTTTGTCTTTTTAGTGATGCTTTCTTTTTTACTCGCTGCGCCAATTGCTTACTTTTTTATGAACAGCTGGTTGAAAAAATACGAATATCGTTCTGATATTTCTTGGTGGATTTTTGTAGCGTCAGGTTTGGGAGCATTACTGATTACTTTATTAACCGTGAGTTACCAAGCCATAAAAGCCGCTTCGGCAAATCCTGTAAAGAGTTTGAGAACGGAATGAGTTGAGTAGGGAATTTTGAGTACTGAATGAGGAGTGATTTTTTACCAAAATCCTAAATCTGAAATCCAAAATCCCAATGTCTTTTAGTCATCAATCCTAAAGTCCCAAAAAATGATACAAAATTATTTAAAAATCGCATTGAGAACCTTATTTAGAAACAAGGTTTATTCTTTCATTAACATCGGTGGACTTGCCGTTGGGATGGCAGTAACTATGTTGATTGGACTTTGGGTTTGGGATGAACTAAGTTTTAATAAATATCACAAAAACTACAACCGAATTGCTAAGGTTATGCAACACATAACCAATAATGGGGATATTCAAACCAGAGAGAGTGTACCTTATCCTTTAGCAGAGGAACTCCGCAAAAACTATGGAAGTGATTTCAAGCATGTAGTGTTGTCAATGGACGATGTATGGAATGTATTGAGTTATGGAGATAACAAGTTTTTAAAAGTAGGTTCATACTTTGAACCACAAGGAATAGAAGTCTTTGATGTAAAAATGTTAAAAGGAAGTGCTGATTGCTTAAAAGATCCGTCTTCTATCATTTTGTCAGAATCAGTAGCAATTGCACTTTTTGGAAAAACAGATCCATTAGATAAAGTCATTAAAATGGACAACCAATATAATGTAAAAGTTACGGGTGTTTATGAAGATTTCCCGAGGAATTCTACTTTCAATACAGTAACATTCATTGCTCCTTTTAAATTATTTTACAATAGATACGGATGGGTTAGAACTATAGCCGACCCCTGGCGAGCAAATGCTTTTCAGATTTATACTCAAGTAGCTGATAATGCTGATTTTGATAAAGTTTCATTAAAAATAAAAGATGTAAAATTAAAAAAGGTTAATTCTGAATTAGCCAAAATGAAGCCTACGCTATTTCTACAGCCGATGGCTAATTGGCATCTGTATTCAAACTTTAAAGATGGCTTTAATGTTGGTGGTCGTATTCAATATATTTGGTTTTTCAGTATCATTGGAGCATTCGTTTTGCTTTTAGCGTGTATCAATTTTATGAATTTAAGTACCGCTCGAAGTGCAAAAAGGGCAAAAGAAGTTGGCGTTCGTAAAGCAATTGGTTCTGCTCATGGTCAGTTGATTTCGCAGTTTTATAGTGAGTCCTTTTTAGTGGTTACTATTGCATTTATATTTTCGCTGTGTTTGGTTCAGTTATGCTTACCATTTTTCAACGAGCTGGCTAACAAAAACATCATCATTTTATGGTCAAATCCACTATTTTGGCTGGCAGGAATAAGCTTTAGCGTATTTACTGGACTGATGGCAGGAACTTATCCAGCACTTTATCTTTCGTCTTTTCAACCAGTAAAAGTATTGAAAGGCACTTTTAGCATTGGTCGTTTTGCTTCAATTCCACGCAAAGCTTTAGTAGTAATGCAATTTACAGTTTCAATTACTTTAATAATTGGCACAATCGTCATTTTTCGACAAATACAATATGCTAAAAATCGTCCTATTGGTTATGAAACCAACGGATTAGTCTCATTGCCACAAGCCATTAATGAAATTCACAAGCACTTCGATGTGGTAAAAGATGAGCTATATAAAACAGGAGCAATTGTTAGTATTTGCGAAACGTCTGGGCCAACCACAGAAAGTTGGTCAAGTAGTAGCGCATTTGAATGGCCAGGGAAAGACCCCAATCAATTAGCAGAAATTCCAATTGTTGGTACTTCTTACGATTATGGCAAAACGATAGGCTGGCAAATGAAAGAAGGACGAGACTTCTCTAAGGCTTTTGCAACAGACTCATCATCAGTCATTTTGAATGAATCAGCCGTAAAATTAATGGGTTTGAAAAACCCTATTGGCAAAACAATTACTTGGTTCAAGCAACCTTTTACAGTAATTGGCGTGGTGAAAAATGTAATTATGCAATCGCCTTATGAACAAGTAAAGCCTACAATATATAATTTCAACAAAGAGGATGTCGCTTATATTCTTGCTAAAATCAACCCTGAAATGAGTGCAAGTATGGCTTTGAGTAAAATAAAAACTGTCTTTGATAAGTATAATCCCTCTCAACCATTTGACTACAATTTTGTAGATGAGGAGTATGCCAAAAAATTCGGGGATGAAGTCCAAATAAGTAAATTAGCCAGCACCTTCGCCGTACTTGCCATATTTATTTCATGTTTAGGTTTGTTTGGCTTAGCCTCTTTTGTAGCAGAACAGCGCACCAAAGAAATTGGAATCAGAAAAGTATTAGGAGCAACAGTCTTGAATTTATGGCAATTATTATCAAAAGATTTTGTCTTTTTAGTAATGCTTTCCTTTTTACTCGCTACGCCAATTGCGTACTTTTTTATGAACAGTTGGTTGAAAAAATACGAGTATCGTTCTGATATTTCTTGGTGGATTTTTGTAGCGTCAGGTTTGGGAGCATTACTGATTACTTTATTAACCGTGAGTTACCAAGCCATTAAAGCCGCTTCGGCAAATCCTGTAAAGAGTTTGAGAACGGAATAATTTGAGTTTGGAATCTGGAGTTACGAGTGAGGAGTGATATGAATGATAGACCAATTCTTAAATCTTAAAAATAATGGTACTGAATATTGACAAGAATCAAGCAAATATTTTTGCAATAGGTATTTCAATATTCATTATTGTATCTTTTACGATTTCGTCTTCATGAAAAAAATCGTAATGGTTTGGACTATCATAAACAAAAACGCCTTGGAAATCTGGTACAACAATCCAGCAAGATTTGATACCAAAATTAAAGTAAGGCTCCAGCTTTGTCGTCATGTCTTTACTACTTTGCGATGCTGATTGGATTTCAATAGACAACAAAGGGGCATCTTGGCGACGAGAAGGATCGTTTTGGAAGTCTAAATTTTCAAAAGGATATAATACCACATCTGGAGTAAATGAGTTTGGAGTGGTAGCTAAGGAAACTTCACTGACAACTCTAAATCTATCTCTGTAGTTGAATTTGATTTCAAAAATCAAATTGGCTTGAATTGCACCATGTAAAAGTGTAGGCATAGGTTTATTTCTTTCTATTTCGTAATCTGAAAGCTGAGTGTCTGCTATGTTTTCGACTAATAATTCCATAATCGTTTTTGTTTATTCAAATATACTCAAAAAGAAAATTCATGATACAAAATTATTTAAAAATCGCCATTCGTAATTTGCTCAGAAACAAGGTGTTCTCGGCAATTAACATCGTTGGTTTAGCTTTAGGAATCGCTACTTGTTTGATTATTATGCTTTTTGTATATGATGAATTAAGTTATGATAGATTCAATGAAAAAGCAGATAGAATTTTTAGAGTAGTTTTCAAAGCGTCTATCAACGACGGGAAAATCAATGAAGCAAACGTGATGCCCCCAACGGCACAAGTGCTGAAAAACGATTATCCTGAAGTATTAGACGCTACTCGTTTACGCACTAGCGGTTCGCCCGAAATTGTCTATCAAAACAAGAAATTCAAAGAACATTCTTTCGCTTCTGTCGATACTAATTTCTTTGATGTTTTTACTTTGCCATTATTAAAAGGCGATGCTAAAACGGCTTTGCGTGAACCAAATACAGCCGTTATCACACAAGAATTCGCTAAAAAATACTTTGGTGATGAAAACCCAATCGGTAAAGTATTATTTATCAAAAGTTGGAATGAAAATTATAAAGTGACGGGACTTATCGATAAAGTACCCCATAATTCACATTTCCATTTTGATATTTTTGGTTCGATGGCAGGTGTAAAAGATGCCAAAGAACCTTCTTGGATGTCGTCTGGCTATTTTACTTATTTGGTTTTGCCAGAAGGTTATGACTACAAAATTTTAGAAGCGAAGCTACCTCAAGTCATTAAAAAATACATGGGGCCGCAAATTCAAACAGCGATGGGCATGAGTATTTCGCAGTTTTTACAAAAAGGTAACCAACTTGGGCTTTTCCTTCAACCATTAACCAGTATTCACTTAGACGCTGGTTATACTGGTAGCATAGAAGCCAGTGGCAATATTCAGTATGTCTATATTTTCGGGGCAATTGCGGTGTTTATGTTGCTCATCGCTTGCATCAATTTTATGAATCTTTCTACGGCTGGAGCTTCCAAACGTGCCAAAGAAGTGGGCGTTCGTAAAGTATTGGGTTCTGTAAAACAAGATTTGATTACCCAGTTTTTATTTGAATCAGTACTTTTAAGCATCGTTGCACTTGTACTTTCTTTGATGTTGGTACAGTTGGCTTTACCTATTTTTAACGATTTAGCCGAAAAAGATTTACAATTAGATTTCCTCAAGAACCCTCTCCTACTCATTGCTTTTCTACTTTTTGGTTTGTTAGTTGGTGTTTTAGCTGGCAGTTATCCAGCCTTTTTTCTCTCATCGTTCAATCCTGTTGAAGTATTGAAAGGCAAATTCAAATTGGCAGGAAAAAGTATTAGTCTGCGAAGTGGTTTAGTAGTTTTTCAATTCTTCATTTCTATTGCTTTAATCATCGGGACTACGGTGGTGTATCAACAAATCAAGTTTATCCAAAGCAAAGATTTGGGCTATGCCAAAGACCAATTATTAATCATGCGAAATACTTGGTCTCTGGGCAAAAATGAAGAAGTATTTCGTCAGCAAATTTTGCAAGACCCAAGAGTATTGAGCGTAACCAGTGCGGGTTATTTACCTGCTGGCCCGAGCGATTCTAATAATTCGATGGGCTATCCAGACAGCGATGAATCGCAAGTTATGCGCACATTGGAATACAAAATCGACGACCAATATATTCCAACAATGGGTATGAAAGTAATTGCTGGAAGAAACTTCTCCAAAGATTTCGCTACCGATTCTACCGCAATGATTATCAACGAAACTGCGGCAAAAGCTTTTGGTTGGAAAAATGCAGTTGGACATACCATCACTCGTTTTAAAACCAATGATGGCTTAAAAGTTACTTATAGAATCATCGGTATTGTGAAGGACTTTCACTTTAAATCTCTCCACGAAAGTATCACGCCTTTGTTGATGGTTTCTGAAAAAACCTATGGTTTAACCATCAAAGTAAAAGGTAAAGATGTAGAAGGATTGTTATCATCACTGAAAAATCAATGGCAAAAGTTTAGTGTAGAAGAGCCTTTTTCTTACGCTTTTATGGATGAATTGTTTGAAAAAACTTACCAAAGCGAACAGAAAATTAGTGTGATTCTAAGCATCTTTTCTGGACTTACCATTTTTGTAGCTTGTTTGGGGTTATTCGGTTTGGCAACTTTTACGGCTGAACAACGCACCAAAGAAATTGGTGTTCGCAAAGTATTGGGAGCTTCCGTGAGTCAAATTGTTACTTTACTTTCTAAAGAGTTTTTAAAATTGGTTTTAGTGGCTTGCTGTTTTGCCTTTCCATTGGGTTATTGGCTGATGAACAAATGGCTACAAGACTTCGCTTATCGCATCGAAATCAGTGCTTGGATTTTTGTTTTGGCTGGCATTTTAGCACTTTTTATTGCTTTGCTGACGATAAGTTATCAAGCCATCAAAGCGGCATTAGCCAATCCTGTGACAAGTTTACGAACGGAATGATTTTGAGTGGGGAGTTTTGAATGCGGAGTGAGGAGTATTTTTTACGAAAATCAAAAATCCTAAAATCTTTTAGTCATTTAGTCCTAAAATCATAAAACCATGCTACAAAATTATCTAAAAATCGCCATCAGGAATTTGTGGAGAAACAAACTATATTCTGCCTTGAATATTGGCGGATTGGCTACTGGACTTGCCGCAGCTATGCTCATTTTTTTGTTTGTCTCTCACGAATTTAGCTACGACCAATTCCATCAAAAAGCTGATAGAATTTATAGAATTTTATCTATTACAAAATACGGAGAACAAACTGTTCAGACAACGGCAATGAACGCTAAATTGGGTGAAATGCTGAAACAGCATAATCCTGAAATTAAAGATTTTGTACGCATTAGTAAGATAGATAATCCTACTTTCAAGAACGGTAGTCATCCAGAAATTAAATTTAAAGAAGAAAAACTCGCATTTGCAGACCCTGCTTTTTTTAATATTTTTTCATTCAAAACTTTAGACGGGAATTTCAATACTGCCCTGAAAAATCCTTTTAGTTTAGTACTTTCTGAAAAAGTAGCGAAAAAATACTTTGGCAACGAAAATCCTGTTGGTAAAACCTTGCTTTTAGAAGGCAAAAAGCCTTTTATCGTTACAGGTGTTTTTGCACAAATGCCTTCCAATTCAACATTTCAGTTTGAAGTAATTACTTCAATGGCTACTTATCCAAAATTGGATGAAGAACGTCAGTACATTTGGGAAAAAGCTGGATCTTTCGAAACTTTCATTTTACTCAATCAACAAGCTTCTGTTGCTAAAGTAGAAAAATCGATTGCCCAAGTAGGTAAACTAACAGGTTTTTTTGATGAAACTTCAAAATATTCATTAGAACAATTTGATAAAATTCATAATGGAAGTAGTTTTTCAGGCCACCAAAATACAAAGTTTGCTTACATTTTTTCAGGTGTAGCCATCTTGATACTTATTTTGGCGCTTTTCAATTATATGAGTTTGACAACGGCACGAGCTACGATTAGAGCCAAAGAAGTAGGTGTAAGAAAAGTAGTAGGTGCTGAAAGACTTGGTTTGGTAAAGCAGTTTTATATCGAAGCCTTTGTGTATTGTTTCTTCTCTTTTGTACTGGCTTTCTTGCTGTTAGAATTACTTCGTCAGCCTTTTTATGACATTTTGGGCTTGCAAGTCGATACTGTTTTTATGCAGAGTCCGATTTTCATTGGTATAATCACTTCAATTTTCTTCCTGAGCATTTTATTATCAGGCAGTTATACTTCTCTTTTTTTATCAAAATTCAATCCGATAGAAGTACTAAAAGGCAAGTTTTCAAGCCAACAAAATGGTGCAGTTATCCGCAAAGGCTTTTTGATTTTCCAGTTTTCTGTTTCTGTAGTCTTGATAATCTGTACAATGGTTGTGCAAAAACAACTGGATTTTATGCGAAATATGGATTTGGGCTTGACCAAAGACCAAGTTTTGGTCATTCCAATTGAAGAAAGTCCTGCTTCAAAAATCGCTACGCTTAAAAATGATTTAAAACAAATTGCAGGGATTAAAAATGTATCTCACGTTTCTACGCCACTTTACAAAGGTGTGAATTCATGGTTTACCAAATCGCTGGTTTCTAAAAAAGAAGTGACATTATTTTCAATTGATTCAGACGAAAATTTCTTCAAAACAGTTGATTTAAAATGGAAAAATCCGCCCATTGACAGCAAAAATCTTGATTCAAAAATATATCTCAACGAAATAGCAGCAGAACAACTGGAATTGGGCAAAAATCCCGTAGGGAAATCGGTGTTTTTATTTGGAAGCAAACCAAGTATTGTAGGCGGCATTATGAAAGATTTCCATTTTACAGGCGTAAAGTCGAAAATTGAACCTTTGATGATTTCCATCTCTGCACCAAAGGCTACCGAAACTTTGTATGGAAGTATTTATTTACGTTTAGATTCAAAAGTAGATGTACAAGCCAAAGTAGCACAGGTACAACAATTGTATGAAAAATATCCAAGCGAAAAGCCTTTTGAGTTTTACTTTTTAGACGAAGCTTTTCAGAAAACTTTCAGTGACGAAATCAGAATGTCTAAAATGTTTTTCAGCTTTACGAGTATCGCCATTCTCATCGCTTGTTTGGGTTTATTTGGCTTAATTACTTTCTTGGCAGAACAAAAAGACAAAGAAATTGGCATCCGAAAAGTATTAGGAGCAAGTGTAAAAAACATTGTTTTCTTACTTTCAAAAGACTTTTTAGGATTGGTGATTTTAGCCAATTTGATTGCTATTCCATTGGCTTGGTGGGCAATGCAAAAATGGTTACAAGATTTCGTTTTCAGAATCTCACTTACTTCAGAAATTTTTCTATTAGCAAGCCTTACAAGTATTGTTTTAGCTTTTGTTACGGTAAGTTATCAAGCTGTTAAATCGGCGGTGGCGAACCCAATCAAAAGCCTTCGTAACGAATAAATCTTTAAAACCATGCTACAAAACTACTTCAAAATCGCCATCCGAAATCTCCAACGCAATAAGGTGTTTTCGTTGATTAATATCGCTGGACTAAGTATTGGTTTGGCTTGTTGTATGTTGATTGTACTTTATACAAAAGACGAAATCAGTTATGATCGTTTCCATAAAAACGTCAATCAGATTTATAGAATTACTTCTACAGAAACAGCTCCCGACGGAAAAGTACAGAAATTTGGCATCACGGGCATGATGCCAGGGCCAGCTTTTAAAGCACAATTACCCGAAATTGAAAATTACGTTCGTCTGCAAGGCGAATCTTATAATATCAAAAAGGGAAATGATATTTTGGTACAAGATGCCTTGAAAGTTGATAGTTCTTTCTTCTCAATTTTTACTTTTGATTTTATAGAAGGGTCTCCCAAAACAGCTTTGAAAGACCCTCAATCAGTCGTGATTTCTGAAGAAGTTGCCGAGAAATACTTTGGGGAAGAATCGGCTTTGGGGAAAACTTTGGCAATCAATTATGATGATACTTTTCAGCCTTTTACAGTTGCGGGTGTGACTAAGAAATCCCCGCAAAATTCATCCATCAAAATAGATTTATTAATGCCATTTCATCGTGAAAAAAACCATGATGACCAATGGATTAATTTTTACCTGAATACTTTCGTAACCTTAAAACCTTTGGCAAATCCAAAAGCTTTGGAGGCAAAATTTGCCAATATTTATGCTCGTGAAGCAAAAGGGCAATTGATTGAAGCCAAAGAAAAATGGAATTTTCAAAACACTATTCAATATGGTTTACAACCCTTTTTAGAGGTTCATCTTTCAACAGACTTTAGAGCGGCCAATGGTTTAAAAGACGAAAGTAATCCAATGTACTCTTATGTATTAATCGGTCTCGCAGTGTTCTTATTATTGATTGCTTGTATCAATTTCGTCAATCTCACTGTCGCTCGTTCTGTCAAAAGAAGTAAAGAAATTGGTATCAGAAAAGTAGTTGGTGGCGACCGAAAACAGTTGATTTTTCAGTTTATGGGCGAATCTTTTGTACTGAGTCTTATTGCTTTTTTATTAGCCATAGTTCTTGTAGAATTGACTTTGCCTATCTTTAATACTTTAGCCAACAAAGCCCTTTCATTAAAATATCTTTTTGATGCCCAACTAATTACTTCATACTTTTTACTCTTTCTGTTAACAGGTTTTCTGGCAGGAATTTATCCAGCTTTGATACTTTCCAGTTTTAGCCCTGTTGATACTCTTTATGGTCGATTTAAATTATCAAAAGGTAGTTTCTTACAGAAAAGTTTAGTCGTTTTCCAGTTTTCATTGGCAGCATTTATGATGATGGCAACGTTGATTTTATATGCTCAATTTGACTTTATGGTTAAACAAGATTTGGGTTATAATGATAAAAACATCGTAGAAATTGCTACGGGAAGAATGAATCGTACCGAAACAAATACCTTTAAACAAGAACTTTTAAAAAATCCAACAATTGAAAACGTAGCTCCACGACAAGGTGGAACTTGGAATACACTTGCCAATGTAAATGGTAAAAAAGAAATTATTTTTGCCATTGATATTGTGGATGAAGATTATCTTTCCACTTTAAAAATTCCAATGGTCCAAGGTAGAAATTTTTCTAAAGATTTCCCTTCTGATTCTTCTCAATCTATTTTAGTAAATGAAGCATTTGTGAAAGAAGCAGGTTGGAAAAACCCAATCGGACAAACAGTTGATTTCTTTTCCCGCAATAGAAAATTTCAAGTAGTGGGCGTCGTGAAAGACTATCATTATAATTCTTTGTACGAAACCATCAAACCGCAATTATTCACTTGTCATCCAGACATGGGAACTTTTGCACAATTAAGCATTAAAATTAAGCCAACCAATACGCCCAACAGTTTAAAATTCATTGAAAAAACATTCAAAAATTTACGCCCAACTCAACCTTATATTTACGATTTTAAAGACCAGAGTAATCAAAAACAATATGAAAAAGAAGCGAAATGGAAACAGATTATCAGTTTCTCAGCTATCCTTATCATTTTCATTTCTTGTATCGGTCTTTTTGGTTTAGCGACACTTTCAGCCGAGAAACGTACTAAAGAAATTGGTATCAGAAAAGTATTAGGAGCCAATGCTTTAGCCATCGTGTCGATGTTGACGAAAGACTTCTTAAAATTAGTCTTGGCTTCGGTAGTTTTTGCATTTCCATTAGCTTGGTGGTCGGCGAATAAATTCTTAGAAAGTTACCCATATCGTATAGCTATTGACGGTTGGATGTTTGCCTTAGTATTGGTGATTTTGGTACTTATCACCATCTTGACGATAAGCTATCAAGCCTTAAAATCAGCTTTGGCAAATCCTGTAAAGAGTTTAAGGACAGAATAACTATTGTAGAGACGTTGCAATGCAACGTCTCTACGTGTTCAAAATCGTACAAAAAGTGTCCGAAAACGGACACTTTTTTTATTTTAACAAAACACAAGTATTTAATTATCAATTAATTAACTTTCTGGTTTTGTTTTTGGAATAAGTTTGTTATCATTAGCTAATTCTGTTTAACCTCATAAAATATGCTCAGTAATTACTTCAAAATAGCATTTAGAAATCTTGTAAGAAACAAGGTTTACTCTTTTATTAATATTGGTGGATTGGCTGTTGGAATGGCAGTGGCGATGCTTATTGGGCTATGGATTCATGATGAGCTAACTTATAATACTTATCATCAAACCTATGATAAAATTGGTTTGGCGATGCAACACCAAACAGAAAACGGGACAGTTTTTACTGGACAAGCGATGCCTTTTCCGATTGGTGCTGAGCTAAAGAATAAATATGGGAACAACTTCAAATATATAGCGATGGCTTCGTGGGAAGGCGAACATATATTATCTATTGGTGATAAAAAATTATCTACTCCTGGAATATATTTTGATGTAGATGCCCCAAAAATGTTGTCTTTAACAATGCTGAAAGGAACAAACGAAGGTTTAAAAAACCCAAATTCTATTTTACTTTCAGAATCGACAGCAAAAGCCTTTTTTGCAGATGCTGACCCTATCAACCAAACACTAAAAATTGATAATAAACTCTCTGTAAAAGTAACGGGCGTTTATGAAGATTTACCTTTTAATACGAATTTCAAGGATTTAAAATTTATAGCACCTTGGGATTTATATGTTTCTTCGGAAGATTGGATAAAAAGAGCAAGAGATAACAATCAATGGGATAATAATTCCTTTCAGCTTTACGCCCAAATTGCTGATAATGTAGATTTTGAAACAGTTAACAAAAGAATACTTCGTTCAAAATTCAATAATTTACCTAAGGAAGAAAGACGTTTCGATGCCCGAATTTTCTTGCAACCAATGGCAGATTGGCATTTAAAATCTAACTGGAAAGACGGCGTAAATACAGGAGGATTAATAGAATACGTTTGGTTATTTGGCATTGTAGGCATTTTTGTATTGCTTTTGGCTTGTATCAATTTTATGAATTTAAGCACTGCTCGCTCTGAAAAACGTGCGAAAGAAGTAGGTGTTAGAAAAGCAATTGGCTCGGCTCGTAGTCAATTAATCATTCAATTCTTGAGTGAATCTTTATTAGTTGTTGCTTTCGCTTTTGTATTTTCAATTATTTTAGTAGAAATCACTTTGCCTTTTTTCAATGAAGTAGCCGATAAAAAAATGACGATTTTATGGACAAATCCTTTGTTCTGGTTACTTTCTTTAGGCTTTAGTTTATTGACTGGTTTAATCGCTGGAAGTTATCCAGCTTTATATTTATCTTCTTTTCAACCTGTGAAAGTACTAAAAGGTACTTTTAAAGTTGGTAGATTTTCTTCGCTTCCACGCAAAGTGTTGGTAGTTTTTCAATTCACCGTTTCAGTTGCTTTAATTATCGGAACAATTATCATTTACAAACAAGTACAGTTTTCTAAAAACAGGCCTATTGGCTACAATAGAGATGGACTGATGATGATAATGATGAAAACACCTGAGTTTTATGGAAAATTTGATTTACTCCGCAACGAACTTAAGAATACTGGTGCAATCGTAGAGCTATCAGAATCTTCAAGTCCAATCACTGACGTATGGTCGAACTCAGGTGGTTTTTCATGGGAAGGCAAAGACCCCAATTTAGATACTGACTTTGCACACATCTTTGTTACCCATGAATTTGGAAAAACAGTAGGCTGGCAGTTTAAAGAAGGAAGAGATTTCTCAAGAGACTTTTCTACCGATTCGTCAGGCTTAGTTATTAATGAAGCTGCCGTGAAGTTTATGGGTATTAAAAACCCTGTCGGAAAAACTGTTACATCAGGAACGGGTAAAGATGCACAAAATTTCACCATTATTGGTGTAATTAAAGATATGCTAATGCAATCGCCATACAAACCCGTAAAGCAATCTTTTTACTTCTTGAGTTCGCACAATGTAAATTGGATAAACCTAAAGTTGAACCCTAATAAAAGTACGAGCGAGTCTATTTCAAAGATAGAAGCGACCTTCAAAAAGTACATTCCCTCCGCTCCTTTTGACTATAAATTTGCAGATGATGAATTTGCAAGAAAATTTAAAACGGAAGAGCGCATTGGAACATTAGCTTTATTTTTTGCTGCACTTGCTATTTTTATTTCATGTTTAGGTTTGTTCGGATTAGCTTCTTTCGTAGCAGAACAACGAACCAAAGAAATTGGCATCAGAAAAGTATTAGGTGCTACCATTTTGAATTTATGGTCTTTATTGTCAAAAGATTTTCTGGTTTTGGTGATTATTTCTCTGCTTACGGCTACGCCACTTGCTTATTACTTTATGCACGATTGGCTACAGAAGTATGAATACCGAACAGATATTTCTTGGTGGATTTTTGTACTGGCTAGCTTGGGTGCATTAACCGTTACATTATTAACAGTAAGTTTTCAGGCGATAAAAGCGGCACTGGCAAACCCTGTAAAGAGTTTGAGGACAGAGTAATTTGAGTTGGCAGTTTTGAGTGCGAAGAAAGAAGCATTTTTTGCCAAAACTCCAAATCTAAAATCCTTTAGTCATTTAGTCATCAATCCTAAAGTCATGTCATTATGTTACGAAATTACCTCAAAATAGCCTTTCGTAATCTTGTCAAAAACAAGGTTTACTCTTTTATAAATATTGGTGGATTAGCCGTTGGCATGGCAGTAGCAATGTTGATTGGTTTGTGGATTCATGATGAATTATCGTTCAATAAATATCATAAAAACTATGATAGAATTGCACAGGTAATGCAACACCAAACCTTTAATGGTGAAGTGGGTACTCAGACATCTAATCCTTATTTACTCGGAGCTGAAATTCGTGAAAAATATGGAAGTGATTTCAAATTCGTACTCATGTCTTCTGGAAGAGGAAAGCATATCTTGAAGTTTGGTGATAAAAAACTTTCTATACGAGGCGAATACATTGAAGCTGAAGCCCCAGAAATGCTAAGCTTAAAAATGCTTAAAGGAACAAATAATGGATTGAAAGATCCATCATCAGTATTAATTAATGAATCAACCGCCAAAGCATTTTTTGGTAATGAAAATCCTTTATTCAAATCTTTTAGAATTGATAATAAATTTGATTTAAAGGTAACTGGAGTTTATGAGGATATTCCTCATAATTCTGATTTCCATGATTTAGCATTCATTGCTCCTTGGGACCTTTACATTAAAAATGAAAATTGGGATGAAAAACTCTCTAATCCTTGGCGAAGCAATGCTTTTCAAACTTATGCACAATTGGCTGATAATGCTGATGTAGATAAGGTTTCTGCAAAAATAAAAGATGTTAAACTCAATAAAGTAGATAAAGCTAATGCTGCTTTTAAACCCGAAGTATTTCTTCATCCTATGAAGAAATGGCATCTATATTCTGAATTTAAAAATGGTGTCAATACAGGAGGACAAATTGAATTTGTTTGGTTATTTGGTATCATTGGCATTGCTGTATTGCTCTTAGCTTGTATCAATTTTATGAACCTAAGTACGGCTCGTTCAGAAAAACGTGCGAAAGAAGTAGGTGTCAGAAAAGCGATTGGTTCTATGCGTGGACAATTAATAACCCAATTCCTTACTGAATCTTTCTTGGTAGTAATGATAGCTTTTATTTTATCCTTACTCCTTGTAGAACTCAGTTTGCCTGCTTTCAATGAAATTGCTGATAAAAAAATAAGCATTCTATTCACAAACCCGCTTTTTTGGCTTTTGGGTTTAGGCTTTAGTTTAGTTACTGGTTTTGTAGCTGGAAGTTATCCAGCCTTATATTTATCTTCTTTTCAACCTGTTAAAGTACTAAAAGGTACTTTCAGAATTGGACATTTTGCATCTATGCCACGAAAGGTGTTAGTGGTCTTACAGTTTACCGTTTCTATTACATTAATCATTGGAACGATTATCGTCTATAACCAAATTCAATTTGCTAAAAACCGCCCAATAGGATATAACAGAGATGGATTATTAGCCATGTTTGTCAATAATCAGGAGCTAATACAACATTATAATGCCATCAGAAATGACTTGATAAAGACGGGAACGGTATCAGAAATGTCTGAATCTTCAAGTCCTACCACGGGCGTTTGGGCAATTAATAATGGTTATGATTGGAAGGGCAAAGACCCAAGTGTTCAAGGCAATTTTGGAACAGTAGCAGTAACCCACGATTTTGGAAAAACTGTAGGTTGGCAATTTAAAGAAGGTAGAGATTTCTCAAGAGCATTTTCAACCGATTCTACTGGTGTTGTATTAAACGAAGCAGCGGTGAAATTTATGGGCATTAAACAAGTAGTTGGCGAAACCATGCAAATTGATGGAAAACCCTATAAGATACTTGGAGTAGTAAAAGATATGGTCATGAATTCTCCGTATCAACCTGCTTTGCGAACTGTTTTTATGTTAGACTATAAGTGGATAAATATCATTAATATAAAAATCAATCCTAAAGTAAGTTCCTCAAAAGCATTAGATCAAATTGAGACTGTATTAAAAAAATACACTCCTGATACTCCATTTGATTATTGGTTTGTTGATGATGAGTATAATCTAAAATTTCTTAACGAAGTAAGAATCGGGAAACTGACTTCATTCTTTGCAGTACTTGCTATTTTCATTTCTTGTTTAGGTTTGTTTGGATTAGCCTCTTTTGTAGCTGAACAACGAACAAAAGAAATTGGCATCAGAAAAGTATTAGGTGCTACCGTTTTGAATCTATGGACATTGCTCTCAAAAGAGTTTGTATTACTCGTACTAATTTCTCTCTTAACAGCAGTACCAATCGCATATTATTATATGAACAATTGGTTACAAAGCTATGATTACAGAACAGAAATTTCTTGGTGGACTTTCGCAATTTCTGGCTTAGGAGCATTAGTTATCACTTTATTGACGGTAAGTTTCCAAGCCATTAAAGCAGCTTTAGCCAATCCTGTAAAGAGTTTGAGAACGGAGTAATTTCTATTGAAATGTTAAAAAAAGTTAAGCTAATTCAGAATCTCTTTTTGCCTGGTTATCTTCACTTTAAACTAACAAATTTTAGAAATCATGATACAAATTTACTTTAAAATAGCTTGGAGAAACTTGATGAAACGGAAGTTTTACGCTTTCGTTTCTATCTTGGGTTTATCTGTCGGCATTACTTTTACTTTACTCATTGGCACTTATATCTGGGGAGAATTACAAGTAAACACTGATTTAAAAAATGTAGAAAATCAGTACTTGATTCAAAGCAAGTGGAAGAAACCTGATATTGGCTTAGAAATAACAACGCTTGCGCCTTTGGCAAAAACCTTAAAGGAAAACTATCCAAATTTGGTAGAAAACTATTATGGTTTTGAAGGTTATACCTCCACTATTTCAAATGGAGATAAAGTTTTCAGAGAAGATATTCAAATTGGAGATGCTACTTTGTTGAATATGTATGGTTTTGAATTACTGTATGGAGATAGCAAAACTGCGCTAAACCAGCCTTATACAATGGTAATTTCTTCTGAACAAGCCATTAAGTATTTCGGAAAATTAGATTGTTTTGGGAAAAGCTTGACTATCGAATCTAATAGTGGTCAGAAAAAGAGTTTTATGATTACTGGAGTACTGGGGAAAGTAAATACCAATTCAGTAATGAACTTACTTTCAGATACTCGAATTCCAATTTTAATGTCTTTTGAAAGCAGTAAATTCTGGGGAATAGAAAAGTATTTTGCTTGGAACAATCCTTATAATGTGGGCTATATTGAGTTGAAAAATGGCGTAAAACCTGAAAGTGTTGCTCAGGTAATGTCCAAGCTCATCAAAGCGAATGCTCCTGAAAATATTAGTGCAAACCTTCAGGCTTATCTTGTTCCCATGAAGAATGTTTATCTGGAAGCAAACAATGGCATTGTAAAAAAGACAATTTTTACTTTACTCTTTGTGTCGTTGTTTATACTGCTGATGGCGATAGTCAATTTTATCAATATGTCTATCGGAAATTCAGTGACAAGGTTAAAAGAAATCGGTGTTCGGAAAATGCTTGGTAGTGAAAAAGGACAGCTAATCCGTCAATTTTTAGCTGAATCAATCTTAATTTCACTTTTTAGCTTATTGATTTCCTTAATCTTTTACGAAGTTTTTCAACCATTTTTTGGCGAAATGCTTCACAAGAAAATGCCTTCTTTGTTAACAGTATCATCTTATTTTTATCTTTTTGCTGTTCTATTTGCAGTCTTGATTGGCTTATTGTCTGGCATTTATCCTGCATTTATTTTATCAAATTTGCCTTCTATAGATTCTTTAAAAGGCAAATTGAAATCTATCAAAGAAAACATTTTTTTCAGAAGATTATTAATTGTTTCTCAATTCACCATTGCTCTATTTGTTTTCGTCGGGGCATCTATTATATCGAAACAAGTAAATTATTTTTTCAATAAAGATTTGGGTTATCAAAAAGAAGCTGTCGTTACGCTAAGTGTTCCTCGTGATTGGTCGCCTGTGGGAGTTGATAAAATGGAACGCATCCGTGACGAAATGGCAAAACTAAAAGAAGTAAGCCAAGTAAGTTTGTCGTATGATATTCCAGCAGGTCATGGCGGAAACAATAATGCTTTTTATAAAATGGGACAAGATTCCACCCAAGCAGTATATGTTCAGACCATCACGACGGATGAAAAATATGCGGATGCTTATCAAATTCCAATGGTTGCAGGAGTATATTTTCAGCGAAAACAGGAAGGTTTTCAAGCGGGAAAAATCGTACTGAATGAAACAGGCATAAAAACTTTGGGCTTTAAAAACCCTACGGAAGCCATTGGTAAAGAAATTCGGATTCATTATTATCCACAACCTTTTACCATTGTGGGTGTTACTAAAGATTTTCACATTGCTTCAATGCACAAAGCGATTTCACCTTTAGTATTCATGAATGTTAAAGATTTTACTTTTTTCAGGTACTTATCTTTTAAAATTCAGCCTAACAATATCGCTCAAAGTTTGTTAAGTATAGAACAAAAATGGAAAACTTTAATGCCTGGTTCAGCTTTTGAATATACATTTATAGACGATACGCTTCAGAAGCTTTATCAATCTGAAATTCAGCTTAAAAAAGCTTCGCAAGTAGCCACCATTTTATCAATTATTATTGTGCTCTTAGGTATTTTAGGAATGGTTTCAATGAGTATTGCCAGAAGAACAAAAGAATTAGGAATTCGTAAAGTTTTGGGAGCATCAAGTATCAGTATTGTGATGCTGTTTTTGAAAGAATTTATTGTTTTGATAGCCATTGCCATCGCTATTTCTTTTCCAATTGGCATTATCAGTATGAATCATTGGCTGACGGCTTATGCTTATAGGATTCAATTAGATTGGCAAACTTTTCTAACTGTTGCTTTAGGATTTAGCCTAATAATAGCCATTTTTGTTTGCTTACAAACTTTTAAAACAGCTTTAGAAAATCCGATTAAAAGCCTCAAAACAGAGTAGAAACATCGTTTTCAAGATTATTAATAGAAAAAGACATTTTATAAAATCAACAATATGCTAGAACTCAAAAATATTTTCCGTTGGTATAATTCAGGCGTAAATCGGGCTTTCGTTTTGCGTGATATAAGTTTAACTATTGAACAGGGAGAATTTGTTTCTATCATGGGACCTTCGGGCTCTGGAAAATCTACGCTTTTACATGTTTTAGGAATGATGGACGAACCCAATGAAGGCGAATATTCATTTTTGGGAGAAAACGTACTGAAAATCAAAGAAAAACAGCGTGCAGAATTATACAAAAAACACATTGGTTTTGTATTTCAAGCGTATCATTTGATTGATGAACTAACGGTGTATGAAAACATAGAAACTCCACTATTATATCATGGCATTGGTTCTTCTGAAAGAAAATCGATGGTCGCTGATATTCTGGACAGATTCAATATTGTTGGTAAAAAAGACCTATTTCCCAATCAGCTTTCGGGTGGGCAACAACAATTGGTGGGCATTGCTCGTGCTATTATTACAAAGCCCAATTTGATTTTGGCAGATGAACCTACAGGCAATCTGAATTCAAAACAAGGACAGGAAATAATGGAATTATTTAAAACATTGAACGAAGAAGGCGTAACCATTATTCAAGTAACTCACTCAGAGAAAAATGCTACTTATGGAAGCAGAGTAATTGAGTTATTGGATGGACGCATCGAAAGATAAAAAATTTAGTTTTGGTTTAAGTGTTAGTCGCTCATTGATATTCAGTGAGCGACTTTTATATCAGTCTTTTCAAATTTACCGTTGTAAAAATCACTTCTTGTCCCCTTTTCACCACCATACTAATCGGCTTGCCTTCCCCTTTTTGAAAGATTTTATATATATCAGTAATTGATATATCTTTATAAGACTTATTATTGATAAAAATCACTCTATCTCCTTGCTGTAAACCTGCCAAATGAGCTGGAGAATTTTCAATAATTCTTTCAATCAAAAACTCATGATAATCACTTCCACTTGCCAATAATTCCATTCCACTCATATTGTGTTCGAATGGTTCTTTCATTCTTCTATTAATCGGTTTTAACACCACATATTTATCCCGATAATTGAAAGTAACTTTAAATCTTCTGAGAAACTCACAACCAATATTTCCTTGACGTTCAGAAAAATTAGTTGGTTTTAAATGATAAGATGAGCTATCAGGAAATGAAGCGACTACATTATTTAGCTCGTATTTTCCGAATTTTATTTTAGGCAATCGTCCTAAATTTCCATTAATGATACCACTCAAGCCACGTCCTAATTGAGCTTTCACAACTTTAGGGGGCAATTGAATATTAAATTTCTTATTTACTTCAATCGAAATGGCATGTCCTGCACCAGTATCCAATAATACTTTTATAGGTACTGTTTGGTCGCCATTTACTAATTCTACAGCATCCAAATAAGGTTTATTTTCTTCAATTGTTATCGGGAAACGTTGTCCTTTAGACGTTTTGTATTTATAATGTTCGGGGTTTTCTAAAACGATTTGATTGACCGAAAAATCAATTGTTACGGCAAAACGATTGAAAAGGTCATATCCAATAATTCCATGAATGGGTTTTCCTACAAATTCGCTAAGTTTTAAAATATCATTTTTCAGTACTACGATATTCTGGCGATAACCAATTACGTCTCCCATTTTTATCGTATTATCAATCACAATGCCCGCTTCTAAGTCATTTCCAACACCAACGCCCGCTATTTTCACATTTCTGCTGTATAGCATTCCTTGTTTTTCAGCCACTTTTGAGTCTGTCACAATAATAGAACTCACACCCGTATCAAGGATAAATCTTAGCGTATCAGAGTTATTAATTCTGATAGGTACAATCACCAAATTGGCGTGAAGTTCAAAAGGAATGACGGAGATTTTTCTTTTCTTTACTAACTGAAAACCAAAGTTTTCTTCAATGGCAGGTTTGAATTTTAATTTTTTAGGTCTTTCACTTCGAACATAAGTGCTTACCCTTACACCTCCATTATTTTGTTCAGCATAACTCGTAGAGTCTTGACAATACCCTGCCAGCGGTAAAGTACTGAACAATAATATTTTATGCCAAGCCAGTTTCATGATAAGAGTCGTTTTTCTTATCTTAAATATCGGGATAATATTACTTATTTCCAAAGAGTTACATTAAAAAATTAATGTTTATTCAAAGAAAAATACCGAAAATATTTATAAAATTTTATTCATGAATATTATGTGATTGAAAGTGGGGATATGATTGATTCCAATTTTGTAAAAACAAAATCCAACCTTTCTGTTTTTTATGTTGTCTTTCTTGTAGAATTTTCAAAATATTCACCTTTAAGATGAAGATACTTATGGCTTTTTGTTTTTTAGAATTGTGATAAGAAGTACTTTTGTCAAAATATCTAATTTATAATTAACCAAAAAACAATGAGAAAGCAAATTGTAGCAGGAAACTGGAAAATGAATAAAACAGCCGAAGAAGCCTTGATTTTGGCATCTGAAGTTGTAAATATGGTGAAAGACGAAGTAAATACTGATGTGCAAGTAATTATTGCTCCACCAGCGATTTACTTATCGACACTTCAAAAATATACAGAAACAGCTCCAAATATTGGCATTGCTGCACAAAATTGTTCTAACAAAGCTTCTGGTGCATATACTGGTGAAATTTCAGCTTCAATGTTGAAATCAATTGGTGTTACTCATGTAATTCTTGGACACTCAGAGCGTCGTGAGTATTTCAAAGAAACAAATGAACAATTGGCAGAAAAAGTAAACATCGTTCTTGAAAATGGTTTAACGCCAATTTTCTGTTGTGGTGAATCATTAGAAATGCGTCAAGGTGGAGATTTTCTTGCTTTCGTTGCTTCTCAATTGACCGACAGCCTTTTCCATCTTTCTCCAGAAGATTTCGCTAAAGTGGTAATCGCTTACGAACCAATCTGGGCAATCGGAACTGGCTTAACAGCTTCTTCTGAACAAGCACAAGAAATGCACGCTTATTTAAGAGGACATTTAGCAACTAAATACGGTCAGGAAGCAGCAGATAACACTTCTATTCTTTACGGTGGAAGTTGTAATGAGAAAAATGCCCAAGAATTATTTGCTTGCGCAGATGTAGATGGCGGATTAATCGGTGGAGCATCGTTGAAATCTCGTGAGTTTACAAACATTGCAAAATCATTTTAAGCATTGAACCCCGTTTAGCAAAAACTAAACGGGGTTCAGTAAAAATGTTTGTTTCACTACCCTACATTTCTCGTTACCTATTTTTAATACATTGATCCTCTTTGAAACTTATTCTCTCAATTGCTTAATTAATATATGCTCTTTAAAAAACTCAATTCTCTTGAAAAATTATATCTAAAAAACACGAACAAAGAAGCTTATCAAAATTATAAATACCAATTAAAGGTAAATGATTTGCCTTCGATTAACTTTTTAGATACCCCTAAAGCCCTTGTCGATTTTAAACACAGTGGGCATCTTGGCGATATAATTTATGCTATTCCAGCGATGTATGCTTTGGCTGAAAATGGTAAGATAAATCTTCATTTAAATATCGGTCAAAGAATAAAAGTTGATGGTAATCATCCGCTAAAAGATATTGGTTTGAATGAAAAGTCGGTTGCGATGTTAGAGCCACTTTTAGCTTTACAAAACCAATTTCAACAAATCGACATCTTTAAGAACCAAGCAATAGATTACGATTTAGACATTTTTAGGCAATTTACATTTGATCACACAAAAGGACACATCAGCAGGTGGTACTTTAACTGCTTTGCAGTAAGCTATGATTTAAGCAAACCTTGGCTAGTTGTACCAAAAAATACTTCAATGAGCGATAAAATCGTTATTGCAAGAAGTACTCGTTACAATTCACCCATGATAGACTATTCTGTTCTAAAAAAATATAACAATCTAGTTTTTGTGGGTTTGTCAGAAGAGTTTAAGTTGATGAAAGCGATTATACCTAACCTTGAGTATGCCAGAGTAAGCAATTTTTTGGAGATGGCAAGTATCATTGCCGGTGCAAAATTATTTATTGGGAATCAATCATTCCCTTACGCTATCGCAGAAGCTTTAAAAACACCAAGAATGCTAGAAAGTTATTACAAATGTCCAAATGTAATTCCTGAAGGAGCCAACGGCTTTGAATTTTCGTTTCAACCTCAGTTTGAGTTATTAATTAAAAAATTAATTGCCCAACTATAAACCTCTATAATCATGAAAATTGCGGCAGTAGTAATACTTTATCATCCAACTGAAAATACTTTAGACAATATCAAAACGTATGCTAAAGCTGTTGATAAAGTATATGTCTTTGATAATACTGAAGAAGGGACATTTCTAAAAAAGAATTTGATGGAAATTCCCAATATCACTTATTTACATGATAACCACAATGCTGGTATTGCCAAAAGATTGAATACTAGTGCGCAAATGGCAATTAATGAAGGCTTTGATTGGTTATTGATGATGGACCAAGATTCTAAATTTGAAGGAAATGCAATTCAATATTATTGGGATGGAGTAAGCAAATTTCCACACCCAGAGAATGTAGGATTATTTGGTCCACAATTCTCACGTAATAATAAACAATCGTTAGCACAATCAAGCTATCAAGAAATTGATGGAATGATTACTTCAGGAACACTTTTAAATCTTAATATCTATCAACAAATAGGAAAATTTGATGAAGCGCTATTCATTGATGCTGTTGATATTGAATACTGTTTGAGAGTTCAAAAAGCAGGCTTTAAAATGATTCAATTAATCAACGTTTTCATTCAGCATGAATTAGGACAAACCGAAAAGAAAGCGTCTATTAAAACACTCTACTTAATTAAAAAAGAAAAAGAATTACATTCTCCGTTAAGATATTATTATATGTATCGTAACAATCTTTATGTACAATCTAAGTATAAAGGCTTTGACAAACAAACGATGCAAAAAATCAATCGAAATGCAATGTCTTTTCTAAAAAAAGGTTTTTTCTACGGCAGTAATTCATGGGAAATAGTAAAATACATCGTTGAAGCCAGACGAGATTTCAAGCAAAATAAAATGGGAAAGTACCAATCAAACACTTAATAATCAGCGTATTTTATATTTTGCAAATACTGGGTAATGATCTGAAGATTTAATATGGTCATGCGTTTGGAAATCTAATACTTCTATTGATTCACTGCAAAATTGGTTATCAATTCTAACAAATCTTGGACTACGATTAAGTGTAAAACCAAAACCATTTCCAGCTTCCTCAAAAGCATTTTTCAATCTATCACGAATATGTCCGTAGGCATTTCCGTAAGGCGTTTCATTAAAATCACCACAAACAATTACTGGAAAAGGACTTTCATCAATCAATCTTTCAATTTGTTCTATTTCTTCTGCATGATTCACAAAACCTGTTTTTAAACTTGATAAAATAGATTTGGTCTCATCCTTAGCCTGAGAATACGACTTCTCTTTTACTTCCTCTACAACTCTTTTCACTCTAATTCCCATCGACTGGAGTTGTAAATTAATTACTCTTATCGTATCCTTTTCCATGGCTATATCAGCCAATAAATAGCCATTACCATTATCTTTTCCAGGCTCTTGTCCAAATAAACTTTTTTCTTCGTGAATGATGGGATACTTTGAAAAAATCGCTAATGAAAATATTCTATGCGTACCATAAATACTATTAATCACATAGTAGGGGTTCTCTTTGGTAATGGCTTCAAAAACCCTGAAATCTTTTTCATTACTCATACTACTAAACTCCTGAAAACATTTAATGTCTGCATTGGTTTCTGAAACATAAGTAACAGATGCTTTCGTTTTGTCTTTATTAAATGGATAACTATTATGGTAAAAACCAAAAACATTATAATCTAATACCGACAAACTTTTATCGGATTCCTTAGCAGTATGAAAGCTAAAAGTTCTTCTAATAAATGGATAACCAATGAGTAAAACAACAAGAGGAAGAAGCATTCGGGAAGGTCTGATAAATAGCCACATAAGAGCAATGATGGCACAAAGTATCATCACTATTGGCAAACTCATCATCATGAAACCAACAAACCAATGGTCAATCACCAAAGTATAAGCTAATAAATAGGTAAAAAGAGTATATATACACAAAGGAAGACTCGTTAGCCACAAAAGAGAAGTTGCAATTTTTTTCAGCATGATGTAATCTTGGCGGTTAGCTTTAGACAAAAGTACAAATTAAGAATGTCTTGAATAAACAAAGCCTAATGAATATTTTGGTTTGCAAGCTTTTTTATAACATTAACAGAAAAGTATCAATTTTATTTCTGTAATTAATTGTTAGATTAATAATTATTTCCTAATTTTGCATTCCATTTCGGAAAACACTGGTAATCAAGTCTATTACATCGCTCAAAAAGCGATTTTACATAACAAATAAAAGAATTTTATCATGGCGAAGGTTTGTCAATTAACAGGAAGAAAAACACAAGTTGGAAATAACGTTTCTCACGCTAACAATAAAACTAAGCGTAAATTTTTTCCAAACTTACACACTAAGAAATTTTTCTTAGAATCAGAAGGTGTATGGGTACAGTTGAAAGTTTCAGCAAAAGCTATCCGTACTATCAACAAAAAAGGCTTAGAAGCTTCTTTAGTAGATGCTGCTCGTAGAGGTACTTTAAGTTTATAGTACTCCTAAAATATTTTCAAAAGCCTCTTCGGATTCACTTCGAAGAGGCTTTTGTTATTTATCAAGAAGCCCAAACAAAAATGACAACTCTTTTGAAGTTGTCATTTTTGTTTAGAAATATTTATTGGAATTAGGCTAATGAATGTTTTAAAACAATTTTTCGATTCAACACTCTGCACTCATAACTCCATATTTTTTAACCCATTCTTGCTACAATTTCTTCTGAAATACCTACTGCACTGAAACCTCCATCATGGAAAAGGTTTTGCATCGTTACTTTCTTCGTCAAGTCAGAGAATAAAGTAATTACATAATCAGCACATTCATCCGCAGTTGCATTTCCTAATGCCGACATTTCGTTGGCATATTCATAGAAAGCATTAAATCCTGAAATACCTGTACCAGCGGTGGTTTTAGTTGGTGATTGCGAAACAGTGTTTACTCTTGTTCCATTTTTCTTTCCATAATGATAACCATAAGAACGAGCTATCGATTCTAACATCGCTTTTGCTTGTGCCATATCAGTATAATCAGGAAAAGAACGTTGTGCAGCGATATAAGATAAAGCTACTACTGAACCATTATCAGCAATAGCATCCATTTTATCAGCAACTTGCAACATTTTGTGGAATGATAAAGCTGAAACATCTAAAGATTTCATAAACCATTCGTAGTTCAAATCGCCATAAGGACGGTTTTTACGGATGTTAGTACTCATACCAATTGAATGCAATACAAAATCAATTTTCCCACCCAAAGCATCCATTGAACCTTCGTAAAGTTTTTCCAAATCTTCTACAGAAGTAGCATCCGCTGGAATAATCTTAGCTTCGCATTCTTCAGCTAATTTGTTGATTTCTCCCATTCTCATGGCTAAAGGAGCATTCGTAAGTGTGATAATTGCGCCTTCTTCTTTAGCACGTTGAGCCACTTTCCAAGCGATAGAGTTGGAATCTAATGCTCCAGAAATAATTCCTCTTTTTCCTTTTAATAAACCGTATGACATTTTTTTGATTTCTGATTGTTGATTTTAGTTTAAAATAAATTATTCCTGAACGAAGCTTCTTAATATGAATATGAGCTTCATTTTAAAATAATTAAGTATTTTAGTTGTATGCTAAAATCAAGGTTAAAATTTGTCCAAAAGTACTATTTTTTTTCTTAAAACCATGAATATTCAAATTCGACAAGCGATAAAAGAAGATTTACCTCAGATCCTAAATCTATATGCCGAGGTTCTCGACAAAGGAGAAGTACTTTCGCTTGAACAAGCTGAAACACTTTTCTCAAAAATGGCTACTTATCCAAATTACAAAGTGTATGTAGCTGAAACTGAAAGCACAATTATTGGCACCTTCGCTTTATTGATAATGGATAATTTGGCTCACTTGGGTACTCCTTCAGCCGTTGTTGAGGATGTTGTGGTTGCTGATAATTATCAAGGAAAAGGAATTGGCAAAACCATGATGATATTCGCTATGGAAAAAAGCAAAGAAACAGGCTGTTATAAATTGGTACTTTCAAGTAATTTAAAACGGACTGAAGCACATGCTTTTTATGAAAGTTTAGCTTTTGAAAAACATGGATTTAGCTTTAGAGCAGATTTGTAGTTTAATTTCCTTAATTAATTGTGAAAAACACTGTAAACCAATCATGAAACTTGTTTTCTAAGACAATTTTTATTACTTTTGCAGAGAATTTAAAGGAAGAGGGGTCGATAGTCCCTCTTTTTTGTTTACTAGATTGTAGCACAGTTGACTTAACTGTGAAAAAAGAAATGACAAAAGAAAAAATAATCGAACTGCTTGAACCCTATCTTGAAGAAGGAAGGTTATTCATTGTAGATGTTCAAGTAAGTGAAGGTAAAACTAGACAGAACATTACGATTCTATTAGATACCGACGAAGGCATAAAAATAGAAGAATGTGCATCTGTTAGTAGAAGGTTGGCTCATTTTATAGAAACCAATGAATTAATTGCTGGAGCCTATAATTTAGAAGTATCTTCTCCGGGCATCGATCACCCACTTACATTTAAGCGTCAGTTTGTCAAAAATATTGGTCGTAATTTGAAATTAGTATTGAACGACAAAATAGAAAAAATAGGGGCTTTAGAAGAAGTAAGCGACGAAGGCATAACTTTCAAAGAAGAACCAAAGAAAACAAAAAGTAAGAAAGTAGAGCCAATAGAGGCAATCACCATTCCTTTTTCGAATATACAACAAGCAAAAGTACAAATATCGTTTAAATAGTGGTCGAGTTGCCGAACGGTTGAATTGTTGAAATTAGAGTAAATCTTATCCCTCATCCATTCTACTTGCTGGCTTCTTTTCACATTAATAAAATTATGAAAAGATGAATAGTGCAGAGTTAATTTCATCGTTTGCGGATTTTGCAAAAGAAAAAAATATCGACCGTCCGACGATGATTAAAGTGCTGGAAGACGTTTTCCGCACAATGATTCGTAAAAGATACGGTACGGATGAAAATTTTGATGTAATTATCAACCCTGAAAGTGGCGACTTAGAAATGTGGCGCACACGTGAAATTGTTGATGACAATTCAGAAGATATTTGGGATTATGACAAAATTCCTTTGGCAGAAGCAAAATTAATTGAACCTGATTTTGAAATTGGCGAAGAAGTAGCGGAATTAATCAAATTAGAAGATTTCGGTCGTAGAATTGTTCAAACGGCTCGTCAAACATTGATTCAAAAAGTTAAAGATTTAGAAAAAGAAGGTCTCTTTGAAAAATACAAAGACTTAGTTGGAGAAATGGTTTCGGGAGATGTTTACCAAATTATTGGAAAAGAATTTATCATTACTGATGGTGAAGGCAATGAATTGACTTTACCAAAATCAGAGATGATTCAAAAAGATCGTTTCAAAAAAGGTGAATCGGTAAAAGCTGTTATTCATAAAGTTGATATGAATAATGGTACGCCAAAGATTATCCTTTCTCGTACTTCTCCTGTTTTCTTAGAACGTTTATTCGAACAAGAAATTCCTGAGATTTACGACGGACAAATCATGATTCGTAAAGTAGTTCGTGAACCAGGTGAGCGTGCAAAAGTAGCGGTAGAATCTTATGATGACCGTATCGACCCAGTAGGTGCTTGTGTGGGGATGAAGGGTTCTCGTATTCATGGAATTGTGCGTGAATTACAGAACGAAAACATTGACGTTATCAATTATACTGAAAACCTTGAATTACTTGTAGGCCGTGCTTTAAGCCCAGCCAAAGTAAGTTCAATGAAAATTGATAAAGAAAGAAAAAGAATTGCGGTGTATTTACAACCAGACCAAGTATCCTTGGCAATTGGTAAAGGCGGACAAAACATTAAGTTAGCAGGAAAGCTAGTTGGCTACGAATTAGATGTTTATCGTGATATTAAAGAAAGTGAAGTTGATGACGAAGATGTTGACTTAACTGAATTTTCTGACGAAATCGAAGATTGGGTAATTGCAGAATTACACAAAATCGGTTTGGATACGGCGAAACAAGTACTCAAATTGAACAGCGATGAATTAATTCGTCGTACAGAGCTTGAGGAAGAAACCGTAAACGAAGTATTATCAATTCTACGTTCGGAGTTTGAGTAATTTAGAATGAGTAAGTGATAGAATGATAGAATAGTCATTGTTTTTTTCTCACTTACTCATCAAAACTATTCTATCATTCATTACTTAAAATTAAAAATTACTATAGAAAAGTATCAACAGAAATTATGGCAGAAGATAAAATGATGCGTTTGAGCCTTGTGGCAAAGCAGATTAACGTGGGAACCTCAACCATTGTTCAATATCTCTCTGTCAAAGGTCACAAGGTTGAGAACAACCCCAACGCCAAACTAAATTTTGAGCAGTTAAAGCTCGTTGCAAAAGAATATGGAGCTGAATCTTTATTGAAAGATGTTAGCCCAGCACCTGTAGTTTCATCGAAACCTACAGTGGAAGAGTTTGTTCCTACGAAAAAGCAAGATGACGATATGCCTCTTTATTTCCGTGGAAAAGATAAAGCTGATGAGGCTGAACAAACAAAAGTAGCTGAACCAGCAAAAGCTGAGAAAGAACCAGAAGTGATTTTGGGAAGAGCCGAAGTACAATTTAAAGTACTTGGTAAAATAGAATTGGATGCAAAAGGAAATCCAGTTCCTCAAAAGCCTGTAATAGCTGAACCAAAACCAGAGCCAAAAGTTGAAGAGCCTGAAGTGAAGATTGAAGCTGTTAAACCTGAGCCAAAACCAGAAATTCAAGTTAAAGTTGAAGAGGTGAAGCCAGTGATTATACCTGTGGTAACCGAAGAGGTTAGAGTAGTAGAGATTCCAAAAGTTGAAAAGGTTGAGGAAGCAACAAAGCCTGAGCCTGTGGTAGTATTAGAAAAACCAGTAGTGATAGAAGCAGTAGCAACACCAATAGCAGAAACCAAAATTGCTGAAGCAGCAATACAGCCGAGTAATCAGAACCAACACAATAGACCACAAGGTGGGGTGAACAATAACCAAAATCAACAAAATAAGCCACAACAAGGCGGTGGGAATAATAATCCAAACCAACAAAACAGACCGCAAGGTGGCGGAAATCCGAACCAAAATCCACAGCATAATAAGCAACAAGGTAGCGGAAATCCAAACCAAAATCCACAACAGAACAAACAGCAAGGTGGTGGTAATCCAAACCAAAACCAAGCTCGTCCAATACAACAGGGAAGTAGTTTACCAACACCAAACCCTGCACCACAACCACAACAGCAACGTCCTGCGCCAGCACAAAAACTTGGTCGTAATGATGAAATTCCAGAAGATACTTCAAATGTGGAATTAATTGAAGCGAAAGGTGAACAACTAAAAGGTTTGACGGTTTTAGGTAAAATTTCTTTACCCGTTGAACCTGCCCGTGGTGGTTCTAGAAATAACAACAACAATAATAACAATAAGAAAAAGCGTAAACGCATCGATAAACCGGGCGGAGCTAAAGTTACTGAAGCTGAAATTCGCAATGAAAGAGGTGCTCCTCGTCCGAAAAAAGACGGCGTACCGGGCGCTCCTACTACGAATGACCCTAATGCTAGAAAACCTGCCAATACTGGTGGTAATACTGGTAACAACAATAATACCTCGAACAATAATCAAGGTAACAACAACAATCAAAACAATAATAACAGTAATAACAACTTTAAGAAAAAACCAGCTGGAAATAATAACAACAATGCTGGCGGTGGAGTAAAACCACAACCTAAAGGTGAAGTTTCTGAAAAACAAATCCAAGACCAAATCAAGGCTACGATGGCTCGTCTGCAAGGACAAACCAACAAGTCTAACTTTGGTGCAAAAGAACGTCGTGTTAAACGTAAGTTCCGTGCCGAAAGAAACGAACAACGTCAATTAGCAGAAGACGAAGAAGCAAAAATCTTGAAAGTAACTGAGTTTATCTCAGCAAGTGAATTAGCTTCTTTAATGGATGTTTCGGTTAACGAAATTATTTCTACTTGTATGAGTTTAGGAATGTTCGTTTCAATCAACCAACGTCTTGAAGCAGATGTTATCGCTTTAATTACCGAAGAATTTGGATTTGAAGTACAATTCGTATCAGCAGAAGAAGAAATTGAATCTGCTATCGTAGAAGAAGAAGATGCTCCAGAAGATTTATTACCGAGAGCACCAATCGTAACCATCATGGGTCACGTTGACCACGGTAAAACATCTTTACTTGATTATATCCGTCGTGCAAAAGTTGCTGCTGGTGAAGCCGGTGGTATCACTCAGCACATTGGTGCATACTCAGTAAAACATGACGATGGTCGTAGAATTACATTCCTTGATACTCCTGGTCACGAAGCCTTTACAGCGATGCGTGCTCGTGGTGCTAAGTTAACTGACGTTGCCATTATCGTAATTGCAGCGGATGATGCCGTGATGCCACAAACTGAGGAAGCTATCAACCACGCAATGGTTGCTGGTGTACCTATCGTTTTTGCTTTCTCGAAAGTAGATAAGCCAGGTGCTAACACAGAAAAAATTCGTGAGCAATTATCAATCAAAAACATGCTTGTTGAAGAATGGGGTGGTAAATATCAAACTCAAGAAATTTCTTCTAAATCAGGTATGGGTATCAATGAATTATTAGAGAAAGTATTATTGGAAGCTGAATTATTAGAATTGAAAGCCAATGCTAATAAACGTGCTGTAGGTGCTGTTATCGAAGCTTCGTTAGATAAAGGTCGTGGTTATGTTGCCAATATCATGGTTCAAGCAGGAACATTGAAAGTTGGAGATATGATGCTTGCCGGTGCGCACTATGGTCGTGTAAAAGCCATGTTCGATTACCGTGGAAATAAATTAAAAGAAGCTGGCCCATCAATTCCTGTACAAGTACTAGGACTAGGCGGTGCTCCTGCTGCGGGTGATAAATTAAGCGTAATGGAAAATGAACGTGATGCACGTGAAATTGCCAACAAACGTGAACAAATTATCCGTGAGCAATCATTACGTACTCGTAAACATATTACCTTAGATGAAATCGGTCGTCGTAAAGCAATCGGTACATTTAAAGAATTGAACGTAATTGTGAAAGGTGACGTGGATGGTTCAGTAGAAGCATTGTCAGATTCATTATTGAAACTTTCAACCGAAGAAGTACAAGTTCGTATTATTCACAAAGGTGTTGGACAAGTTTCAGAATCAGACGTATTATTAGCTTCTGCTTCAGATGCAGTAATTGTAGCCTTCCAAGTTCGTCCAAGTGTAAACGCTCGTCGTTTGGCAGAAAACGAACAAATCGAAATTCGTACTTACTCTATCATCTACCAAGCAATTGATGATGTAAGAGATGCGATGGAAGGTTTATTAGCACCGAAATTTGAAGAAGTTGTAACAGCTAACATTGAAGTACGTGATGTATTCAAAATTTCTAAAGTTGGTACTGTTGCAGGTTCTTATGTATTAGATGGTACAGTGAAACGTGCTCATAAAATCCGTGTGATTCGTGACTTCGTCGTGATTCATGAAGGTGAAATTTCTGCTTTGAAACGTTTCAAAGACGATGTAGCTGAAGTTAAATTCGGATATGAGTGTGGACTTTCAATCAAAAACTTCAATGACCTTGAAGTGGGAGACATCATCGAATGTTACGAAATGAAAGAATTGAAACGTACGCTTTAATTCATTAATAATATTTTTAGTCAAAAAAGCTCGGAGATTTCTTCGAGCTTTTTTTATGTTTTATGCTCTAAAATCTCCATTTTAAATCAAATTTGACTATTCAAATATAAATTATTAAAAATATACGTTCATATTCTTCAAATTAGGTCATTCACGAATAGTATTCATATAAAATCTTGTTAATTTTATATTCCAAAAAAGACCCAATTTTATGAATCAAAAATTACTGCTATTATTCTTCATGATAGGTTTCTCTCTTTCCTCATGTAAAAAAGAGAGTACGCTCTTTACTCAATTATCCGCAGAAGACACAGGTATTACATTTTCTAATAGGATTACAGAAAATGACACCATGAATGTACTTGAATTTGAATACGTTTATAATGGCGGAGGCGTTGCTTTAGGCGATTTCAACAATGATAATCTTACTGACATTTACTTCACAGGCAACCAAGTTGCCAATAAATTGTACCTCAATAAAGGAGTAGATGATGCCAACAAGCTAAAATTTGAGGACGTAACCGATAAAGCAAAAGTTGCAGGCGATGGCAAATGGTGTTCGGGTGTTGCCCTAGTTGATATTAACAATGATAAATTATTAGATATTTATGTTTGTGCAACCGTAAAAGACGTTGCTTCTGAAAGAACTAATATGCTTTATGTAAACCAAGGAGTTGGGAAAGATGGTGTTCCAACTTTTAAGGAAATGGCAAAAGAGTATGGCATCGACGATGATTCACATAGTACTAACGCCGCTTTTTTTGATTATGACAATGATGGCGATTTAGATTTATATGTATTAATTAACGAAATGGAAGACATCCGTTTCCCTAATAAATATCATGATAAAATTGTAGATGGTTCATCAAAAAGAACAGACAAATTATTCCGTAATGATTGGGATGAAAAACTCCATCATGCCGTTTTTACAGATATTTCAAAACAAGCTGGCATTTTGATTGAAGGTTACGGTTTGGGACTAAACATTACCGACATCAATCGTGATGGCTGGAAAGATGTTTATGTAACGAATGATTATTTGACAAATGATTTACTTTACATCAATAATCATAATGGTACTTTCAACGACCAAGCTCACGACTATTTCAAACATACTTCATATTCGGCAATGGGAAATGATGTTGCCGACCTTAATAACGATGGTCTGGTAGATATTTTGGCTGTGGATATGATGCCCGCAGATAATTATCGTAAAAAAATGATGTTGCCACCCAACAATTACTTGACTTATCAAAACAATGAAAAGTTTGGCTACGACTACCAATATGCACGAAATACTTTACAAATGAACCAAGGAGTAAATCCTAAAACGGGCAAACCTGTTTTTAGTGAAATTGGTTTATTGGCTGGCGTTGCTGAAACTGACTGGAGTTGGACTCCTATGGCAACCGATTTTGATAATGACGGACTCAGAGATATTATTATCACCAACGGATTTCCAAGAGATATTACAGATCAAGATTTCATGATTTATCGTGCTGAAATGGGTAATATGATGACTAAATTGATGTTACTTGATTCTATTCCTTCAGTAAAAATCACAGATTATGCTTTCCGAAATAAAGGTAATTTTAATTTTGAAGATGTATCAATGGCATGGGGATTGAACAAACCGAGCTTCTCGAATGGTGCAGCTTACGGAGATTTGGATAATGACGGCGATTTAGATTATGTTACGAATAATATCAACGATTCAGCTTCAGTTTATCGTAACAATTTGATTGAAACCAAACCTGATGAAAGTAATTATCTTCGATTAAAACTAAATGGTGCCGATAAAAACATTGGTGGTTTAGGTGCTTTTGTTGAAATCAAGTATCAAAATGGACAGACTCAAGTTTATGAAAATTCGCCTTATCGTGGTTATCTTTCTACAATTGAAAATATTGTACATTTTGGTTTAGGGAAAAATCATATTGTTGATGAAGTAAAAATTATTTGGCAAAGTGGTAAAGTACAAGTACTCAAAAACGTGAAAGCAAATCAAGTTTTGAATATTTATGAAAAAAATGCGGTTGTAAATCTTGAGAAAAAATCAAGTAACCCTACTCTTTTCGAAGACATTACCGATTCCTTGAATATCAATTTTACGCATACTGAAAAAGATGCTATTGATTTTAATATTCAAAAATTAATGCCTCATAAATTCTCTCAGTTTGGGCCAGCCATTTCTGTTGGAGATGTTAATGGAGATGGACTTGAAGATATTTTCATTGGCGGACCAAGCGACCAAAAAGGTACATTTTTACTCCAAAATCAATCGGGAAAATTCACACAAACTGATTTAATTGCCAATGAAACGAATCTGACGAAACCTTCTGAAGACATGGGCGTATTACTTTTTGATGCAGATTCAGACAATGACCTTGATTTATACATCGTCAGTGGCGGTTACGAGTATCCAAATGGTTCCCCTGTTTATCAAGATAGATTTTATGAAAATGATGGAAAAGGACATTTTACACAGAAAACCCAAGCACTTCCAGCATTCTTAAAAAGTGGTTCATGTGTAAAAGCTGCCGATTATGATAAAGATGGCGACCTTGATTTATTCATCGGTGGCAGAGTAGAAGTAGCAAGTTATCCAAAACCTGTTTCAAGTTATATCCTTAGAAATGACTCAAAAGCTGGGCAACCAAAATTCACAGACGTAACAGCACAAGTAGCTAAAAACTTAGTAAATATCGGTTTAGTTTGTGATGCCATCTGGACAGATTATAATAACGATGGTTGGATAGATTTGATGCTCGCTGGCGAGTGGATGCCTATCACGATTCTTAAAAATAATCATGGAAAATTAGAAAAATTAGCAACGGCTACTGATTTAGACAAACAAGTAGGTTTCTGGAACAGTATCACAACTGGTGACTTTGATGATGATGGTGACATCGACTACATAGTTGGAAACTTCGGAAAAAATTCGCTTTTCAGAGCAAGTGATACCGAACCGGTTTCTATTTATGGAAAAGATTTCAACACCGATGGTAATTTTGATGCCATTCCTACGGTTTTTTATAAATCAAAAGAAGGTGAATTGCTCAAAAAAGAAGTGCCATTCAACGGAAAAGATGATTTAAATAAGCAAATGATTACGATGCGTAAGAAATTTGTTCGTTATAATACTCTAGCAAATGCGGAGATAAAAGATGTACTTTCAGAAGAAGATTTGAAAGATGCCATCATTTTAAAGGCCAATTATCTTAAAACAAGTTATATCGAAAATCTTGGGAATGATACTTTTAAAGTAAAAGCATTACCAATGGAAGCACAAACAGCGCCAGTTTTAGGAATGTTGACCGAAGATTTTGATAACGACGGAAACCTTGATGTGCTGATGGTTGGAAACGATTTTGGAGCAGAAGTTTCAGTTGGCAGATATGATGCTTTCAACGGATTACTTTTAAAAGGAAACGGTAAAGGCGACTTCAAACCTATTACTTTACCTGAAAGTGCCTTTATTGTTTTAGGCGATGCAAAAGGCTTAGTCAGAGTGAATAATCCACAAGGAAAAGCCTTGATGATGGCAACACAAAACCGTGGTGCACTAAAAACCTTCAAATTAAGAAATAGTGTGTTGCAAAGTAAACCATTGAAAAATACAGATATGGTTGTTTTAGAAACACTCAAAAATGGCAAAACGAGAAGAGTAGAAGTAAATTATGGAAGTTCGTTTTTATCGCAATCTTCACGAAGTATCTTGGTTAGTTCAAATGTAAAATCAATGGAAGTAATTGATTCAAAAGGAAAGAAAAGAACACTTTAAGTATATTATTAAAAATTAGATAACACAAAAAAGCAAATTCAGGTTAATCACTGGATTTGCTTTTTTTGTGCATATCCTTTAAAAAGCACTTCAATTGTTTATCACCAAAGGAGCAGTGCCTCCCCTCCTATCTTTTCTCAAAAAACAATATTTCAAACTTCTGGGTAATTCATCAGTAAATTTCTATCAAATCAATCTTAACATAGAATTAGGCAATTAAATTATCGAAAAATGATAAGCTATACTATATTTCCAGAAATAGAAATAGCTTTAAATATCTATAAATCAATCAATTAAATACAATTTAAAATAAGTATATTACTCAATATCCAAATTCCTTTTTGTCCTTTGCCTTGCAAACTATACCTTTACAATAAATTTACGTAGGCACTGTATAATTATAATCTCTATTAAGGTTAAATACAGTAATTTCACAAAAAAACTGATTTTTACAAACCAAATATTTATCTGAAATGAGTGTACTTGTTAACAAAAACTCAAAAATAATCGTACAAGGCTTTACTGGGTCTGAAGGTTCATTCCACGCTCAGCAAATGATCGAATATGGTACTAACGTAGTTGGTGGTGTAACACCAGGAAAAGGTGGTTCAACCCATCTTGACCGTCCTGTATTTAATACAGTTGCTGAAGCTGTAGAAAAAGCAGGTGCTGATACTTCAATCATCTTTGTACCGCCTGCATTTGCTGCTGATGCTATCATGGAATCTGCTGACGCTGGTATCAAAGTAATTATTTGTATTACAGAAGGTATTCCAACTAAAGACATGATTTATGCTAAGGAATACATTCAGAATAAAGATTGTCGTTTAATTGGTCCAAACTGTCCGGGAGTAATGACGGCTGGTGAATGTAAAGTAGGAATTATGCCTGGTTTTATTTTCACAAAAGGTAAAATTGGTATCGTATCAAAATCAGGAACTTTAACTTACGAAGCTGTTGACCAATTGACAAAAGCAGGTTTAGGACAAACAACTGCAATTGGTATTGGTGGTGACCCTATCATTGGAACAACAACTAAAGAAGCTGTAGAATTATTAATGAATGACCCTGAAACTGAGGGTATCGTAATGATTGGTGAAATTGGTGGTGGAATGGAAGCTGAAGCTGCACAATGGATCAAAGCTGATGGTAACAGAAAACCTGTAGTAGGTTTTATTGCTGGACAAACTGCACCGAAAGGTCGTAGAATGGGTCACGCAGGTGCTATCATCGGTGGTGCAGACGATACTGCTGCTGCTAAAATGGCAATCATGGAGGCTTGTGGAATCCACGTAGTACATTCTCCTGCTGATATTGGTGCTACAATGTTGAAAGCATTAGGATTGTAGTAAACGGTTTCAATGAATATTGATAGTTTTTTTCTAATTTTGCACAAAACTATCAAGACTTGAACTTTTACCAGAAATATATTCAATTGCAAAATCCTGCACGATTTACTGAATCATGCAGGATTTTGTGTTTAGACAAACAGTACTCCTTTTTCCAGTCGCTAGTTTTTTTGATTATCGCTAGTCTTCTGTCATTCTCTAATCATAGCTATGCTAAAGGCACCGTTGGACCAAGCAATAGCTTTTATTTAGTTCATGACTATCACGACGACTGGCAGGTCTTTGACGAACCCTACAAGGCTTATGTACCTTATGTTCGTGAACTTCATAAAGATTATAATTCATTCAGCTTATTTTGTGATATTGAAAACTACAAGACTTACAAAATACTCTATTACTCATCTAAAGAAAATTATCTATTTATCAATGCTTCTTTACAACAAAAACTACCAGTAAATCAGTGGCTTGTATTAGATGTTGATAGTCTTCAAAACGTTTATAAAAAAACGAAGTTATTCCTTACGATTTATGGTACTAATACCAACGTAGATGAATTAATGCTGTATGTAGGAAACCCAAAATCAACAAGTCAAGCAGTAATTGAATTATCAGAATCTTTATTGACGATTATTCCTCGAGAAATTTCTTCTTTCCAGAATTTCTTTGTGATTGGTATTTTTTTGTTGGTATGTGCGTATGCTTTTCTGTATAACTATCAACCAAAATCTTTTGAACGTTTTTTTAATCCGAAAGACCTTTTAACGATAAGTCTTCGAGATGATACTTTTGTTGTAAACAAGCCTTTCGATTTGGGGAATTTATTGTTTGTGATAAACCTCAGTTTTACGATTGGTTTTATTTTCATGTTAATTATTATTGAGAAAAACGACTTATTCTCGACAAGTACCATTCTTCAAGAAGGAGAAACACTTGGTGTATTATTTAGTAATTTCTTGGTAATAACCTCTATTATATTCGGAGCATACATTTTCAAATATGTTTCATTGATGATTCTTTCCAATCTTTACAGACTTGATAAAATTATAAATATTCACTTTTTTAAAATTATTCAAGCTTCAAGTATTTTTTTCCTGATTGTATTAATTGTACTGACATACAGTACAATATCTATCCCAGAAATCACCAAAAATGCAGAAAAGTATTTGTTCCTACCAGTTTCTATATTCTTTATTGGACGCTTGGCCCTCTTATACTTTACGATAAATAAGATGACCTCATTAAAAAATCTATATTTATTTTCGTACCTTTGCATCGTTGAATTAATCCCACTTATTGTTGGCATCCGTTTTGCACTCTAAATAATGTGATAATTCAACAAAAAAATGTTCTAAAAAAGAACATCATTAGCCCAAACAATAATCCAATCAAGTTTAACTGCATTGAGCATGAGCGAAATAACATTAACCGCACATCCAGACAGATTAACCAAAGTAACCAGTATTTTAGTTACGCAAGCACGCCCAACCGACGAGAAATCACCATATTTTGAGTTGGAGAGAAGATACAATATCAAGGTTGATTTTCGCCCATTTATCGAAATTCAAGGCGTTGCTTTTAAGGACTTCCGGAAGCAAAAAATCAACATTCTTGAGCATACAGCCATTATTTTTACTAGCCGTAATGCCGTAGATCATTTTTTTCGTATTTGTAAAGAAGCACGTATCGAAGTACCAGCCGATATGAAGTATTTCTGTATTACAGAACAAACTTCAAATTATTTGCAGAAATATATCGTGATACGTAAACGTAAAATATTTACAGGAACAAAAACTGCTGCAGAATTACTTGAGTTAATCAAAAAACACAAAACTGAAAAGTTTTTATTCCCTTGTTCGGATAAACGCCGTAGCGATATTCCTGAATTTATGGGAACAAACGATTTACATCTTACTGAAGCAGTAATGTATGAAACAGTTTCTTCTGATTTATCTGATTTAGAAAGTGTTTTTTATGATGTCATCGCATTTTTTAGCCCTTCAGGTATTAAATCTTTGTATCATAATTTCCCTGAATTCAAACAAAATAAAACGAGAATTGCAGCCTTCGGTCCTACAACAGCAAAGGCAGTAACCGAAGCTGGTTTGATTTTAGATATTCAAGCTCCACTTCCAAATGCTCCATCAATGACTGGCGCTTTGGAACTTTATATCAAAAAAGCCAATAGCCTTTAAAGGTTATTGAAAATAAATCATTCAAGACCTGTGAGTAATAAAACTCATGGGTCTCTTTTTTTATCAGACTTTTTACAACAAATATCAATAAATTAGCGTTAGGAGTATCTGAGAGATACAAATTTTAGCGTAAATTATACAAATGTTTATTAGATTTGGAATTAAAGCCTGTATTTTGACTTATCTGTACTTTTTTGAAAGACTATGCGAAAGAATTTACAATATTTTACTCTAATTCTACTGCTATTGGCAAACTGCTCCGTTTTTGCGCAACAAGATGCACAGTTGAGTCAATATATGTTTAATCCATTATATATTAATCCAGCAACGGCAGGTACCGATGGTGTAATGAGATTTCAATTGCATTACCGTAATCAATGGACTGCCTACCAAACTACTTATGATGGTTCAGGTTCATTAGGTACACAAGTACTTACTGCCTCAATGCCATTGAACGGGTTGCATAGTGGCTTAGGAATACAATTTGTAAATGATAAAACGCCTTCTGGAAGTGGCTATCAGAATATGCTATTATCTTACGCTTATCAAATTGGCTTAAGAAACGGTTCAATATTATCAATTGGCGTAAAAGGTGGATTTCATACCAAAACTTTTGACTCACGCTTTAGACCAGGTGAAACAGGTGACCCAATTGTAGATGCAGCCTCTAAAAGTATTAATGAAACCAAAGCTGATTTAGCACTAGGCATTTTATACAAAGCACAGGATTATCAACTAGGAATAAGTCTTAACCACGTCAATACACCCAATTATAGTTTTGGCGTAACAAGAGATAGCGATTACCGTATCAAACAAGTATTAAATATTACGGCAAGCTATGATTATTATCTTAATGATGAAGTAAAAGTTACTCCAACAGCACTTTGGAGAAGCGATTTCGTAACTTCAGCCTTAGAAGGCGGTGCCATTTTTACTTATACTGAAAAATATTGGCTCGGAGGTTCTTATCGTTTAAACGATGCTGGTATCATTATTGCAGGGTTATCCATGCTGAAAGACAATTCGTTACGATTAGGTTATTCACTCGATTTAACAACAGTTGGGCAAACAGCAAAATCTCCTACATCACACGAAGTATTAATCAGTTATGCACTGCCTGCACCAAAATTATTTGGTGGGAAAAAGACTCCAGTTCGTACACCAAGATTCAGACATCAATAATTTTTTTCCTACAAAACCCAACAGAAGCAATTTACAAAAATCACAAATAAACGATTGGTGTACTTACAACAGAAAAAAATATTAACTTTGTTTTTGGGTTACTATACTAACCAAGTAAATAAGGTCGTTTTTAAGAAGATTTAACATTAAAAATTGAATTTTATTACAATAATATAAAACACGATTATATTAGAAAACCATTATCAAAATTTTAGAGATCATTACCTTATTTTACTTACGGGTATCAATTAAAAAAGTTAAGACACTATGAATTACAGTGGAATTTTCAGGAAAATATCCTTACTACTCTTAGTAGTTACTCCTGTTTTGTTTTTGGATAGCTGTAGCTCTGGTACTAGCAAAACAGCTAGTAGCAAAGGTAGAAGTAGCAAACGAGGAGAACAGGTTGCTAAAGGCAAGAATAGCAAACGAAGCAGAAGTAGCAAAAAAGAAGATATCAAGATGGTCAATGGGGAAATTGCAGCAACCAGTCGTAAAGGTTGGAAACAAACTACCCCACTAGGTATGGTCTTGATTCCTGCTGGCTCATACATGATGGGACAAGCAGATGAGGATATTGCTGCAACATCAGTAGGCTTCAACAAACGTGTAACAGTTGTTCAGTTTTATATGGACGATACTGAAATCACTAATAATGAATATCGCCAATTCACAGACGTAATGTTGACAGATTCAATCTCTGTCCTTGGCGAAGAAAAAATACTTTCTGAATTATATCCCGATACTACTGTATGGAGTAAAGACTTTACTTATCACAATGGTGACCCAATGACTGAATATTATTTCTCAAGCCCAGCTTTTGATATGTATCCAGTAGTTGGTGTTAGCTGGGTTGCAGCTAGATATTTCTGCGACTGGAGAACAAAAGCTTACAATGACTACAGAACATCTGAAGGAATGTACATTTCTCCAAGATTCCGTTTACCTTCTGAAGCAGAATGGGAATGGGCTGCTCGTGGAGGAAAAGCTTCTGCTAAATATCCTTGGGGTAACCCTTATGTTGCTAACGTAAAAGGTTGTTTATTAGCAAACTTCAAACCTCACAGAGGTAATTATGATGCTGACGGTTATGCCTACACAGCGCCTGCAAACCAATTCAATGCAAACGATTATGGTTTATATAACATGGCTGGAAACGTGGCTGAGTGGTGCTTAGATGCTTATGCTGATAATGCTGTAGCAATTACTTGGGACTTAAACACAATGAATGACGATAAAGACGAACCACGTAAAGTAATTCGTGGAGGTTCATGGAAAGACGTTGCTTATTATCTTGAAACGGGTACTCGCTCGTATGAGTATGAAACCAAGAAACGTTCTTATATCGGCTTCCGTTGTGCGATGAATCATTTAGGGCGTTCATCAGGTAAAGAATTCAGGTAAAAGAAAAAACGATTTTGAATCGTAAGCGAGGGAATCCAGTCGTACTTTACGACAACGTTCTCTCGCTTCGTTTTAATAATCCATCCAAACATCAAAATCATTCTCATTAATCGTTACACTCAAAATCATTACAAAAACAAATGGAAAGAATTATTAACGTTATCGCCAGTTTTGGTGCTGCAGTAGTTATCGTTGGTGCTTTATTTAAAATCTTACATTGGAATTATGCCAATGAAATGCTAATGGTAGGAATGTTTACTGAAGCATTTATATTTATATTATTCGGAGTTTTATATCTTTCTGTAAGACCTGAAAAAAGTTACGATTGGGAAAAAGTATATCCTGAATTAGCAAGTGATTTCCAAGGAGAATTACCTAAAAGAAGCGTTGCAACATCAAACGCTGGAGTTGGTTTAACTGCTAAAATGGATGAGATGTTAGCTAATGCTAAAATTACTCCTGATGTTTTTGAAAATTTAGGAAAAGGCATGAAGTCTTTAACTGAAACTGTTTCTAAAATTGGAACAATTACTGAAGCGACTGTTGCAACAAACGACTATGCTAAAAATGTAAAAATTGCAGCAGGGACAATGACAGAAATGAATAAGGCTTACGGAGTAACGATGACTGCTATGGGAGAAATGGCAAACGCTTCTCAAGATGCTAAAGAATATCGTCTTCAATTCCAAAAAGTAACTCAAAACATGGGTGCTTTGAATGCTGTTTATGAATTAGAATTACAAGACACCAACAAACACTTGAAAGCAATGAATGCCTTCTATGGTAATTTAACTGTAGCAATGGAAAACATGGCTGACGCAAGTAAAGATACTCAGCAGTTTAAGCAAGAATTAGCAAAATTGACTACTAACTTATCTTCATTAAACACTGTTTATGGAAGTATGTTATCAGCCATGAAAGGAAACTAATTTAAGAGACATATCGGTTATGATTAGTTCAAAATTAATTATAACAAGCATATTGAAAAAAACTTAAACAAAAATCCTATAAGTAGATAAGAAAATGGCTGGAATGAAAGAAACGCCCCGTCAGAAGATGATTGGGATGATGTATTTAGTGCTAACAGCTCTACTTGCTTTACAAGTAAGCGATGCACTTTTACAAAAATTTGTACTATTAAATAATAGCTTAGAAGTTGCAAACAGCTCGGCTGTTCAAAAAAATAATCAAACTGTTGAAGGAATTAAGGCAAAAGTAAACGATTCGCCTAATCCTGCTCAATATGCAGATATCATCAAGCAAGCTCAAGAAGTACGTAAACTTTCGGATGTGATGGTTGGTGAGTTAGATGATTTAAAAAATACGATTATTGAGAAAAGTGGCGGTATTGATCCTGAAACAGGTACTTATGTCGGTATGAAAGAAACCGAAAAGGTATATGAAGTAATGATTGGTGGTAAAAAAGACGGCTTGGCTTATGGCTTAAAAACAAAGCTTGATAATTTTGTCACTAAAATTGCAAGTTATGGTGATAAAAACACCAAATTTGAACCACTCGCTCTCTCTGGAAAAGAAGACCCAGCAGTAGCCAAAGATGCCAATAATAAAAATAAGGATTTTGCTGAATTGAATTTTGCTGAAACGCCAGTACCTGCTGCTTTAGCGACTTTAAGTCAAAAACAATCTGAAATTCGTCGTTATGAAAGTACAGTTTTAGGGCAATTGGCCGAAAAAGTAGGGATTAAAGACGTTAAGTTTGACAAAATCTTAGCAATGGTTTCTGCAAAATCTAATACAGTAGTTGCTGGGATGGATTACGAAGCAGAAATGTTTATTGCAGCTTATTCAAGTGGAATTACGCCAAGAATGAGTTTCAATGGAGCTGGAGTACCGGTTAGAGATGGTAAAGGACAAATTAAGTTTAAAGCTCAAGGTGGTCAATACGATAGCCGTGGACTTTCAAAGAAAACTTATTCAGCAAGTATTTCATTTAATGGACCGAATGGAGCTGAGACAAGAACAATTAATGGTGAATATTTCGTTTTAAAACCAACTTATAATATTGAAGCTGGAAGTTTACCTCCATTGTATTTAGGTTGTGCCAATAAATTAAGTATTGTTAGCCCAGGATTAGGTGCTTTATGGCAACCAAGTTTCAGTGCAAATGGAGCAGAAGTCATTGCAGCAGGTAGCGGAAAAGTTACAGTTGTACCAAATGCTGCTTCAGTAGAATTGAATATCAATAATGGTGGTATTTTATTAGGAACAGAGAAGTTCAGAGTAAGAAGAGTTCCAAAACCAGAAGTGAAAGTATATGGTGGTGGTGGTGAACTGGATGAAAAACGTGGTGCAAGTGCAAGTGGTTTAAGAAGTATTGATGTTAGGGCAATCGCCGATGAATCATTCAAAGCAACGAATCCAGAAGATGCTCAATACCGAGTTTCAGAAGTTTACATAGCATTAGCAAGAGGCTCAAAGAAAGTTGCAGACCTTACATTACAAGGTGGTGGGAATATTAGTACTTTAGCACAGAGTGCCCAAGCTGGAGACCGTTATTATATAGAAATAAAAGCTGTTCAACGAAAAAACTTTAAGGGTACAATAGAAACCATCCCCTTTAATATAATAAAGAATATTCCGTTAAACTAGTATATTTTTGACAGAGTTGACTGTGTTCAAAATATATTAGCTATAAGTTTACAAGTATTTGATAATCAAGCTTAACGTAAAACTTATAATGATATTAACATTATGAAAAATTTAATCAAAATTACCGGAGCAATCGTTTTTAGTCTGGCTTCTTGTTTACTAGCAACAGCACAAGAGAAAGACAATAGAGGCAAAAATCCAGATTCAGTTCGTCCGATAGACGATTCCAACATCATGTGGAAGATGCGTTTGTGGAGAAGAATGGATTTGAATGAAAAACAAAATCAGCCTTTTTTCTCTAAAGGAAACGAGATTACTAAATATTTAATGGAATGGGTTCAAAGTGGGGTTTTACAGCCTTACAGAAACGATTCTTTAAAGACTAAAATCTCTAAAGAAGAATTTTTAAAGAATCTTGTCATAGAAAACTCTATTGGAGACAATGCCCTTTCTGATGCTGAAAAAGCAGCAGGTTTTGGAGCAGAAGGTGCTGCAGCAGCTGGTACTGACGATGGTTGGGGTGATACTAAACCTGCTACAGGTAATGCGGCTCAAGCTTCTTCAACCGCTAAAAATACAAGTGGTACAGGAGATTTATACTTCGCAAAAGAACTTTCTATCATAGAAATCAGAGAAGATGCTATTTTTGATAAACAACGTTCTCGTTTGTATTATGATATTCAGTCTATTACAATCATTATACCTGCCAACAAAACAGCTGCAGGTTTTGATAAGACTGTTGCTTCATTCAAGTATAAAGATTTAGACAAGTTATTCAGAAGTAACCCAAATTGTATCTGGTATAATTCTCAGAACGAAGCACAACATAAAAACATGGCAGATGCTTTCGATTTAAGATTATTCCATGCAAGACTTACAAAGAAAGGGAATCCAGAAGATAAAAGTTTAGATGAATTCTATGGTGGTGAAAAACAAGGTTTGATTCAATCTCAACAATTAGAGTATAAATTGATGGAAATGGAACATAATCTTTGGGAATATTAATCCAAAATTGAATACATAAAAAAAGCGAGTGGAAATTTTCCACTCGCTTTTTTTATGTATTCAATCAGACTAGATAAATTGATTGATGATATTTTCAAACAATTCTTGCTTACCGCTAGTCGCTTTAGGTTCTCCTACTTCAAAAGCATAATTTCTTAAATCTTCTAAAGATAATTTACCAGCTTCGTATTCAGCACCTTTTCCACTATCAAAAGAAGCGTAACGATCTTTACGCAATTTCTTGTAAGATGATTTTTCTAAAATATTATCAGCAATTACTAATGCACGTGCAAAAGCATCCATACCACCGATATGAGCTAAGAAAATATCTTCTAAATCAGTTGAATTTCTACGTGTCTTAGCATCAAAATTGATACCTCCTTGGGTAATTCCACCTGCTTCTAAAATAATTAACATAGACTCAGCTAATTCATTCAAATTAGTAGGGAATTGGTCAGTATCCCATCCGTTTTGATAATCTCCACGGTTGGCATCCATACTTCCTAACATATTGTTATCAGCAGCAACTTGTAATTCATGCTGGAAAGTATGCCCAGCCAAAGTAGCGTGGTTTACTTCTAAATTCAACATAAAGTCATTTTCTAAACCATATTCTTTCAAGAAGCCGATTACAGTAGCTGAGTCAAAATCATATTGGTGTTTCGTTGGTTCACATGGTTTTGGTTCGATGAAGAATTTACCTGTAAAACCATTTTTACGAGCATAGTCACGAGACATCGTAAGAAATTTACCAAGATGTGCTAACTCACGCTTCATATCAGTATTCAATAAAGTCATATATCCTTCACGACCTCCCCAGAACACATAATTTTCTCCGCCTAAAGCAATTGTTGCATCTATAGCATTTTTCACTTGAGTACCAGCATGAGCTAATACAGAGAAATCAGGGTTTGTTGAAGCCCCATTCATATAACGTGGATTAGAAAATACATTGGCAGTACCCCATAATAATTTCACGCCACTTGCAGCTTGTTTTTGTTTTGCATAATCAACAATAGCCTGCATATTACTTTCATATTCTGACAAAGAGCTTCCTTCATCAACTAAATCAATATCATGAAAACAATAGTATGGTGCACCAATTTTAGTAATGAATTCAAAAGCAGCATCCATTTTATCCTTCGCTCTTCCTACAATTTCATTTTTTGCATCCCAAGGAAATACTTTTGTACCTGGACCAAATGGGTCAGCGCCAGTTCCACAGAAAGTATGCCAATAAGCAATTGCAAAACGCATTTGCTCTTTCATTGTTTTTCCTGCAATAATACGATTTTCATCATACCATTTGAATGCTAAAGGATTATCAGATTCTTTTCCTTCAAACTGTATTTTACCAATTCCTGCGAAATACTCTTTGTCGCCTAATGTGATGTTTGCCATTGTCTTTGTTATTGATTGTTTAATTTGTTTAGTCAGTAAATTATGTGTTCTATACTGTTCTATAAATTTAATGCAAAAATACTATTACATCTATGAAACACAAAAAATGTTTGCTATAATTTGAAATTATTTTTGTTAACGACAATACATTTTCTTAAATCTTGTTAAAAATGGTAATAATTGGAATTTAAACATCTTTCAATTGATTGTAATTAAAATAGTCTAATTTAAATTTCAAACAACTTACAATCAACAAAGTGCAATTATACAATCAAATAGTTATATTAAATTAATTTTAAAGCCATGTTTATGAAAAATCGTCATCGTATTAAAACAGATAAAGTATTGAAAAATATATACTTTAGTACTTACCCTAATAAGTAAGCTAATCTGTAATATGATATAGTTTTTCGTAACTTTGTATTAATATTAAATTTTAACCTTCTAATATTCCATAATGATCTCTCGTCTTGTAATTATACCGACATACAACGAAATTGAAAATATTGAAGCCATTGTCCGTAAAGTAATGAGTTTAGAACCAAGTTTCGATTTACTAATCGTTGATGATGGTTCACCTGACGGCACAGCAATTAAAGTAAAAGAATTACAAGAAGAGTTTGGGCTAAGTAGATTGCATTTACAAGAAAGAAAAGGGAAACTCGGTTTGGGTACAGCTTATATTCATGGATTCAAATATGCTCTTGCCAATAATTATGAGTATATTTTTGAAATGGATGCTGATTTTTCACATAACCCTGAAGATCTCGTTAAACTTTACGACGCTTGTGTAAATGGTGGTTCTGATATGGCGATAGGCTCTCGATATGTGAGTGGTGTAAACGTTGTAAATTGGCCAATGGGAAGAGTTTTAATGTCATACTTCGCTGGATATTATGTTCGCTTTATCACAGGGATGTCTATTATGGACGTTACAGCTGGGTTTAAATGCTATCATTCAAAAGTACTTAAAACCATCAATTTAGATACCATTAAATTTGTAGGCTATGCTTTTCAAGTAGAAATGAAGTTTACTGCTTGGAAATATGGGTTTAAAATTGCTGAAATACCTATCATTTTTACCGATAGAACAAAAGGCGTTTCAAAAATGTCTGCTAATATTTTTAAAGAAGCTATTTTAGGAGTAATTGAAATGAAAATTAATAGTTTTTTCAAAAAATATCATCGCAAAGAAATTAACTGAAAATGATATAAGTAATGGAATATAATCATATCAAAGCAATACATATCATTTTTGTAACTAGTTGGTTTGCCGGGCTTTTCTATTTACCTCGATTATTTGTATATCAAACTGAAGCCAACGAAAAACCAGAAATTGAAAGGCAAATTCTACAAAAAGAGTACAAGCGAATGCAAAAAGTACTTTTTAATGCCATCATGGTGCCAGCAATGTGGCTAACAATTATTTCTGGTACAACAATGATTTACTGGTTATGGTGGGATAGTTTTGCATCACAAGCTTGGTTACATTTAAAGTTAAGTTTTGTAATAGGTTTAGTTTTTTATCATTTCTATTGTCGAAAAATAATCTTAGAATTACGAAATGATAAATATAGATTTACAGGTTTTCAATTAAGGTTATTTAATGAAATTGCTACCATCTTTTTATTCGCTATTGTATTTTTAGTCGTTTTAAAGAATACCGTTGATTGGATTTGGGGGATTTTAGGGTTAATTCTATTCGCTATTATTATTATGTCTGCTGTTAGAATCGTTAAGTCAATCAGAGAAAAAACGAAATAAAGCATATTAAAAAATAAGCGGATGGCAAATTGCCATCCGCTTATTTTTTTAATAATATTCCTACTATAGATTAATATCCAGGATTTTGTTTTAAAATATCTTTTCCTTGAATATCAATTTGTGTTTGTGGGATTGGCATGTATTCGCTCTTTCCTGTAGTAAATTTAGCACCACCAAACATTGTACTCAATACTTTAGCTTCGTTAGCTAAATAAGCATTTAAAGTACTTTCAGCGATACCCCAACGTACTAAGTCAAAGAAACGGTGACCTTCACCCGATAACTCTAATTTACGTTCAAAACGAACAGCTGTACGAGCAGCATTTTTATCAGTCCAAGGAGTATCATAAGTTCCGATTACATATTTTGCAGCTGGTGCACCATTTTTTGTAACCCATGAAGCTTTATTAGCAGCTCTTGTACGAATCATATTTACATACTCTTGTGCTTTTGCTAAAGAACCAACTTCAACTTCAGCTTCAGCAGCCATCAATAAAATATCTGCATAACGAAGAATTGTATAGTTCATTACAGAGTAACCTCTTGTCCAACCACTACCATCGGTTAATGTATTTTCTTGAGACTTGTAATAAACATATTTTTTAGTTGAGTATGGACCAGAATAAGGTTGAGAACGAATCCAATCTTTACCTGGGTGCTCTTTCCAATCCAAATAAGGAATACCACGACGACCAACAGAGTGATCTAAACGAGGGTCAAGGTTTCCAGCATCTGGAGTAAATGCGTCTTTAGATTCAACACCGTAATCATTTTTAACGGCATTAGCTGCGCTATTATATGAATTATCTAATAATGGTAAACCATTTGCATCTGTACGGAACGAGTTCACTAAATCAAAACTTGGGGCAAAGAAACCACAACAGTTACCAGGACCATCAGCACCAGTATTATATGGATAGTTCAAAACATCATAAGAGTTTGAGTTTGAAACATCACCAGTATTCATTGAAGTTTGTGTTGCAAAAATTGATTCTTCATGATTATCGTTAGCAGCATTATAAATTTGTGCATAATTCGATACCAAACCATATTTTTTGCCATTTGTAGTTTTACCATTAGCAATGATTAAATCAAACAAAGCTTTAGCTTCTGCATACTTCTTTTCAAACATATAAGCTTTAGCTAAATAAGAAGCTGCTGCCCATTTATTTGCTCTACCTGCAGCACCTTGTGTTTCAGGTAAGTTATCATAAGCAAATTTAAAATCAGCTTCAATTTTGCTCCATAAATCTGCAGTGTTAGTCACTTTTTCAATACCTGTTCCATAATCAACGGTTTCGTCAATAAAAGGAGCATTGTTGAATATCTTTTTCAATTCGAAATAGAAGTGACCTCTGATAAATCTTGCTTCACCGATGATTCTTTTCTTATCAGCATCAGTTAAAGCTGTTGAACCAGTAGCTAATCTAATTGTAGCATTTGCTCTACTAATACCTTCGTATTTAGCATTCCAAGTACCATTAAACTCTCCGTTAGTAGGGTCAGCCTCATAACGTTGAATTGGGTTAATAGCAGAAAAGTCACCAGGGTCAGTTCCTTTATTGGCATCACCTCCTAAAATACTTCCAAATACCCAGTTATTTGGTCCAGCTAATTGCGTAAATCCTTTACCCAACATCATCGAGTAAGCACCAAGTAAAGTTCCCTCTACACCTGCTGCGCTTGATAATTGGGCTACTCCTAGAGAACCTGTTGGAGCAACTTCCAAAAAGCTATCTTTGCAGGAGAATGTAATTGAAGCCACAGCAAACGTGGCAATCAAAGAATTCTTAAAATTGATAGTTGTTTTCATTTATTATATTTTTTTATAATTTTCTACTTGTTATTTCAAAAGAATTAACCTGAAAAAATTAATATAATGCTTTTATTATTAATTAATCATTTGCTGTAAATCAGCTATGATTTTTTAAAAAGTTAAGTTTAAACCTAAGTTGAAACCTCTTGATACTGGATAGTTACCAACATCAATACCGAAGTTAGTATCAACAGCACCACCAACACCTGGATCAAGACCTGAATAAGAAGTAATTGTGAAAATGTTTGTCACAGAACCACTTACTCTTGCTTTGCTAAGACCTAATTTAGAAATTAAAGCCTTTGGAAGCGTGTAGCCTACTGAGATGTTTGTCATTCTTAAATAAGAACCATCTTCAACATACCATGAGTTTTCTGCACCGTTTGTACTGATGTTTGAAGCACTTTCCCAAATAGGAGCTTTTGCATTATCACCTAAAGCTGGAGTCCATGATTCTTTAGCAATAGCACCTTTTCCTGAACCTTGGAATGAACCATAGAATGCAGTGTACCATTTAGACATATTGAAGATTTTGTTACCCAATGATGTATATAAATACGTTGAGAAATCCCATTGCTTATATTTTACATCTAAAGTAATACCACCTGTATAAACTGGAACTGGATTACCTAAGAATGTTCTATCATCTGGAGTAATTTTTCCATCACCATTCACATCAACATATTTGAAACGACCAACTCCAGCACCTGTTTGAGTAGAATTTTTAGCTTCTTCAGCAGTTGCAAAGTAACCTGCTACTTTATATCCAAAGAAAGAAGAAATTGGTTGATCTACAGCATTTCTGATTGGGTTGATACCACGATAAGCAGCGCCACTAAAGAATTTAATTGATTCAGTTAATGAAGTAATTTTGTTACTTAAGAATGAACTGTTCCAAGTAATATCATACTTAACATCTTGTGAGAATTTACCATGATTGATTAACTGAATATCAAGACCTTGGTTTCTCATACTAGCAATGTTCACAGAAGGAGCAGATGCTAATACACCAACAACTCCAGGAATAGGTACTTGATATAATAAATCTTTAGTATCTTTTCTCCAGAAATCAATTACTGCTTCTAACTTACCATTCAAGAATGTTGCATCAATACCAATGTTAGTGGTTGTACTTGTTTCCCATTTAGCATTGTTATTACCAATACGAGTTCTGTAGTATCCTTCATCAGCACCGTTGTTAGTACCTGAAATTGGATAATATGAATTACCTTTACTTGAACCAAACAATGAGTATTGGTTACTTGGATCTACTGGGTTAGAGTTACCCATTTGTCCCCAACCTCCACGGATTTTTAAATCTGTAATGAATGGAATTTCTTTCATGAAATCTTCACTACTCATACGCCAAGCAGCAGAGAACGCAGGGAATACACCATAACGGTTGTTTGCACCAAATCTTGAAGAACCATCACGACGAACTACAGCAGATAAATAATATTTATCTTGTAAGCTATAATCTACTTTAGAGAATAATGAATAGAAGTTAATACCGCTGAATAAACCAGAGTTTACTTGTGGGTTTTGAACTTTACTCAAGTTTACGTAGTCTAAATCTGTTGAGAATGGGTTGATACCTGAACCTGAAATTTGTCTTCCTTTACCAGTGTTCAAAGCTTCAATACCAGCTAAAGCACTAATTGAATGACTACCAAATTTCGCCTTATAAGCAGCAGTGTTTGTAAATACCCACGAGAAGTTAAATCCAGAACCTTCGCTGAAGCTGTTGTTACCTTCTGGCTCAGAGTCTCCAAGGTATTTATAACCATAATCTTTGAAATAATAGCTATTAAACTGACCACCAATGCTTGAACGTAATGTCAAGTTTGCAATAGGATCTACTTCAATGTAAACGTTACCAAAGCCATTAGCATTAAAATTATTATCGTTGGTATTGTTATTCTTTAATTGTCTAACTGGGTTTCTTGGGTTGTTAAAACCACCAGCTTTAGTACTTGCAAAATTTCCTAATTCATCATAAACTGGGATGATACTTGGCATACGATAAGCAGCTAAGATTGGAGATTCATCTTGAGCAATACCCAAACCATTTGTAGCACCAGATTGCCCTAATACTGAACGATAAGTAAATTGTAAGTTTTCACCAATTCTTACTCTTTTACCTAAATCAAATTCTGAGTTAGCTCTGAAACTATATCTTTTGAAACCGTTAGTAATCAAAATACCATCTTGTTGTTGAGCAGAAAGACCGAAGTAATAACGACCATTTTCTGTTCCACCACTGAAACCAAGGCTATGTCTCATCAAAGGAGCAGATCTAGTAATTTCTTTATACCAGTTTGTTCCAGCCATGTTTGGTTTAATCAAGAACACGCCATAAGGATCTGCTTGAGCTGCAGCTTTAACAGCAGCTAAATCTACAGTACCATAAACACCACTCTGACCATTTGCATATAAATAGTTAGGAATTGTAGCCGTTTCACCATTACCATATTGTGGGTGTTTCAAACCATTAGCCCATTCAGTTGGGTTAGCTGTACGAGACAAACCATTGGCAATGTTAGTGTTGATTTGTGCAATTTTAGTCCAATCAGCTTCTTCTTGAGGAGTCAAGTTTTTAGGAGCACCAGCAGCGTTAGGGTCAGTTACACCATAAACACCGTCATAAGTAACTTCCATTTTTCTAGCTTTCTTAGTACCTCTTTTAGTTACGTAAACGATTACACCGTTTGCAGCACGAGCACCATAGATAGAAGCAGCAGCAGCATCTTTCAATACTGTAGTTGATTCAATATCATTTGGAGAAAGGAAATCTGTAGATTGTACAGGAACTCCATCAACTACATAAAGAGGATCGTTAGAACCCGCAGGTCCGATTGAACCAAATCCACGAACACGAATAATTGAACTTGTTCCTGGCTGTCCGTTTGTAATTAAAGTAACACCTGATACACGTCCTTGTAATTGTTGTTCAACGTTACCAGAAGGAACTACTTGTAAATCTTTTGCTTTAACAGTAGCAACAGCAGCAGTTGATTCTTTTTTGTTTGAACTTGAATAACCTGTAACAATTACTTCATCAAGTGCTGAAACATCTTCTGCTAACTTAACATCTACATTACTTTGCGACCCAACTTTAACTTCAGTGCTTTTATAACCAATCGCTGAAATTAATAATACATCCTTACCTGATTTGAGATTAATTGCAAAACCACCGTTTGCGTCTGTTGATACACCTGTTTGTGTGCCTTTTAGAAGAACCGAGACTCCAGGAATTCCCTGACCATCCATGCCAGTAACTTTCCCTGTTACTCGTCTGTCTTGTGCCATTGTTAAGAACGTACTTAATAAAAATACGCACGACAAAAGCATACCCCTCCATGTAGAGTAAAATTTTGTGTTCATAATAAAATTGGGTTTTTGATTGAAAAAATTAGATTTTTGGTTGAAAATCCTTGTAAATATATGTTTAATTTAATTTCATAACAAACTGATTATTTATATTCTAATAATTTATTTCATTTTTGTCTGAAGGCGGTTTTTTATTAATGTATCATTTTGATAATGTTTATTGTATCATTTTGATACTTTTTAGAATTTTTAAAATATCAACCAATATTATTTTAACATTTTATAAATAACTGATTATCAATGATTTATTTTTATTTATGTCGTTTTAGTATTATTGTATTTTTTGGCAAAATAATATAAATATACCCAAATGAGCTTTATTAAGGCATTTCCAAAATAATAGAAAATAACTATTCATACAAGTAAAAAATAAAAAAAATCTATTTAAAGAATACAACACCAACAAAGCCGTACAATATTTATTCTTTAATTTTTTTGTAATTTTCTAAGTATAAATTTCCAGAATGATGGCCATTTTATTTAGTAAATTTGTATTCTAAATAAAAAAATATGACTGAGTTTGATTACAAAAGTGCTTTAGCTAAAGTACCCGAACTTCCGGGTGTATATCGTTATTTTGATGATGAAGGGACAGTAATTTATGTAGGTAAAGCAAAAAATTTAAAAAATAGAGTAAGTAGTTATTTTGCAAAATCTAACCAACACGATAGAAAAACAAAGCGTTTGGTTAGCCAGATTAGAAATCTAGAATTTACCATTGCCCATACAGAATTTGATGCTCTTCTATTAGAAAATACACTTATCAAGCAATTTCAGCCCAAATTCAACATTTTGTTGAGGGATGATAAAATGTATCCGTTCATCTGCATTACCAATGAGGCTTTTCCAAAAATCATCACCATTAGAAGGATTGATAAAAAATTAGGTACTTTTTTCGGGCCTTTTGCCAACCAGAAAGCCATGCACGCTATTCTGGAAATGTTCAATCAGCTCTATAGTTTCAGAACTTGTAATTTGAATCTTAGTGAAAAAAACATTCAGGATAGAAAATTTAAGGTTTGTTTAGAATATCATATTGGCAATTGTAAAGGTCCTTGCGAAGGGCTTCAAACAGAAAATGATTATTTAAAAGAAGTTGACCAAGCCAAGAATATATTGAAGGGAAATATGAGTTTGCCGAAACAATACTTTGAAGAAAGAATGTTGGAAGCAGCCTCTAAACTTGCCTTTGAAGAAGCTCAGGAGTTTAAAGAAAAGTTGACTTACTTGGTCAATTTCCAGAGTAAATCGACGGTTGTGAATCCCAATATTAAAGATGTGGATGTGTTTTCTATCGTTTCTGACGAAAATGCTTTTTACTTCAATTTCATGAAAGTATTAAATGGCTTTATCACACAAACGCAATCTTTAGAAGTAAAAAAGAAGCTTGATGAAACTGACGAAGATGTTCTGACGATGATGGTTTGGGAAATGCGTGATAAGTATGAAAGCGAAGCCAAAGAAGTAATTACAAACATTCCACTATCGGTAGATTTAAAAGGTGTTGAAAATACCATTCCGCAAATTGGTGATAAGAAAAAACTGTTGGAAATGTCTTTGAAGAATGTATTGTACTTCAAAAAGGAAAAGGCTGACCGACAAGCTTCTGAAGAAAGTGCTGGTGATGCCAAAATGAGAATTTTGTTAACGCTCAAAAATGATTTACAATTAAAAGCCATTCCACGTCATATTGAATGTTTCGATAACTCGAACATTCAAGGGACAAATCCTGTTTCAGCGATGGTCTGCTTTAAAAATGGATTGCCTTCGAAAAAAGATTATCGTCATTTTACACCAAAAACAGTAGAGGGTCCAAACGATTTTGCAACCATGCACGAAGTAGTAACCAGACGATATACAAGACTCATTGAAGAAGAAGCCGATTTACCAGATTTGATTATCATTGATGGTGGGAAAGGGCAATTAAGTGCTTCGGCAGATGCTTTGAAGAATTTAGGATTATATGGGAAAATCCCAATTATTGGCATTGCTAAACGTTTGGAAGAAATCTATTTTCCGGAAGATAGCATTCCTTTATACATTGACAAAAAATCAGAATCTTTAAAACTTATTCAACGTCTCCGTGACGAAGCTCATAGATTTGGGATTACAAAACACCGAGACAAACGTTCTAAAAACTTTATTATTAGTCAATTAGAAAGTATTGATGGTATCGGAAAACATACAGCAGAAAAACTCTTGAAGCATTTTGGTACGGTAAGTAACATTTATAAAGCTACTCCAGCAGAGTTAGAAAGTCTGTTAGGAAAAGCAAAAGCAATAAAGTTAAGAGAACAACTGAATGTAATTAATGACCAATAAATTACAATTGTAGCATAATTTAAGTCTTGAATTATGCTACAAAGAACCACGCACAATAAGTGAACTTGTACTAGCAATCTTTCCTTTCTGACGATTGTGCACCATTCTTCCAACCATTTTTCCCATCTGAACAAAGTCATTTGAAATTGTCGTGATACCGTCTTCTGCTAAAATTTCTTTAATCGGAGTATCATCATAAGAAAGTAATCCAATGTCTTCGCCTAATTTCAATTGCTTTTTATGGGTAAAATTTACAAATCTCACCAAGTCATTTTCCAAGAAAAGAATGTAAGCATGTCCTTTTTGTAAATTTTCTACATCAAGATTATCAACGATTTCTCCTTTCACCTGATATTCTTCACAAAATTTATTGAAGCCAATTAAAATGCCTTTCGGAGTATATTGGAATTGATTTTTACTGAGAAACAAAGTAAGACTTTCATATTTTCTTACCATCGGCAACGCTCCTGTAAGTCCTTGATAAAAGTTTTGTTCAAAATCTTGATACAAAACTGCGTACTCTTCATCCAATTGTTCAACATCAATGTCTAATATCAGTAATTTATCTTTCGAGATTTGTTTAACAATATCAGAAACATCTTCATTAAAATGAGGCATGATAATGTAGAAATTATAATTACCAATATTATTGACAATGACGTTTTCAAAAACCTTTAAATCATGGTAGTGAAAAAATAAATCAATGGAAACATTTTCGCCCAGAGCTTCTTTCATGGCATGAAAAAGTACTTCTTTATAAGCATTCATTGCATCAAAAAGCACAAAAACGTGCATGGATGCCTGAATGTTAGTTGAAGCGATATAATATCCTTTTCCATGTTGAGCCGCCACGATACCTCTTTCTCGAAGTTCTTCATAAGCCCGAATTACAGTCATCCTAGCAACACCCAAAGAAGCCGTAATTTCATTAATCGTAGGAAGCTGATCACCTCTTTTCAAAAGTCCCTGCTGGATTCTCTCAATGATTTCATCTACAATTTGTTGATATTTCGGTTTCTGAGCTTTAGGCTCAATTTGTAATTTATTTTTCATGGTTAGATTAAATCGCCAATTAGTTATGTTTCTTTTATTCAGCCCTTAATTCTTAAAATATTATTTCAAGAATCCTTCTTCTTCTTTGGGTTTAGCCGTTGGAACTTGCACTTGGGTTGAATCTACAGTATAAGTATTACAACCTAAATCAGCTCCATCTGGCTTTTTGAAAGGTTCTTTTTTGAAACCCGCAATTGCCAAAGTTTGGTCTGCATATACTTTATCCATAAAATTAGCATAAGCTGGCATTGCCATTTTCGCTCCCTGCCCTAATGCCAAACTTCTAAAGTGAATACTCCTATCATCGCCACCAACCCAAACACCAGCTACTAAATTCTGAGTAACACCCATAAACCAACCATCAGAATAATTTGAAGTAGTACCTGTTTTAGCGCCAATATCATTTCCTTGAGCACAGTTATAGCGATTTAAACCTTGTGCTGTTCCTCCTGATTCTTGTACAGCACCCTTTAACATATAAGTCATTTTATAAGCTAAATCTGCGCTAATTACTTGTTTGGTTGTGGTTTCAAAACGTCTTAATTCATTTCCATTTTTATCTTCAATTCTAAGAATCATGATTGGTTCAATTCTATAACCTTGGTTGATGAAAGTACTATAAGCGGCTACTTGTTCATAAACTGATACTTCACTCGCCCCCAAACACAGTGCAGGAACTTCCATTAAAGTACTCTGAATACCTACTCTGTTGGCAAATTCAGCTACTTTTTTAGGCCCTAACAATTTCATTAATCCAGCAGAAACTGAGTTGATTGAAAGTCCCATGGCATGACGAAGCGACATTGAAGCATAAGAATAACTACCTGTTGAGTTTTGTGGTGTCCATGTTCTATCTATACCATCTTCTGGTCCAAAAGTTACGGGTTCATCTACAACACTTCCACAAAGATTTACCACGTCGTTTTCGAGTGCTGTGGCATAAACAAAAGGCTTGAACGTAGAGCCTGGCTGTCGCTTACTTTGTTTTACATGGTCGAATTTGAAATATTTAAAATTGATTCCTCCTACCCAAGCTTTAATATGTCCGTCGTTCGGATTCATCGCCATAAAACCACAATTCAAAATTCTTTTATAATAACTCATCGAATCAAGCGGAGACAGTGTTGTATCTCTATCACCTTGCCAAGAAAATACCGTCATCTTCACAGGTGTTTTTAATACTTTCCAAACAGCTTCTTCATCGCCATCAAACTCTTCCATTAAGGCTTTGTAACGTTGTGTACGTTTCATTGCATCTTTCAAAAAGCCTTTTATTTCTTGCATTTTTTCGTTTACCCAAGGATTTCGTCCTTTCCAATGTGCATAAAACAGCTTCTGCTGATTTCGCATGTGGTCATCTAGTGATGCTTGTGCATAAGCCTGCATTCTTGAATCAATGGTTGTATAAATTTTCAAACCACTGGTGTATAAATTCAATTTATCTCCTTCATCTCTGGTTGAATTCAAATCAGCAATAATTTCTTGTAATTGTCTTTTTACTGCTTCACGCAAATAAGGTGCTTGTCCAGTATTTTGGTTTTCAACCTTGAACTTTAGTCCAAGCGATTCATCTTGCAAAGCAAGCATTTCTTCTTCAGATAAATGTTCATACTTGTTCATCTGGCTAAGTACTACATTTCTTCTAATCGTACATTTTTCTGGATGGCGACGTGGGTCGTAGAGAGATGGATTTTGTAACATCCCAACCAAAGTAGCGGCTTCTTTTACGCTTACATTACCCACATTTTTACCAAAATAGGTTTTGCAAGCAACTCTGATTCCGTAAGCGTTATTCCCAAATTCTACTTCATTCAAGTACATCTTTAGAATTTCTTGTTTGGTATAACGGCTTTCCAAACGTATTGCCAAAATCCATTCTTTTGTTTTAGCTATGACAGTTCTTACCAAAGGAATTTTAGCTAACAAACCTTTATAGCTTGGTCCATCTTCGGTTGGATCTAATCTACGAGTATCAAAAAGGTTTTTGGCTAATTGTTGCGAGAGCGTACTTCCTCCACCAGCACGACCAAAATGAGAAATCACCCTAAAAGTACTTCTTAAATCAATCCCAGAATGCTGTGTAAAACGAGCATCTTCTGTTGAGACAAGTGCATTAATAATATTGGGGGAAAGTTCTTCGTATTCTACAGGAGAACGGTTTTCACGGAAGTATTTTTCTAATTCTACGCCATCTTCCGAAATCAAAACAGAAGCAATTTGGCTTTTAGGGTTTTCCAGTTCCTGCAAACTTGGCATCCCACCAAAAAGCCACAAAAAATTATATTGAACGGCAATAATGTATAATATAAATGCAATAAAACCAATAATCGACAGTTTCCAAAGTCGAGAAATTACTTGTTTATATTTGCCAGCTTGAAGTTGAATCATGTGTAATTTTCAATAAGGATTATTAAGAGGACTGTTTAAAAGCAATTAACACTCAAATAAAAGCTCTTCAAAACAGCGAATGCTGTTGTTTCTGAATAAACTATCTTACAAATTTAAAAATTTAATATTGAATTCCCGCAAAGACCTATACTTTAGCCAATTTGGTTAGATTCTTGTTTCAGAGAACGTAAGCTATTTTCAAAAATTGTAATATCAGTAATATCCTTCAATCGTTTTCCTCAAGATACAAGATTTTAGCAGTTTTACACAAAATATTCAAAAGCATTTCTTGATGTTTTTCTACTTCAGCGTCAATTTTATAAACAAGCCCTGCATTCACACATGAAAAATCTGTAAATTGCATGATTATTTCAATATTCTAAAATATTCTAAATGAGTTTATTAGCAATTGGTTCGGTAGCTTTTGACGCCCTCGAAACACCCTACGGCAAAACAGACAAAATCATTGGTGGTGCAGGAACATACATTTCTTTGTCTGCTTCTTATTTTAAAATCCCCGTAAATCTTGTAGCCGTTGTCGGCGAAGATTTCCCACAAGAATACATTCAACTTCTTGAAAATAAAGGAATTAACACAAACGGTTTACAAATTAAAAAAGGAGAAAAATCGTTCTTTTGGTCTGGTCGTTATCACAACAATATGAATTCTCGTGATACATTAGTGACTGAATTGAATGTTTTAGCCACTTTTGACCCTATCATTCCAAACGAATACCAAGACTGTGAATACTTAATGTTGGGAAATTTAACACCAGCAGTGCAAATTACAGTAATTGAACGTTTAGCGAAACGACCTAAATTAGTTGTAATGGACACCATGAATTTTTGGATGGACATTGCAATGGATGATTTGAAGAAAGTACTTACAATGGTTGATGTACTTTGTATAAATGATGAAGAAGCTCGTCAACTTTCTGGTGATTATTCTCTTAGAACTGCTGCCAAAACGATTATGGCAATGGGACCAAAAACCTTAATCATTAAAAAAGGGGAACATGGAGCTTTACTTTTCCAAGAAGATAAATTATTCTTCTGTCCAGCTTTAGTGCTTGAAGAAGTTTTTGATCCAACTGGTGCTGGAGATACTTTTGTTGGTGGTTTTATTGGTTATTTAGCTAAAACGGATGACATCAGCTTTGAAAATATGAAAAGAGCTATCGTTCATGGTTCGGCAATGGCTTCTTTCTGTGTAGAGAAATTTGGAACTGAGCGCATCGTTAATTTGAGCGACGAAGAACTTACTGCCCGAATCAATGAATTCAAAGATTTAGCAGGATTCGACATTTAATATTTTCGGATTACTAGATTCAGCGAGTCTAGTAATCCGAATTTTTCACATCCCACCTCCTGAAATAAAATTCTGTAAATGGCTAATGGTGGCTTTTTGGTCTTCAATAATATAACGAACTACATCGCCCATCGAAACAATTCCTACAACGTGTTTATCAGCAATTACAGGCAAATAACGAATATGTTTTGCCGACATAATTTCCATACATGTCTCAATAGAGTCTTCAAATTTCACAGATGGATATTCAGATTCCATGATTTCCGACACCAGAGTATCATTTGAATGCTTCCCTTTCACGATTACTTTTTGGGCGTAATCTCGCTCGGTTAGTATTCCTACAAAATCATCTTGGTTATACACGACAAGCGCTCCAATATTTTTCTGAGACATAATCTCAAGTGCTTCATAAACAGTTTTAGAAGCATCAATAACGGTAACAGTATTTCCTTTGTGATAAATAAGATTAGATACTCTTTTCATAGTGCGATTTTTATTTTGTTATAATGCTATAATTTAACAAAAAAATACAAAATAAAAAACCAAAAAATAAATTATTTTCCGCCTACAATGATTTCAACCAATGAATCTATTCCTAAATGTTGATTCGCTGCCTCCAAAACCATCTCAGCGTTTATTCCTTGAATATGCTGAATGTAACAATCATAAAAATCTAAAGGAAGTTCTTCTGATAAAATCACTTTATAGCGATCTAAAATATCGAAAGGAGTATTTAATGAGCCCGCAAAAGATCCAATCATATAATTCTTCACTACTTCTAATTCATCATCTTTGATTAATTCTCTTTGAAGAACATTGATTTCTTTATAAATCTCATCAATTGTTTGTTGAGTATTTTCTCTTTTAACATCTGTGCCAATGACAAAGTACCCAGCTTTTGAAAAGGGAGCAATATTAGAAGAAATACCATAAGTAAGCCCTTTCTCTTCACGAATATTACTCATCAACCTTGAACCAAAATAACCACCTAATGTCTCATTTAAAACTAACATTTTGAAGTAATCTGGATGCTTGCGAGTCATCATTTGTTTCCCAATTCTAATCGACGATTGAATTGAATCTTCTTTTTCGATAAGTACAGATTTTTCAAGCATAACATACTCGCCTTTATTAAGCGAAACATCTTTTACAATCTGCTGAACATCATTTTTTCCAAAAAAATCGTCCAGCAGATTAACTTCACTTTCTGTAATTTTTCCAGAAAGAAAAATTCTAGGTTTCTTTCCTAACCAGAAATTTTGATAAAAATTTAGTAAAGTATTTCGGTTAATGGCTTGAATAGCTTCTTCGTCTAAAGAATTCCCATAGGAATGATTGTCGCCAAATACTTTTTTTCTAAACACCTTATTAGCAATGAAAGATGTTTTTCCTGCATTTACTTCAAGTGTTTGTAATTGTATTTTCTTGAATTTTTCTAATTCATCTTCTGGGAAAATGGCATTTTCTAATATGTCTTTTACCATAGGCAAAAGCGTTGGCAAATACTTTGTCAAACCGTAAACCGTAATATTAGCTCTGTCAAGTCCATGACCAAATTCAATAAATGCTCCATACTGGTCAAAAAAAGCACTTATTTGTGAAGAAGAATATTTCTTTGTTCCTTCTCCAAGCATTTTAGCTACAAATAGCGATACTCCGTTTTGCTTTTCATACCAATTTCCTGCCTCAAAACTAATTTCTAGTTTAACAACTGGCTGTTCACCAATACTGATATAATGAACAGGGATGCCATTTGATAGCATCGTACTCTCTATTTTAGGAATAGATACTTGTTGAATCGTCTGAAATGCCGGGCTTTTTACTCTGTCTAAAATCATTGCTTATAAATGCTATTTTCTTGCTGGATTTTGATGATGCCAGATATTATTATCTAAAAAAAATGACATCTCGTTGGAGATGCCATTTCACTATTGTAAAATATTTTTGAAACGCTACAGAAACTAGTTTGTAGTAGTTGTTGCTACTTTAGGAGCTGCATTAAAATTTGCGTGTAAGCTCAATCTAAGTGTTTGTGCTAAAGCGTTTCCACTTGAAACTGGAATTAAGTATGCAAAATCCAAACCGAATTTTTTCTCTAATTTCACTCCAAAACCTGCTGTAAAATACTTACGTCCACCTTTACTAGCATCTTCAAAGAAATAGCCACCTCTTAAAGCAAATAAATCATTGTATAAATATTCTGCTCCTAAAGAAAGATTGATTTCTTTTAATTCTTCGCTAAAGCCATCTGGAGCATCTCCAAATGAACCTAAAATTCCACCAATGGCTGTAGAAGGTTGTTCTAATTTACCATTCACTACTTTCGGAGTAGGTACCATTAATTTATTGATATCAGCCGTTAAAGTTAATTTATTGTGCTGATCAATTGTATTGATTGCAGCAAAACCAGCTTTCAAATTCGTTGGAATAAAGTTTGATTCGTTCAAACCATAAGAAACACGACCAGAAATGTTTTGAATCATTACACCCCAATTGTAGTTCCAAGGTTTATCTCTTTTTGAAGTATGGAATAAACCAATATCAGCACCAACAGTTGATTCAGTCTGAACCTGAACTGTACCTGCTGCTCCTGATGTAAGTGGCGATAATGCAGAATTAATATATTTTACATTTACTCCTAGTCCTAACTTCTCAGAAAGTTTACGAGAATAAGAAAGGGAAACTGAATATTCTTTAGAATTGAAACTTCCTAAAGATTCTCCGAATTTATTAGTAGCTTGAAATTCTCCTTGATCAAAATAATGAACTGATAGGCCAATCGCTTGATTCGTTTGAATTTTTTTGTAGAAACTAGCGTTCAAAAGTCCCATATCATTCACTAACTGGCGTAACCACGGAGTATAAGATACTGAAACAGCCATATCTTTACCAGAAAAAGGGATTTTTCCTGGATTCCAGAAAATGCTGTTAGCATCGCCATCTCCAGGCGAAAGCGCTACACCCGCATCACCCATTGCAGCTGAACGAGCATCTGGAGTAATTATTAAAGATTGGATAACTGGTGATGGTGTACGAGTAGTTTGAGCAAAGACGTTCACAGCGGGCACTGTTAATCCAAACAACAGAGACACTCTTAGAGCGCTGGTAATTTTTTTAATCATTGTCTTTAAGGTTAAAGTTTCTTGGAACGAGGCATATCAAAAGTAGTCAATAAACCTTTTTTTACAAAATTTATCCAAATATTCTTTGCTGGAATTATTTAAGCAAAATAATCTTGCCACTTCCATTGGCTTGATAGCCAGTTGTTAGTGACTTTACAAAAATACGATAAAAGTAATTACCAGTTACATTTGAGACAGAATCTTCTACAATATTCCATGAAATTTTATTAAATGGTGAGCTTACTCGGTAAGCATTCTCGTCTATTTGTTTTATTAAATGCCCAAAAGTATCAAAAATTTCGACAATTATATTCAAATCATCTCCTTCTTGGTTATGCTCAAAACTGAAAGTAGCTTTTTCTTTTGCTGGATTCGGAAAACTAAATACATTTTTTAAGCGATTTTGGCTTTCTGAATTGACACTGAATCGTAACGAAGCTTCGTTTGAATTATTATTTGTATCCCAAACTTTTAATTTTAATTGATGTTCGCCAGCCGTCAAACCCTTGATTTGATATTTTACTTGTCCACTTTTGTAATCATCTTTTGTTGCGATAAAATACTGATTTACAGCAATATTCAAAGTATCATCAATCGTTAAAAGCACCTCATGCCCTAAACCTTCACTGGCAATATTAATACCGCTCTCATCTGAAATATTGGCAATAAAAATAGGATTATCATTCGTAGCCCCTCCATCCACAAAGGTATTATCATTGAGGAAGAGATTTAATTGAGGCGGAACATTATCAAGTACTAGGCTATTACCAGCACCACCAATCAAAGGGCTCAAAGCACCTAGTGCATCTGTTAAACCATCGTTCGTTTGCGCATAAATGTAAATTTTACCTTCTCCCAATTGATAATTAATATCTTTAGGAATCATAAAAGTGCTAGTAAAGCTTCCATTCAGAACACTGACTTCTCCTTTAAATAAAATATTTGTAAAATCTTGATAATTGAACTTCGCTCCTTTATTTCCTTTGGTTAAAATACTCTTTTCTTTATCATAAACGGTAATAACTGTCTTTCCGGTAAAGTTATTTATTTTTGTTTCACTCGCCAATTGCCTAATTTCTCCTTCAATGGTTACTTTACTTTGTGCCTTTATGGTATCAGCTTTCGCAGTTTCTTTTCCATTTACTTTCAATACCACAGCTTCATATTGTGGGTAAGCCAGTTTCATGGATGGGTCGCCAAGTAGAGAAAAATTTCTATTTAATATGCCTTGAAAACTATTGTTTTTCGTATAAATCATGACATCTCCCAAACGTGGCATTTCACCATTTTTAGCAGTAAAGACTGATTCATAAAAAGCTTGATTAATAAAAAAATTGGTGTTTTGGTAAACAGGTCTTGTCGTTGTTAATAATGCGATTGCTCCGCCATTTGGATTAAGAATTGATAACTCAGCCCCTGAAATTTGATTAGGGTCATCAAAGCGACCAAACTGACAAGTAGCTGTGAGCATCAAAGGCATATTATTAAAATTTGTCCACGATTCTACATCTTTCAATGTCAAAATTTGTTCGTCTGTCAGCCCTCCTTCTGCACCATGTCCATTATAGTTGATAATTAATGAACCTTGTTGGAAAGCTTGATTAAGCGCAGTATTAGCTGCTGGCGACCTTTGTCCTTCTGGTAAAGAAACAAGCGGGTAAGCATCTAAATAAATTTTATTGGTTTGATATGCTGGATAAAAAGAATTGACCATTGATGCAAATGCTTCAGCATCTTGTTGGTGAATATTTCCATCGCCATCATCAGCTACAAAAGCTACTTTGTTTCGCCATTGCCCAATTGTATTTTTATTCGTTCCATAATTGATTAGCTTGTCAACAATTTGCTTGGCTTCTTCTACATTTTTCACGGGCAATCTCCCAATTCCGATTTCAAGACTATGATTTCCAGCTTGATTTTCAATCCATTCGCCTTCATTATCCTCTAAAAAACCAAAATAATCATCGGAAGAATAGCTAAAAATAGGATGCAAAGATTCTCTACTTTCATAAGTTGGAATCAAAATAGCTTTGGTTTCATCATTAATGACATTCAGCCTTTTTTTATAATCATACGAAGCATCACCAAAAAGTAATAAGTACTTTATTTTACTAGGATTTCTTTGATAGAGGTTTCTCATAAAATCTCTAATGGCAGAAATATCTTGTTTCCCTGAAGCATATTCATTATAAATTTCTTCTGGTGAAACCACCAATACCGATAACTTATCATGCTGACGTCTAAAATCCGCAAGTCTTTCTACTTGATTTGTTAAAAGTTTAGACGCAACAATTACCAAATCAGGTACTTCAACATTGTGTAAATTTTGATTATTAATCTTTTGAGAAGAAACTGGATTCAGGAATTCTGTTGTATTAAAAATAATATATTCTTTAACAATCTGACTACTTGCTCCAAAATTAAGCGTTTGGCTTTGCTGTAAAAAAGCCTGACTAAATGGTTGTAAAGGATTGGTAATATCCCAAATTTTAAAAGTGGTAGATGGTTTTTCTATCACATAATTTACAGAAGGATGATTTAAACTTTCTAAAGACCGAAAAATAGTTTGTTGGTTATATAATTTTAAAGTTCGTTGAGATTGTACTCCTAAAAAATTCAAATATCCACTTCCAAAAGTAAGCGTCTTTTTATCGTAAGTTAGTCCGATTTTTAAGTCATTGACATTCGTAAAGTTACTCCCATTTATGATGAAACTTTTACTAGCAATTGCCCCTTTATAATCATATCGGTCTGAACCAATGGCTGAAATTGCCAATCTTCCTAGGTTTTGTTCATTTGCTCTTAATACAAAATCTGTTTGTCCGTAAGCAACAGCAACCGCAGAACAAGTAATATTTACAGAAGAATTAGCCGTAATTCCAGGAAGATTAAAAGTAAATATTTGTTCGTTCGTTCCTGAAAATTCTTCTCCAAACCATTCTCTTCCAGAACCTGCAAAAGGTGCTTGAGCTAATATATTTTTCTGGTCTATTTCATGAAAAACGTAATCATCGAATGTATAAATATTTTTGGTGGCTCCAATAGAAGGCTGTTCTTTTATTCGTAAACCCTTGGTTTCAGAGAGTCTCAGAAAATAAAAAGTAGTATCTGAATAAATATTGAATTGATGCTTGTAAGAATTGGTAGAGGAATTATAAATTGTTTTATGCGGACTTTGTCCATAGAAAAGAATATAATCTTGGGCATCAAATTTCCCATCTGCTTCTCCTTCGATATAAATACTATTTTCTGTTAAATCAACAGGACGATTTTCAGCATTACTTTGAGGCAACATTCCACCACCATTTCCAAAAAGTTGAAGATTCTGAGGATTAATTGTTGCTAAATCAAAGCCATTTTTTTGTAGAAATGTAGCGTCTAGTCGATAAATGCCATTACTGTTGACACCAATTTTTAGCCAATTTCCTTTAGCCAATACAGCATTATTCTGTGCGTAGCTGTTGAAAGAAATAATAAAAAGTAGAAGATTATATAGAAATGATTTTTTCAAAATGCCAGGTCTTTTTAATTTTTAAACGTAAGCTTATTTCAAAAATTATACTTTTTTCACCAAGGCAATTGCAGAAACTACATATCGTTTTCCATTTGCTTTGTCCGTACAAAGAAAACGGGTTCTACGCAAATCACCTTTCTCGAAATACCTTCCATTCAATTCGAAGACTTCTCCTTTTTGTAAATTTGTCAATATCATCTTATCTCCTTCATCCGCTAATTTGTCAAACTTTCTTAGCTCTCTCACCAAAGGAGAATAACTCTGCGTGGTAGCTGAAGGATTTTGCAAATATTCTTTTAAAGGAATCAGTATTTGAAGTGGCAAAGCCGATTCATTCAATAATGGTAAAAATACATCTTTGAAATTCTTTTTCCATTCCTTTCCATGCGGGTTGGGCTTGTTGCCAAACTGCTTAAAGGTAACCAAGTGTGCTACTTCGTGAATATAAGTAACCAAAAATGCGTAAGGATTCAAATCGCCATTAACGGTAATTTTATGTCCTTTATCTCTTCTAAAGGAATAATCACCTAATTTAGATTGGCGAGTACGGGTAATTTTGAAGTTAAATTGATACGTTTCCCACAAGCTAAAGCAATAGTTTACGGCAGTACTAGGGAAGTATTTTTGAAAAACCTCTAAGTCTTTTTTCATGATGCTAATATACAAGAAAACTTTGTTGACATCTGAGTGAAAACTATTGGGCAATAAAAAAGCCTTAACTAGGTTAAGGCTCTTTTCTTTCCATAAGGAAACTGTAATTACTTAGCAGCAGCAGTATCAGCAGCAGCAGTATCAACTACAGCAGCAGTATCAACTACAGTAGTAGTATCAACAGTTACTGAATCAGTTGTAGTAGTTTCAGCTTTCTTTTCTGAACAAGCAGCTAATGAAATCATACCAGCTACTAAAGCGAATGCAAAAAATTTCTTCATTTCGTTGTGATTGGGGTTTGTTTGATACAAATTTATGTACAACTTTTATTCCATGCAAGGAATTGTAAATAAATTTTAAGTATTTCTTAATAATTGATTAAAAATCTAGTTTTTACAGTGTTTTTTCGAAGAAAAATACAAATACAACCTTAAAAACTCTTTTATTTTAAGTTGTTTTTATAAATTTAAGAACAAGACCGACGATGAAAATTAAAATAAAATATAAAAATAATACTATTTCATAAAATTGACCTCTTTAGTCTATCATAAAAACCTGTATCCTTAAAAGTAAAAGTTTTATGAAGTGTGTAATTAGACATAAAACTAAAACCATTCCCAATTAAATGGCAAGTCAATTGATTCACATTGATTACTTTCTTTGAAAAAGGAATCAAATAATGAAAAATCTCGAAATAATGATTTGAAATTCTGTAGGAAAATGTTGCGAAAAACCATGTTACTCCACCCGAAAAAGTTGCAACGATAAGGTACTTTACCATTTCACGGCGAGTCTGGCTTGTCTTGCGAGCATTAAAGGCAAATAGTTTAGTTAAGATAAAGCCTACAATCAAAGAAATAAAGTACGAAGGAGTAATACTTGCTTCGTAACTAATGGTAAACCAAGATTGAAAAAGACTACTACAAACTAGTTGAATGATAACACCAGTACCAGCAACTAAAAAGTAAACAATTAAATCCTTTTTGTTAAGTAATTTTGAATTTGACAAGATTAAAAGATATTTTTAACTAAATCAGGAGCAAGTCCTAATAAAATTGTTAGTGTCGTTGTAAGAATTAAGATGAATTTATACAGTGGTGAGAGCTCTATTTTTGCGACTTCTCCTTTTTTCATGTAAGCTGCAATGATTGGTTTAAAGTAATAATAAATACCAACTGTTGACATCAAAACGGCAATCACAAGAATCCATTTAAACAATGATGATGGATTTGAAAAAGCATCACTAAAGACAAAAAACTTTCCAAAGAAACCAGCTGTTAATGGAATTCCTGCAAGTGATAACATTGAAATTGTTAAAGAGAATGCTAATAGTGGATTGTTTTTAGCTAATCCGTTCAAAGCATCAAAACTTTCATCTGCTTTACCATTTTTAGCTTGTGCTTCCGATACTACCATCAATACTGCAAAAGCCGTAATTGTAGCAATAGCGTAAGCTAATGAATAGAATAAAAGCGAAGAATTCGTTTCTGGTCTTTTTGCTAAAACTGTAATCAACAAATATCCAGCATGAGAAATACTAGAGTAAGCTAACATTCTTTTGAAGCTTTGTTGATAAACCGCAGTGATATTACCAATGATTAAAGTCGCACATACAATATACACTAATGGATTTCCCCATAAGCCATAAACGGTAGGGAAAGAAATTGACAAAATACGATAAGTAGCCGCAACACCAGCCGTTTTCACGACAGTTGACATAAATGCAGTAAAGATACTTGGTGCTCCATCATAAACATCAGGCGTCCAGAAATGAAAAGGTGCTGCCGAAATTTTAAAGAGTAAACCAACCATTACCAGAATTACACCTGAATATAATAATGGGCCATAAGCACCGCCCATTTGTTCTTTAGCTTTCGCTACTCCTTGAGCAATCCCGTGAATATCAAAAGAGCCCGTTGCGCCATATACCAATGCTACTCCAAATAATAAAATCCCTGTAGCGAATGAACCCATTAAAAAGTATTTTAACGCTGCTTCGTTCGAACGTAAACTACGTTTATCTGAACCTGTAAGTACATACATAGAAACTGAAAGAATTTCTAAACCTACAAAAAGCATAATCAGGTTCTCGAAAGTAACCATCATAATAGCTCCTACAGCAGAGAAAAGCAAAATGGCATAATATTCAGCAGGATGCGAATGTTCGTCGTCATCACCAAAGCTACGAGAGATAGCTACCACTAATAATGTTGATAGTAGAATAATCGTAACAAAATTGACAGAAAGATTATTGGTTTTTAGCATATTATTGAACCAATAATATTCATGATTCCAGTCTGCAAAATTTAATCCAAGAGCAATAAGGATAAAAACTAGCGTAGCTGGTAACAAGATTTTACGGTTGTTCAAAAACCCTAAAAACAGATTAGAAATCCCGAAGAGTGATAATGCTATAATTGCGTTCATGTTTCAAATTTGAAAACTTGAGAAATTGCGTTTCTGAAAAGTAAAACTTTGCACAAACCCAACAATCAAATTATTTGATGATTGATAATAATTGGCTAACAGCTGGTTCAGTTAATTTTAAGAAAATATTCGGAGCAATTCCCAAAGCAATTACTAAAAACGAAAGTGGGAATAAAACAGCTTTTTCATTGAATGTTAAATCTGCAAATCCTTCTGTAATTTTAGAAGTAATCCCAAACATTGATTTCTGAACCATTCTCAACATATAAACCGCACCCAAAATGATGGTTAATCCTGCTACTGCTCCTATCCAAGCATTGTATTCATATACTCCTTTCAATAACAAAAATTCACCCACAAAACCATTTGTAAGTGGTAAAGCTACCGAACCAAGCATTAGAATGATAAAGTAAACGGTAAGGTTTGGAGTAGTTTGTGTAATACCGCCTAAAAGAGATAATTCACGAGATTTTGCTCTTCTTTCAATAATTTCTACGACAAAGAATAAACCTACAACATTGATACCATGCGCCAACATTTGAATCAAAGAACCTTGAATACCCTCTAAATTTCTTGAGAAAATACCTGCTGACATTAATCCAACGTGAGCAAACGATGAATAAGCAATTAATCGTTTCATGTCTTTTTGCTGAATAGCAATCACAGAACCGTAAATAATTCCTATTACAGATAGAAGTATCGCAATTCCGCCCCATTGATCTACACCAAGTGGCACAATTGGTAAAATAAAACGAATCAAACCATAAACCCCCATTTTCAACATGATACCTGATAAAAGCATTGTTCCTGCTGTAGGTGCTTCCACATAAGTATCTGGTTGCCAAGTATGGAATGGGAAAAGTGGCATTTTAATGGCAAATGCAATAAAAAACGCCCCAAATAAGTAACTCTGAGTTGATAAATCTAAAGCATCTGCTGCTTGATAAATAGCATTAATATCAGCTGAATGTGTTCCTGGCGTCAATAAATACAAGTAAACCAAAGCCAACAACATAAACAAAGAACCGAATATGGTATAAACAAAGAACTTGAATGTTACTTTGATACGATTTTCGCCTCCCCAAATAGCCGCAATAAAATAAATTGGGATTAGGGCTGCTTCGAAGAAGAAGTAAAAAAGGAAAACGTCTTTTGCAGTAAATACACCTATTAATGCTGCTTGCATAAATAAGATGAGCGCATACAAATTTGAACTATTTTTATATTCCGCCCCAAAAGTAGAAAGAATGATAAAAGGCACCATTAAAGTGGTAAGAAATACCAAAATCAAGCTGATACCATCAACTCCTACAGAAAATTTTATTCCAGCTGAATGAATCCAATCATAACTTACGCCAAATTGTGAAGTAGCGTCTGGCACAAATGACTTATACAAGTACGCTCCTAAAGCCAACTCAGCAAAAGCAAAGACCAAGGCAACAGTTTTAGCGGTTTCTCCCTTGATGACTAATGTAATTAGCCCTGCAATAATGGGAAGAAGAATGAGAGAAAGTGTTAGCATATTTTTTTATCAATCGGATTTGTAATGAGCAAATCTTTCAATGTATTTATATTGTCTTTAATCTATCCCAAAAGGAAACTTTTTAAGCTCCAAACTAATATCGCTGCAATTGATAAAACCATTGCAAAAATATAATAACCCGTTGTTCCATTTTGAAGTAAACGAACTTCGCTTGAAAGTGTTTTTACGAGTTTACCAACTCCTTCTACAATTAAATCTATTACCAAGAATTCAATTACTTCTCTAAAGAAATTAGAAAGTGCTGTGATTGGTTTTACAAAAAGAGTATCGTACAATTCGTCGATATAATATTTGTTGTAAATTACTTTTTGTAAGCCTGTTTCCTCTCCTTCTGCTACTGGAACGGTTTTCTTCACTACATAAATAAAGTATGCAACGCCCGCAGAAAGTAAAGCAGCAACGACAGAAACAATCATTAATTTAATTTCAAGTGATTCATCTACGGCAACATGTTCAATTGCTGAATGTTCAAACAATGGCGCCATAAATTCTGCTAAACTAGCGTGACCACCAAAAATATGTGGAAAATTAAAGAATCCACCGATGGCAGAAAGTACTGCAAGAATCATTAATGGAGCTGTCATCGCAATTGGCGATTCGTGTAAATGATGTTTTTGTTTTTCTGTTCCTCTGAATTCTCCGAAGAAAGTAAGGAACAATAAACGGAACATATAAAATGAAGTCATTATCGAACCTAAAACACCAAACGCCCACATTAATTTGTTGTGTTCGAAAACATGTGCTAGAATTTCATCTTTCGAGAAGAAACCTGCAAAGGGAGGAATACCTGAAATAGCAATCGTTGCAATCAAGAAAGTAATAAAAGTAATTGGTAGTTTTTTACGAAGTCCGCCCATTGAACGAATATCTTGTTCATCAGACATCGCATGAATCACTGAACCTGCTCCCAAAAACAAAAGTGCTTTGAAGAAAGCGTGTGTCATTACGTGGAAAAACGAAGAAGAATAAGCCATTACTCCTAAGCCCATAAACATGTAGCCTAACTGAGAAACTGTAGAGTAAGCCAATACTTTTTTAATATCATTTTGGAAAAGACCAATTGAAGCCGCTAATAAAGCCGTTGCTAAACCTACCCAAGCTACAATATCAAGAGTTTCTGGTGCTAATGAATACATAATATTCGAGCGAATAATCATGTAAATACCCGCAGTAACCATCGTAGCAGCGTGAATCAAGGCAGAAACTGGTGTTGGACCAGCCATTGCATCTGGCAACCAAGTATATAATGGAATTTGGGCTGATTTACCCATTGCTCCAATAAATAGAAGAATCGTAATATAGAATAAAGTTTTATCGCCAGAAGAATAACCACCTTCAGCAATTCTACTAAATACTTCTGAATATTCTACAGAACCAAAATGATTGATAATTAAGAAAATACCTAACAAAAATCCCAAGTCACCGATACGGTTCATGATAAAAGCTTTACGAGCAGCATTTCCGTAATTACTATTTTTATTCCAGAAACCAATCAATAAATAAGAACATAAACCTACGCCTTCCCAACCAATAAACATCACGACATAGTTTGAACCCATTACTAATAAAAGCATGAAGAACAAAAATAGGTTTAAGAAAGCAAAAAACTTACCAAAACCTTCGTCGTGGCTCATGTAGCCAATTGAATAAATATGAATCAAAGTTCCTACGCCAGTAATAATCAAAAGCATTAATAATGACAATTGATCTAACTGAAATGACATCGAAATATTCAAAGTACCAACTGTAATCCAGTCGAATAAATGAACAATTTGCGGTTGACCATTAAAGCCTAAAAACAAGGTTAAGGCACAAACAAAAGATGCAAATGCCGCCGCAGAGCTAATAATGCCAGCTAAAGATTTAGGAACATGACGGAAACCGATTCCATTGATAAGGAAGCCGATTAAGGGAAATAGTGGAATGAGTGTAATTAGAGACATAATTCTAATTTGAAAGTTTTCTAAGTTGAAGATGATAATGTTTTAAATTGGAAGATTACCATTTCAATTTATTCAACAAACCAACATCAATTGTCTGGATATTTCTGTAAATCATCACAATAATGGCAAGCCCAACTGCTACTTCTGCCGCTGCTACTGCCATGATAAAAAACACAAAGATTTGCCCAGCGGGGTCTGCTTTGTAAGAAGAAAATGCTACCAGTAATAAATTTACTGAATTGAGCATTAATTCTACCGACATGAAGATGATGATTGCATTGCGGCGTGTTAATACGCCAATAATTCCGATACAAAATAATGCGGCACTGAACCAGACATAATAGTTCAAGGGTATTTCTCGGATGACATCAGGTATTTGTTGCATGAGTATTGCGTTTCTGCTTGAGAACTTATTAAAACGAAACTTGTTTTGCTAAATCAAAAAGACCTATTTGTTTGTTTACAGACAAATTAAATAAGAGTTATGAATTATGAGTGATGAGTTGTGATTTTAAAATATTGACATAAAACACTTTAAACCAAACAAAACGTCCTTCACTTTACATAGACTGCTTAATAATGAAAACTTATCAGCAAAATTAAGGAAAAACTGATAAAAGCATAAAAACATAAGACAAAAGTGTAGGTTTATTCTGACCAGACCTTTGTCTTATGCTAATTTACTTGTTATTGAAAGCTCTTAACTTTATTTCTGTGAGTTTTCTTTTGGTATCCATCGGGAAATCGCCCTTCATCATCCAATCATAATATGAAGGTTCTTCCTTTAATACTTGAACAACTGGCTTACCTGCATGTTTACCAAAATTGATTACTTCGATTCCTTCTTTATTAAATGCCATTCTTTGAGCAAAGTCAACCAATTTAGACGCTGTGATTTCATGCAAAGCATCCATGTCGTTTTTTACAGGCTCAAATTCTACGCCATTGCTATCTTTAATTTTTACTCCTTCATAATACTTCACTTGTTCATTCAGTACCTCTAAAGTAGCAATCGTATCTGCTTCTGCCGAATGGGCATCAATTAATTCTTTCTTGCAATAAAATTTATAAGCAGCCGACAAAGTACGAGGTTCCATCAAATGGAAAATGCGTTGTGCATCTATTAATCGACGATTCTTAATATCAAAATCTACTTCGTTTCTTAAAAATTCTTCCACTAAAATCGGAACATCGAAACGATTAGAATTAAAACCTGCCAAATCGCAACCTTCTAAAAACTGAGCCATCGACTTAGCTATTTGTCTGAAGGTGGGTTCATTCGCAACATCTTCATCATAAATACCATGTACAAGTGACGATTCGAGTGGAATCGGCATTTCAGGATTTACACGACGGGTTTTTACTGTCACAGTTCCATCAATATTAGCTTTGGCAATACTGATTTCTACAATGCGATCTTTGACAACATTTACACCTGTCGTTTCTAAATCAAAAACGGCAAGTGGTTTACGGAGTTTGAGCTGATGGTTGAGCATATAATATAGACCTCGTTTAGAGGTTTTGCAAAGTTAGCCAAAATAAATCTGAAACGAGTGAGAGTTTAAATTCTTCTTTCTATTTTTGACAATTCATAACATTTCTAACATGGAGTGCGTTAACTCTCAAAGAGAAACTATCAATTATTAAATGAAACTTACACAATTCGTACAAGCTCTCAACGAAGAATTTTCCCAGCAAACTTACGGTGAACATCCCGAAGAATTATATGAACCCATCCGCTATTTAATGTCTTTGGGTGGTAAAAGGATGAGACCATTAATGACTTTAATGGCAACAGCCTTATTCACAGACGATTGGCAAAAAGCGATTAAACCAGCTACTGCGGTAGAAGTTTTCCATAATTTCACATTAATGCACGATGATATCATGGACAAAGCGCCATTGCGTCGTGGCAAACCGACAGTTCATGCCAAATGGAATGATAATACTGCCATTCTTTCTGGCGATGTAATGCTAGTGCAAGCTTACGAATTATTGATGTTTGTAGAAGATGCTAAATTTAAAAAAGCTTTAAAAAGATTTAATCGTACTGCCGCAGAAGTTTGTGAAGGACAACAATTAGATATGAATTTCGAAAATCGTGAAAACGTTAGCGAAGAAGAATATCTTGAAATGATTAAATTAAAAACCTCAGTACTCTTGGGTTATGCCTTAGAATTAGGTGGAATTATTGGTGGAGCAAGCGAAAAATCGTGTGATTTACTTTATAACATTGGTCTAAATATTGGTTTAGGTTTCCAACTAAAAGATGATTTATTAGATGTTTATGGAGACCCTGAGAAATTCGGGAAACAAGTAGGTGGCGACATTATTTCGAATAAAAAAACTTTTATGTTGATAGAAGCTTTGGAAAAAGCCGAAGGTGAAACCAAATTAGCTTTAGACAAATGGCTTTCTCTGAAAGAATTTGACGCTACCGAAAAAGTAAAAGCAGTTACTACCATTTATGATATTTTAGGTATTCGTGAAGTAGCCACGATAAAAATTAATACTTACTTCGATAAAGCTTTTGAAGCGCTAGATTCGCTAAAAGTAGATGAAGACAGAAAGCTTATTCTACGAACATTTGCTGAAACTTTGATTGATAGAGAGGTTTAACGTAAATTTGTAATGAAAGATACTGGCAGTCGAACCAATTGTTTCGGCTGTTTTTGTTTTATAAAAATTAAGAATTTGTCATTTCATTCAAATTCTTTTCCACAGATATTCTAAAAAAATAATATGTCATTAACTTTCATTTTTATTGGAATTACGATTGCACTGAGCCTTTATGCTTGGAATAATCAAACTGTTTTGAATAAGTGGATTATGCATCCATATTCAGTAAAAGAATACAAAGAATATTATCGTTTTTTGACTTCTGGGTTTTTACATGCTGATTATGGACATTTATTTTTCAACATGCTGAGTTTGTATTTTTTCGGAGATATTGTAGAATATTATTTTTCAGAAATTTTCGGCTCAGATATTGGGTCATTGCTTTATGCTGCTCTTTACTTACTAGGTATTATTTTTGCGAATGTGCCAAGTTATGCAGACCATAAAAACGACCGTTATTATAATGCTTTAGGTGCTTCTGGTGGAGTTTCTGCAGTTGTGTTTTCAGCGATTCTTTTCCAACCTACCGCCCAGATTTATGTATATTTCTTCCCAATGCCAGGTTTTATTTATGCCATTTTGTATTCGGCGTACTCATACTATATGTCGAAACGAAATTTAGATAATATTGGGCACTCAGCTCACCTTTATGGAGCTGCTTTTGGAATTGCTTTTACATTACTCCTAAAACCTTCGTTATTTTCGCACTTTATTAGCCAAATTCTGGGTTGGGCTCTTTAATTTTATATCATTAATCTAATCATAAAAGACAATTAACCCGCTTAAAACTTCTTACTGATAATTTCAAGAATAAGTTTTGAGAAAAAATTAGATTTCACCAACAATCTAATTTGCAAACCGTCTGATAATAAGACTCATAGCTTGCAACTAATTGCTCAAGGCTAATATCATTTATGCAAAAAAGAAAAATTGCCATTTTAGGCTCAACGGGTTCAATCGGAACACAAGCCTTAGAAGTAATAAAAGCCAACGAAGACATCTTCGAAGTAGAAGTATTAACAGCCCAAAACAATGCCGATTTATTAATTGAACAAAGTTTAACGTTCAAACCAAATTGTGTTGTTATTGGCAATGATGATTTATACGATAAAGTACATTCAGCATTAGATAACGCAGGAATAAAAGTTTATGCTGGTGCAAAAGCCTTGGAATCTGTTGTTCAAATGGATTCAATTGATATAGTTCTTACTTCGATGGTTGGTTATGCTGGTTTATTACCTACCATCAAAGCCATTGAAGCAGGTAAACATATTGCACTTGCCAATAAAGAAACATTAGTTGTTGCTGGAGAATTAATAACTAAACTTGCCGAAGAAAAAGGAGTAAATATTTATCCAGTTGATTCTGAACATTCTGCTATTTTTCAATGCTTGGTTGGAGAATTTCATAACCCAATCGAAAAAATAATTTTAACAGCTTCAGGTGGTCCGTTCAGAGGGAAAAAACGTGAAGATTTGGCAAAAGTAACCAAAGTTCAGGCACTAAAACATCCAAATTGGGTAATGGGTGCTAAAATCACGATTGATTCTGCCAGTTTGATGAACAAAGGACTAGAAGTAATTGAAGCAAAATGGTTATTTGGATTGAAAGCTTCGCAAATTGAGGTTGTTGTTCATCCGCAATCAATCATCCACTCTTTGGTTCAGTTTGAAGATGGTTCTATGAAAGCACAAATGGGTTTGCCTGATATGAAACTTCCTATTCAATTTGCTTTGGGATTTCCAAATAGAATAAAATCAGATTTTCCACGTTTCGACTTCACAAAATATCCTTCTCTAACATTTGAACAACCTGATACCGAAACATTTCGTAACTTGCAATTAGCTTTTGAGGCAATGGACAAAGGCGGAAACCTTCCTTGTATCATGAATGCAGCCAATGAAATTGCTGTTGAAGCCTTTTTACAAGACAAAATTGGTTTTTTAGAGATGTCAGACCTCATCGAAAAGTGCATGAGTAAAGTGGATTTTATTCAAAAGCCAAGTATTGATGATTATATTCAGACAGACCAAGCAACAAGAAGACTAGCCCAAACGCTAGTTTAATTTCAATATTTAATCAGTAAAAAAATCTTAGAACACAAATCGTAAATAAATTTGATTTTACGAGATAACACTTAACAAATGGACGGTTTAGTTATGGCGGGGCAGTTAATTTTAGGACTGTCAATTTTAGTAAGTTTACATGAATTTGGGCATTATATTACTGCAAAGTGGTTCAAAATGCGTGTTGATAAATTCTATCTTTTCTTCGACTTTTTGTTTCCAGTACCTACTGTTTTAAACTTCGCTTTATTCAAAAAGAAAATCGGTGATACAGAATATGGTTTAGGATGGTTTCCATTAGGTGGTTATGTTTCTATTGCCGGAATGATTGACGAAACACAAGATGCTTCAAAATTATCTGCCATTCCTGAACCTTGGGAATTCCGTGGAAAACCAGCTTGGCAACGTTTAATTGTAATGCTTGGTGGAATTATTGTCAACGTAATTTTGGGAGTTGCTATCTACTTCGGTATCAATTACAAAACTGGAAATAATTATATCGCTAAAGACGAACTGAACAAAAACGGTATTTATGCTGGTAGTTTGGCACAAGAAGTTGGTTTTAAAACTGGCGATAAAGTATTGAAAGTAAACGGAAAAGATTTCAAAGAATATAGCGAAATCGGTGGTGCAATTCTCGATGATGATGTTTCTTACACTGTAGAACGTGCTGGAAAAACCATCGAAGTAGTAATTCCTTCTGATTTCTTGAATAAATTATCTGACCAAAAAGACCAATTCATTCAACCATTATATCCATTCAAAATTGCACAAGTAACAGAACCTAAAAAGCCTTCTTTATTAAGTAAACTTTTTGGTAAGTCTGTACCAGAAGATTTACCTGCCTACAAAGTCGGCTTAAAAGCGGGTGATAAAATAGTAAGTATGAATGGACATCCAGTTTTTTTCTATCAATTATTAAAAGATAGCTTAACAAAATACGCTGGGAAAAACGTTGCTTTTGGTATTGAAAGACAAGGAAAAGTAGATACCATTAACATGACCGTTACCAAAGAAGGTAAATTAGGCTTTGCAGCAGAACGAATAATCAAATTCTCACACGAAGATTATACCATCGGACAAGCCTTTGTAATGGGTGCAACAGATGCTTTTGATGTAGTGGTGAAAAATGTTAAAGGTTTCAAAAAGATTTTTGCAGGCGATGTTCGTGCCGATAAAGCCTTGAGCGGACCTTTTGAAATTGCTGAAATGTACGGTGCTCACTGGGATTGGTTAAATTTCTGGACTCTTACAGGTTTACTTTCAATGGCTTTGGCATTTATGAATTTATTGCCAATTCCTGCGCTTGACGGTGGTCATGCTTTGTTTTTATTGTATGAAATCATCACTGGTCGCCCGCCATCGGAAAAAGTATTAGAAAGAGCGCAACAAGTAGGAACAGTAATCTTGTTAGCCTTAATGGTTTTTGTATTAGGAAACGGAGCATTCAAAGCATTTTTTAAATAAATGACGACTATCAAAAATAACAATATTTTAAAACCTGTCAAGATGAACAATCTTGGCAGGTTTTTACTTTTAGGAATCATCATTCTTTCAAGTAGTTTCAAACTAAGTAATACTTTGCACGCATTTCATACGAGCCTTACCGAAATGCGCTATAATGCTAAAAGTAAAGGATTTGAAGTAAGTGTAAGAGTATTTACAGATGATTTGGAAAAAGTACTTTCGCACGATAATCAGAACAAGAAAATTATTGTTGAAAACAACGATAAAAACGATGCTTTGGTAGAGCAATATGTGAAAAAACACTTTATGTTGGTTAATGCTAAGAATCAACTCAAAGCCATTCAATACATAGGAAAAGAAAAAGAAGGAGACGCAACTTGGATTTACTTAGAATTACCAATGAACGAAGCACTTTCAGGACTAAGATTAAAAAATGATGTACTCATTGATATGTTTGAAGACCAAACCAATATTGTAAATATCTTCGTAAAAGAAGAAAAGAAGTCTTTTATTTTCAATGCAAAAACAAAAATTTTCACAATTGATTTTTAAATATTTTCTGTAGAATGTGTTTCCAACTCGCTGGATTTTCTATCTAATATCAACAGTAAATCTCTTTTGATTTCCATCCACGGCTGGTTAAGATTCAACGTTTCGACCCTGATTCGATGTTCCTCATAAGTGTAAGTGAGGCTCAAGCTTTTCTGAACAGTCGGATACAACAAAATCCCTTCCGCTTGTTGGTTGGGCTGGTTTTTCAAATAGGCAAACATTTGGTATAAATTCCGAGAATGTATTTTCTCGGCATCATAAAAATGCTGAAGTGTTTCAGCATAATACTTTGCATCAATAATAATCTTCCGATTTGAAGGCAATTGGATTGAAATATCCGTTTGCATTTTGGGTAAAAACTGCATTTGTTCTCCAGTAAATTGCCAATGTAAATCTTCTCGAAAAACCTTTGCTTCTGGTACTTCTATTTTATAAAAATTACGTACAAATTCTTCAAAAAGTCTAGCCATTTGGCGTTCATCTCGCAAAAAATCTTTGAATTTTACTTCTCCCGTTTTTTCATGAATGGATAGGTTTTGATGCAACAATTCACAAATATTCAATAGAAAAAGATAATACTGATTATTACGATGAATCTGAACACTTGAAAAAGTATCGCTCCTAATTTCAATTGCATCAATATCCGTTAATTGGTACAAAACCGCCTGAATATCTCTCTTCAATTTTCTATCAAGCGTTGGTAGTTTTACTACATTTTGTAATGAAGTTTTTAAGATTTGATTTGGTAAAATATTTACTGATAGTTCATCAAACTCGCACATTGCCAAACCTTGCTGAAAAAGATTTTTACGAAGAGAATAATTAAAAGCTACTCTTCCTTTGATGCCTTGATAGAGATTTTGCTCAGCAATATATTGTTTATCAAGACCACGATTTATCAACGCTTTTGTACCTTTTAAAAGTACTTTAGCTAATAAATTAGGCAAATCGGGTACTTCAATCGTAGAAACATTCATCAACTCTTTTTCCTCTAGCCGATTCCAAGCGTAGCAGAGTAAATAATATATATTTTCAATAGGAATCATTGGAATGTGGAGTTATGAATACGGAGTTTTGAGTAAATGCTATTGCGGATTTTAGATTTTAGATTTCTGATAAATAGCTTTTTAAACTTACCTTCGAAATCTGAAATATGTAAATGATAAAAAAACAAAAAGCTCAAAGCTCATTACTCAAAGCTACAAGCTAAAAAATATCCAGTAATTTCTTAATTTCAGTTCTTACTTTCTCCTCATTATCAAACCAATATTCTTCTAAAAGCGGAGCGATTTCTAGGTTTACAATCCTACGATACCATTTTCGAGTATCTTCTTCGTTAGCAAAAGTTGAAAAATAACTATGTCCAATCTGAAAACCTTTTTGCAGGTTTTTATCATTCGAAATCACTTGGTTTAGCTGAGTAATTGCTTTACTTAGTCTTTCTGCAAAGCTTTTCTCTACTCCTTTTTGAACCAAATAAATCTCAAATTTTTGATTAAAAAGAGGTTCTAAAGTAATAAATGCGAAACGTCGGCGTAAAGCATAATCAATCATTGCCAAAGAGCGGTCGGCAGTATTCATCGTGCCGATGATGTACAAATTCTCTGGTACATAAAAAGGCTCAGAATCTTTATCCCCGTAAGTTAAAGGCATTTCGTTCACTCTTCCACGCTTGTCGGATTCAATCAAGAGCAATAATTCGCCAAAAATTTTACTTAAATTTCCCCGATTTATTTCATCAATAATAAAGAAATGGTCGATGCCAGCATTGCGTTGTGCTTGGCGACAAAACTCATAGAATACGCCATTTTTGAGCTTAAAACCTCCGTCACCATCAGGTCTTAAACCTTGAATAAAATCTTCGTAAGAGTACGACTGATGAAACTGTACCATTTTTATTCTGGAATCATCTTGCGTTCCAACCAAAGTATAAGCCAAACGCTTGGCGATAAAAGTTTTGCCCACGCCCGGAGGACCTTGAAGTATGATGTTTTTCTTGTATTTCAGCGTTTCAAGTATTTCCTCAAACTGCTCTTCATCCATAAATAAATCGACTAAAGCATCTTTTTTTTCATAAGGAATTAATACATCTTCGCTAATCATTGCTTCTTTCTGGGCATCAATCATGGCTTGAATTGCCTCAAATTCATCTTCTGTAATTTTGAATAAACTTCCTTGATTATTCTTCAATACTTCTGAATCTTTAAAAAATTGAATAGATTTTAGTTCAATCCAATCAATTGGTTCAGGAACTTTCTCCTTCATTTTAAAGGAAATAATTTCACCGTGATAAGGGTCAAAATGAAGTGCTTCGGTGATTTCAAAAATAGCTTTGATTTGTTTTACTGGCGTAGATTCATAACCAATCACTAAATCGCCTTTTTTCACCGCCTCGAAATACTTATAGATTCTACGTTTATGGTCAAATTCATTGTGGGAAGTATAAGACTGTACTTGTCCAAGTTTGAACGAGTCTATCGACCAAAGGCGAGGGTTCACATTTAACCACCAATAATTTCTAGCGTTTTTTTGAGGCATTTCAGAATAATATTTACACAAATATAGGCAAAAAAAACAGCCTGAAATCAAGAAGAAATCAGGCTGTTATACAAGTAATTATCTTTTATCCATTTAATTCGATTGGCTCGCTATGGTCGTTCAGAAATTTAAAATCTGTAATTCCAAAGGAAGTATCCTGAATTAAATTCACCCACGTTTTATATTTAAAGAACCACTTCATACGAATTGAAGGGAAACCTTTTGTAAAATATGCGTGTAAAAATGGATGTAATAAAATTGTTGGTTTCTTTTCGTTTTGCTTCTCAAGAATGTGTTCAAGATGATGCTCAATAATATCCGAAATAGCAATACTTGCTGTGATTTTACCTGTTCCGCCACAAGTTGGGCAGTTTTCTGCCGTAACTACATTCATCTCAGGACGAACACGTTGACGAGTAATTTGCATTAAACCAAATTTCGTCAAAGGCAAAATGGTATATTTCGAACGGTCGGTTTTCATTTCTTCTTTCATGATGTCCTGAATCAATTTCTTGTTTTCAGGTCTTTTCATATCAATGAAGTCAATGACGATAATTCCGCCCATATCTCGCAGTCTTAACTGGCGAGCAATCTCTTTAGCAGCTTCACGGTTTACACTCAGCGCCGTCGCTTCTTGACCATCCTCATTGTTAGATTTATTTCCAGAGTTTACATCAATTACGTGTAAAGCTTCTGTATGTTCTACAATTAAATAGCCTCCTTGCGGTAAACTTACTGAGCGACCAAACAACATTTTCAGTTGTTTTTCGATACCCAATTGTTCAAAAACTTTATTTTTACCTTGATGAAGTTTCACAATTTTTTCCTTTTCAGGAGCAATATTCGAAACATAATTACGGGCTTCTTGAAACAATTCGGGCGTATCAACAACAACGCTATCAAAATTTTCATTTAATAAATCTCGCAACATTGATGTTGCACGACTCATTTCACCGATTATTTTGTCACGTGGTTTCGCACTTTTCAGTGCTTTCATACCAGCATCCCATTTAGCGATGGATTCACGGAGGTCTTTATCCAATTCCTCTACTTCTTTTCCTTCAGCTACAGTTCTTACAATCACTCCAAAATTCGCAGGTTTAATCGAAGACATCAAACGTTGTAAACGCTGACGCTCCGCTTTTGCAGTAATTTTTTTGGAGATATTCACCCCATTCGAAAAAGGAACTAAGACTGTGTAACGTCCTGCAATAGAAATATCACAAGATAAACGAGGTCCTTTTGTCGAGATAGGTTCCTTCACAACTTGCACTAAAATCGGCGTATTTTTACTTAATACTTTATCAATTTTATCGTGCTTGTCAATTTCAGGTTCTAGCTTAAAGTTATCTAATCGTCCAGACTGCAATCTTTCAGCGATAACCTCTTTCGTAAATTTGTTTAAGGAATTGACGTTCGGACCTAAGTCATGATAATGAAGAAAGGCGTCTTTCTCATAGCCAATATCAATAAAGGCAGCGTTCAATCCCGTTACCATCTTCTTGACCGTCCCGAGATAAATATCTCCGACTGAAAAGTGTGGTTCAGACTCCTCTAAGTGGTATTCCACAATACGCTTGTCTTGCAACAAAGCTATGCGGTCACCTTTGGGAGTCGAATTGATAATTAATTCATTACTCACAGGTGATTAAAGCATTTAGAAATGAAAGAGATATGAAGGACGTCGTAGTTAGTGAGTATGCTTTTGAGTTAAGTCTTTAAAAAATTAGAAAATTACAGATATGTGCGAGCCTAGAAAAAAAGGAGAAAATCGATTTTTTATTAGGGGAATCATCGTTTAAAAACGATAATTATTAAATGAAATCTGTCTGTAATTTAATTTTTTTAAGTTGACTTTAATGTGGGTGAATATCTTGGTTAAGCAAATGATTTTATAAATAATCTCGTTAAATTTCATTTATTAACAATTAAAACATCGAGTATTAATACTCAGTGAATTTCTTCAAAATCAATACATATCCCCAAAATGTCATGACCAATAATTACATAAAAAACTGAGAATGAAACCTTTATGTAATTAAACTTTTCTTTCAAGCAAACAATCTCACAAAAACAACAAAAACAGGCAAACTCCATAAAGGAGATTCTGCCTGTTTTTTGGGTATCAAGGCGAAAGGAAAAAAGAGTCGTAATAAATATTTACTTTGCCCATTCCTTATTGCCTTAACTACTTCTTCTTATGTCTACTTTTTCTAAGACGCTTCTTTCTTTTGTGCGTTGAGATCTTATGTCTCTTTCTTTTTTTTCCGCAAGGCATGATTATAAAAGGATTTAAATGTTAAAAATATGTTTAATTTTTTTGTATTTCTGATGCTAAAGAAGCTCGAAAAGTAATATTTAAAATACAATATTACTTTAATTTTGACAGAATTTCATTTGCTGCGGCTTTTTCTTGTGAATCTGTACTATTATTCAGTACTTTTTCAAGAATTTCCTTGGCTTCTTCCTTTCTGTCTAGTTCAGCTAAACAATATCCTAAATTCAAAGCCGCTTTTGAATTCGACGGGTTATTCTTTAAAATTTGTTTGAAACGATCAACCGCTTTTCCAAACTGATTTGAACGAATCGATAAAATACCTAAACTGAACAAAGCTGGTTCATAATCTGGTTCCTTTGCAATTACTTCTCTCAACATCGTAATTCCCTGCATGGGCGTAGATGTTGAAACGTAAGTCATTGCCATGTTGGTTTTTGCCAACAAGTTTTCAGGATTTTTCGCCAAAACTTTCGTAAAAATCTCTCTGGCCTTTTCCCCTAACACAGTTGTTTTTTCCGCTTGAAGCGAGTAGGTAAATGCTTCGTAATACAAATTACCTGCTTTCATCAAATTCGTTTCTGAGGGTTCGATTTTGGCTACTTCCTCGGCATAATAAGCAGCACTGTCGAAGCGAGTGTATTCCACAAATTTAGCGATTAATTCATTCGCTGCCTTCATTTTTACTTTCGCAGTACTCCCATTCAAATAACTCCCCTTCAATTGCGCAATCACACGTTGCTGTTCAACACTCAATGTTGCTCCATGACTTTCGGCACTCTCTTCTGTTTTCGATGCTGTCGCTTTATCACGATTAGCTGTAGCAGGGGCTTCATTTGAAGATTGCTCTAACGTCCTTTTCTCATCGCTAACAACTACTTTGGGTAAACTGTACAAACCGCCAACTAATCCGAAGGCAATTACGATGATAATGATAAAAGACTTTTGCATGATTTCTTAGTTTTTTAAGCTATTAATTTATCTGTTAAGGTAAATTTTAAACCCAAATCACTGTTAAAGCGCCACCCACGGATAACAAAGAATTTGAACAGACAACTATACTTAATCTATTTTGCGTTTGACTTAACCTGTTCTACAAAAGTTTTTGCAGGTTTGAAACTAGGAATAAAGTGTTCTGGAATCTCAATTGAAGTATTCTTAGAGATATTACGAGCGATTTTGTGTGCTCTTTTCTTGTTTACAAAACTTCCGAAACCTCTTACATAAATTGGTTCACCATTCGCAAGGTTGTCTTTAACTACCGAAAAGAAAGACTCAATTGCACTTGATACATCTGCTTTGTCGATACCAGTCTTGTCTGAAATTTCTGCGATTACGTCTGCTTTAGTCACTTTTTGAAAATTTTAGGATTAATAAAAAATATGTTAAACAAATAATGATTGGTTGCGTTTCAGCATTGAAAATAACGGTAGAGTTCACCTTGAATTTAGTGATGAAATCATTACTTTCGTAACCCCTTGATTATTAAGGGTCACAAAGGTACGGCTTTGGTTTGAATTATGAAAGAAACAAAAAAATATTATCCGAACTTTTTTTTCGTAATTGCTTAATTTTGAACCGTTTGCCAAAACTGAAAACCGTTCTCGAATATCAATTTTTACGTGATTTTCTTGAAAAAGCAACAAAATCACTCATTTTAAGTACAAATCTCTATTTGTGAACAAACAAACTACTCATCCCTTGAAAAACGATTTTTTCTCAAAAAAAATTACGAATTGGTATCTTCAAAATAAACGAGATTTACCTTGGCGAAACACTCAGAATCCATATTACATCTGGTTATCCGAAATTATTCTTCAACAAACCAGGGTTGCACAAGGCATGCCTTACTATTATAAGTTTGTGGAAGCCTTTCCTACGGTACAAGATTTAGCCAATGCTGATGAAAACGAAGTACTCAGGCTTTGGCAAGGTTTGGGCTATTATTCCAGAGCAAGGAATTTGCACAAAACCGCCAAAATGGTTGTGGAAGATTACAACGGAGTATTTCCAGAAAAATATTCGGAATTATTAAAATTAAAAGGAATCGGCACTTATACTGCTGCGGCGATTGCCTCTTTCGCTTTTGGTGAAAAAGTAGCTGTTTTAGATGGTAATGTTTACAGAGTATTGTCAAGAGTATTTGGTGAAACAACCGATATTTCGGGCAAAGATGCCAAGAAAGTATTTACACAATTGGCTGAAAGTGTATTACCGGCAAGCGATTCAGCAACGCACAACCAAGCCATTATGGAATTCGGAGCAATGCACTGTACTCCTGCTTCGCCCGATTGTATGTTCTGTACACTGGCGATGGAATGTGTAGCGAATGCTACTGGACAAGTATCCTTATTACCCATAAAAACGAAAAAAGTAAAAGTAAAAGAACGTTTTTTTAATTACTTTATCATCGAACAAAATGGTAATTTTGCCATGCGTAAAAGATTAGGAAGAGATGTTTGGGAAGGAATGTATGATTTTTATCTGAAAGAAATTGAGGAAAATATTCAAGATTTATCGTATCTTGCTATGGAAGATACTTTCTTGTCTGAATTAATAAAAAATTCCTTAATCAAAAGAGAATCAAGCATATACATTCATATACTTACTCATCAGCGCATACAAACAAAATTTTGGCATTTAGAAGTAGATAATCATTTTCTCTTACATTTGCCACAAGAACTTGAATGGTACAACCTCAATGAAGTTGATGATTTACCTAAATCAACCTTGGTAAATAATTACTTAAAAGAGTATGTATTTGAATAAAAAATAGATTTTTAGAATGAACTTTTTTTACTTAGTAAAAGCTAAATCATAGCATTAGCACCTTGGTATAAATTGGTAAGTTGTAAGTTTTTCATTAAATTCACATAGGTTCTCAAACTTTTAAAAACAAACAAAAATGGCTGGCGTAAACAAAGTAATTCTTTTAGGAAGATTGGGCTCTGATCCAGAAGTAAGATCCCTACCGAGTGGCTCGAAAGTGACAACTTTTAGCATTGCAACCTCTGAGGCATACAATAACAAGGATGGGCAAAGAGTAGAACAAACAGAATGGCATAGAATTGAACTTTGGGACAATTTGGCTAACATCGCAGAACAATATCTTCATAAAGGAGATTCAGTGTATGTAGAAGGCAAAATTCGTACTGAAGAATATACTGATAAAGATAATATCGTAAGAAAAACAGTTAAAATTAGAGGTACTTCAATGACCTTAGTTGGCGGTAGAGCAAGTAATGAAGGAAGTGCAGAAAGTGGTTCGGCAATGCCAGCACAACAGCAACGTCCAGCACCAGTAAGAACGGCAGCACCAGCGCCTGAATTCAATAATAATACTGGTAGTGACGACAGTGATGATTTACCATTTTAAATTATAAGTTATTTGGTGATTAGAGATTGGTAATCAATATTTTTCATTAGAAACTATCAAAAAAGATAGCCTGAAAATGCTTAATTACCAATCATTTCAATTTAATCACTAGAAACTAAAACCCATTATATTTTGGAAACCCGATTATCCGACGAACCTCACCCGATTTTGGTGCTTTTAGCCCAAGTTGAAAGCACCTCTTCTTATAGCGTTTATGGAATCAATGCCTTGATTCTATTGGGCTTATTAATTTTATCAGCTTTATTGGCTGGCTCTGAAGTTGCATTCTTTTCATTATCTGCCGAAGAGCGTGCTGCTTGCCGTGATAGCGACAGCGGAACAGAACGAAAAATCTCTAAATTACTAGACAAACCACAGTTACTTCTTGCTACTTTATTGATTTCTATCAATTTAGTAAACATTACCTTTATTACCATTTCAACTTATGTAACCGAACAAGTAGTTGGAGAAGAACAAAAGGAAGGATTAGTAGCTACATTAGTCCTTTTAGTAGGTGTTACTTTTATCATTACATTTTTTGGAGAACTCATTCCTAAAGTATGGGCGCAACAAAACAACCTTCGCTTTGCCAAAATCACCGCTCCATTATTAGAAATTGCGACTATCGTTTTTCAACCTCTTTCTTCGCTTTTATTAGGAATCAGTAATGTTATCGAAAAAAGAGTAGAAAGAAAAGGCTATACTATCACTGCCGACGAGCTAAATCATGCCCTAGAAATTACTACAGGCAAAGACACATCAGAACAAGAAAAAGACATTTTAAAAGGCATTGTAAACTTTGGAAGTACTTCGGCAAAAAGTGTTATGCGTTCAAGAAGAGACATTACTGCTTTTGATATTGCTTTCGACTTCCACGAATTGATGGATAAAATCAATAAATCTGGCTATTCGAGAGTTCCCGTTTACAAAGAAACCATTGATAAAATAGAAGGTATTTTGTACATCAAAGACCTTTTACCTCATCTTGAAAAAGACGAACATTTTAAATGGCAAGATTTGTTACATCAAACTTTTTTCATTCCAGAAAGTAAAAAAATTGATGATTTACTCTATGATTTTCAAGAGAAAAGAGTACACATGGCAGTAGTAGTCAATGAATATGGAGAAACGGAAGGCATTGTAACGATGGAGGATATTATCGAAGAAATTGTAGGTGATATTCATGATGAATCGGACGTGGAAGATTTGGGTTATGTGAAATTTAACGATGGTTCTTTCGAATTTGAAGGAAAAGTTTCTTTAAATGATGTTTGTCGTGCTTTGGGGCTTGATAACGATTATTTTGATAAAGCCAGAGAAGACAGTGAATCGCTTGCAGGACTTTTGATTGAGCTTTTCACGAGACTACCACACGCTGGCGAAGAAATTGAATATGAAAAATATAAATTCAGAATTTCTTCTGTCGATACTCGTAGAATCAAAAAAGTAAAAGTAACGCCAAAAGTAGAAGAAGAAGTTAATACAAATACGCCACCAAAGGAAAGTGAATAGGCTTTTCAACATCAATCTCACTATGAAAAAGCTTCTTATTCTACTTTTAATGGCTTTGTTAGCTTGTGAAAAAAAGCCAAATCCGACACCGAGTGTTAGTGATAATTTCGACAATCCAACAGATGCTGGGTTACTCGAAAATAAAACAATCGACGAAGCTTCAGGTTTAATTGCTAGTCAGAAAAATAAAGATTATCTCTGGACACACAACGACAGCGGTGACGAAAATAGGATTTTCTTGATTGATAAAAATGGAAAAGGCTTATTTCAATTCAATTTAGAAGGAGCTACAAATCGTGATTGGGAAGCAATGGCAATCGCTACTTTTACTGAAGGTTCATATTTATACATTGGCGAAATTGGCGACAATAATGCCCAATATGAAGACTATGCCATTTATCGTGTAGCCGAACCAACAATTACAGGAAGTACCCAAGCAGTCAATACTTTAAGTAATGTTCAAAAAATTACTTTTAAATATCCTGACGGAGCGAAAGATGCAGAGTGTATGTTGATTGACCAGCAAAGTAAAGATATTTATATTTTGAGTAAGCGAGAAAAAAATCAGCGACTTTATAGACTTGCTTATCCACAGTCGTTCACCCAAACGATGACCGCTGAATTTGTAGAAGAAGTATCATTTTCGTTAGGAACAAATCAAGCATTTTATATTACTGATGGAAGTATTTCTGCTGATAATCAGGAAATACTCATCAAAAATTACCTGCAAGTTTTTCACTGGCGACGACAAAGTAATGAAAGTATTCCTTCAGCTTTGAAGCGTGCCGCAAGTTTGTTGCCCTACACTGCCGAACCGCAAGGAGAAGGCATTTGCTTTAGTAGCGATGGCTCAAGCTTTTTTACGATTAGCGAAGAAAGCGACAATAAAATTCCAGTGCATTTGTATCAAAGTAAAAGAAAATAAAAGGCGGAAACCACGATTGGTTTCCGCCTTTTATTAATGTGTTGGTCTGTTGGGAACAGGAGCCGAAGCATGAAAATTTTGATAAATTTTTTGAGCGAAATCATCTAAAATCTCAATTACTCTTTCACGACTTTCAGATTTAACAACCATTCCAATATGATATTCTTCATTCATTCGCCAACAAATTTCTGGCACATCAAAGTCGGCTAAATTTGGGTATTGTTGTCTTGTTAAAGAAATAATAATTCCTGAGTAAAGATTTTCAAAAGTCGGCAAAACATACTCTTCCTTTTTCGCAACAGCCGTTTCTATATTTGCCCACTCCCGCCACAAATTAATTCCCGAAGAAGCTTCAACCATTTCCGCCAAATTTGCCCCTCCTACTCTGGATGCAGTTTCTAGAAATATAATTTCGCCAGTTTCATGGTCTTTGATGAATTCAGAATGTGTGGCAGAATAATTCATGCCAAAAGCTTTCATTACTTGTGCATTTACTTCTTGAAGTTCTACATCTAGTACTGAACCGATAGGAACTGTCACCGAGCGAAAAATTCCACCTCCATGTGCAACTTCCATTGGTGTTGATAAATACTGACTTGAACGAGAAAATATAAATTCACCATTCAATGAAAGTGAATCAACATGAAAAACATCACCGGGTTTAAATTGTTCTACCAAATACTCATGTCGGCGGTCGCCCAAATAATGAACTACTTCCCACAATTGTCCCGAATTATAAACTTTTCGGATGCCCGTTGCGGAAGCTTCCGAGCGAGGTTTTACAACACATGGATATTGTACTTTTTGGGTAAATTCAAAGATTTCGTTATCATTAAACAAGCTTGAAAACATCGGTACTTTTATACCAGCTTCTTGCGCTTTCATGCGCATTGCCAGTTTATCCCTAAAATGTCGCCCAGTGGTTTGCCCCATTCCCGGAATTCTAAAGTGTTCTCGAAGATGAGCTGCTTTTTCTACATCAAAATCATCTAAAGCAACAATTCTATCAACCTTTCTTGAACGCATCATGTAGGCTAAACCTAAAATAATTTCATTCATATCAATAGAACCATCAGCTTTTTCTTCTACATAAAATATTTCATCAATAAATTCTCTTACCCAAGGTTTATACTCTAGCTTTTTATTGGTCAGTAAATACACCTTATTTCCTGCTTGCTTGCAGGCTCGCAAAAACTCATTCCCTTTAAAATAAGTTGAAATACAAAGAAAAGAAAGCGTTGAAGACATAGTTTTTAGGATTTACATAGATTTCGGAATTAACTAAAATTAATAAAATCTAAGGACTAAGCCAAGAAACTATGTACTATATTTTCATTAAAAAATCGACCAATAATCTTACTCCAAAAGCCGTTCCGGCTCTTTGTGGTGCAAAATCTGTATCGCCAAAAGCTGTTCCTGCAATATCCAGATGCGCCCAATTTGGGTGATTATCTGTAAATACTTCTAAAAATTTTGCCGCAGAAATAGCACCTGCCATTGGTTTCCCAGAGTAATTACGTACATCGGCAATATCCGAAGAAATATCTTCTTTATAAACATCCCACAAAGGCAAACGCCATAGTCGCTCGCCTGTTTGGTTAGCTGCTTCGGTTAAAGTATCCGCCAATTCATCATTATTGGTAAACATTCCCGCCGCATGATAGCCCAAAGCAGCAATACAACTGCCCGTTAAAGTAGCCAAATCAATGATGGTATCGACTTTGAAATTACGAGTCAAGTAGCTTAATCCATCTGCTAAAATCAATCTACCTTCAGCGTCAGTATCAATAACTTCTATCGTTTTTCCTGAATAAGAATTAATCACATCACTTGGCTTGAACGATTTTCCATCCACCGCATTTTCGCAAGCAGGCACAATTCCAACTAAGTGAACAGGTAACTCAAATTTTGCAGCTAATTCTATCGCACCAAAAACAGCGGCAGCTCCACCCATATCCGACTTCATCAAGTGCATATTCGTTGAAGATTTTATCGAAATGCCACCCGTATCAAAAGTTACTCCTTTGCCAACCAAGCCAACAGTTTGTTTCGCTTTTGGAGAACGATATTCCATAATAATCAACATCGGAGCATGTTCACTGCCTTGTCCAACAGCCAAAAGCGCATTTAATTTTTGGCTATTCAACTGTTGTCGTTCTAAAACCTTTACAGAATAATTATACTTTTCGCCAGAAGCCACAGCCCATTTTGCCAAAGTATGCGGAGATTTTTTGTTTGCGGGCGCATTCATCAAATCAAAAATCTGCATTTGTGTTTCTGCAATGGCTTTTCCTTTTTCAATGAAAGTTATTGCATTTTTCGATTCCGCAAGAATATTCAAAACGCCATCGTTTCCTAAAAGTGGAATACTTGCTTTTTCATCCGTTTTGTACAAACGCAAATCATAAGTACCCAAAAAACATCCATTTACGATAAATTCAATCCAAGTTTCAGGAAGCTTTCGTGCATCAATTGTTATTTCGTTCGGTAATTTGCTTTTGTGTTGATGAATCAGCGTTCTAAAAGCACGAATAATTTCTGACGAATTGGATTTTTTACCCAAACCCAACAAAATAATCTTTTGATTATCAGTCGAATAAAATGAATGTATTTCCTTCAAATCCGCCTTAAAATCTGTTTGAAGCAAAAGAGTGTCCACACCAAACATTTCAGCAATTTGTGTTAATTCAACTGAAAGCTCTTCTGTTTGAAGTATCGGCAAAATAATAGCTTTATGTTCAGGCTGGAATTGAGCGACGAGTTTAACTTTAATATTATTCATGTTAATATCCAGTTATGGTGAAATGAAATTAGCTATCAACAAAAAGTGCCACCCTCAACAGGTGGCACTTCGTGATAACTCTTAATATCCAATGCTAATATTCATCTTCATTAAAGAAGAAATCATCTTTAGTAGGATAATCTGGCCAGATTTCTTCGATGCTTTCATAAGGTTGACCATCGTCTTCCAATTCTTGCAAGTTTTCAACTACTTCAAGTGGCGATCCAGTACGGATAGCGAAATCGATTAGTTCATCTTTCGTGGCAGGCCATGGAGCATCTTCTAGGTAGGATGCTAATTCAAGTGTCCAGTACATATTATATGAATTTGATTACAATTAATTACTAATTTTAAAAATAAAATCCTGAAAATAAGATACTTATCAGCTTACTTTTTAGCATTTTTTATTCCCTTTTTTCTCAGGATTGCAAAAGTATGTGTTTTTTATTTACGAAAAACTTTTTTCTGAAAAATCTTGTGTTGAATTAACTAAATTTATTTGAAAAAAGTACACTTAAAGCTATAATTATTTACAATTTTGTACCCAAACTCGTTTATTATCCTGAAATTCAACAAAATACTTAATTCTTACTTTAAGAGATTAAATAAACATTAAATTTATTACAATGAAGTCCCCCAACCTTACTTTATCTAAAAAACCACTTGTAGAAGTATGCGCTTATTCTTTTGAATCGTGTATTGCAGCCGAAAAAGCCCAAGCCAACAGAATAGAACTTTGTAGTTCAATGTTTGAAGGTGGCACTACTCCTTCGGCTGGTTTAGTGAAAATGGTTACTCAGAAAGTAAACATAGAAGTACACGCTATGATTCGCCCACGTGGTGGAGATTTCTGTTATAGCAACGAAGAAATTGAAGTCATGAAAGCTGATATTCTTTCAATGAAAACACTCGGTTGCGCAGGCATCGTTTTAGGAATTTTACAAACAGACGGCAAAGTAAATATTCAACAAACCGCTGAATTAGTAAAACTAGCAGCGCCTTTGCAAGTAACTTTCCACAGAGCAATTGATATGACGCCCAATTATGCTGAAGCATTAGAAGCCATTATTGAAGCGGGTTGTACAAGAGTTTTAACTTCGGGACAAAAAAATATCGCCATTGATGGCATCGAAGAAATTGCTAATTTGGTCAAACAAGCAAACGGTAGAATACAAATCATGGTGGGAAGTGGCGTAAACCTAAACAATGCCCTAACAATTGCCCAAACTGGCGTTGATGCCATTCATTTAACAGGAAAATCTACCAAAGATTCTGCCATGATTTATCGAAAAGAAGGCATTGCAATGGGCGGTTTGCCAGCAGTTCCTGAATATGAAATTGCCTATTCTGATAGCAAAAAAATACAAGCGGTTGTTCAATTACTTGCCCAAGCCTATCAGCCAAACGAGTAAAGAATCTCCAATTTATCTTTCTTGAAAAAAGCAAGAAGAAGTATTTCTTTTCGATATACCTAATGATAAATATATTCGTTTTAGGCTTGATACAATATTATTCAACAACGGATAAACAGATTTTACTTAACTTTGAAGAAATAAAACCGCTGATATAGCCAAAACACTTTATCAGTATTTTATTTCTTCAATATGCTACATATTTAATGATGAATTTCAATCTTCGATATATTACTTCTTTGCTCGTTACTTTCTTGGTAATTGCGCAGTTTTCGTATGCTCAAAAACGTGAATCTTCTAAGAAAAAAGAAGAAACATCGCAAGCACAATTGCTTGAAGCCGAATCGTTTTTTACGGAAGGGATGAAATTCTATATGATGGAAGATTATGACAAAGCTATTGAAGCTTACGAAAAAGCTTTGGCCATCGTTCCTGATAATAGTGGCATTTTATATGCTATGTCGAACAATTATTTAAAATTGAAAGACGAAAGCAAAGCCATTATTTATGCAGAAAAAGCTTTTCAGCAAAATTCAACAAACGAAACTTATGGAGAATTGCTGGCTGATTTGTATGTTAGAAAACAAAAATATGATGCTGCAGCTAAAATCTATCAAAGTTTAATTGCATTGAATCCTTCAAAATCTGAATTTTATGTAGCGCAGGCTGCCGTTTATATTTTTGATAATCATTTAGACGAAGCGATAAAATCGTATAATCGTGCAGAGAAAATCATTGGTATCAACGAAGAAATTACTCGCCAAAAACAAATGGTTTTGGTGAAAATGGGCAAAGTAGAGGACGCCATCAAAGAAGGTGAAAAACTTATTGCTTCAGACCCCGAAGAGATTGATTATAATATCGACCAAGCAGAATTGTTGATGTCTAACAAACGCAACGACCAAGCTATTCCATATCTTGAGAAAATATTAACAATGAATCCTGAAAATGCACAGGCACATATTATGCTGGCGCAATTGTATCAGGAAAAAGGGGAAATTGAAAAATGTAATCGTGAATTGGAATTAGCTTTTGCCGATGCCAGCCTTGATGTTACGACGAAAGCTCGTATTTTGATTGGTTACATGAACACGGCGAAAGATGAAAAATCAAAAGAAACTGCTTTCAATTTGGTAAAAATCTTGGTGAAGACCAATCCTCAAGACCCAAAATCTCATGCTATTTATGGCGATTTACTTTTCCAAAAAGGCGATGAAAAATCAGCAAGAGATGAATATGTGAAAGCCGCAAGATTAGATAAATCTATCAATGAAGTTTGGGGGAATATCATCAATATTGATTTTAAATTAAGACAAATCGACAGTGCCATCGTTCACAGCGAAGAAGCAATTGAAGTATTTCCGAACCAAGCAGCATTTTGGTATTTGAATGGCTCGGCATATTATCAAAAAAGAAATCACAACAAAGCCTCAGAATCATTAGAGGAAGCTAGAAGACTCACGCCTGAAGGCTCAGAATTGGTTCAACACATCAACGCACTTTTGGGTGATACTTATAATAGTTTAAGTAAGTATCAAAAATCAGACGAAGCCTATGAAGCAGCCCTAAAAGTTGACCCAAACAATGACCATGTGTTGAATAATTATACCTATTTTCTATCCTTGAGAAAAGAAAAAATGGAATTAGCCGCAGAAATGGGCGCTCGACTTGTAGAAAAACATCCCGATAATGGTACTTATTTGGATACTTATGCTTGGGTACTTTATGTAATGAAAGACTACAACAAAGCTCGTATTTATTTAGAAAGAGCTGTTGTTCAAAATAAAAGTAACAGTGGCACGATTGTGGAACATTATGGAGATGTACTTTTTCAATTAGGAGAGAAAGAAAAAGCGGTAGAACAATGGAAAAAAGCAAAAACCATTGGCTCAACCAGTACTTTAATCGATAAAAAAATTGCAGAAATGAAATTAATAGAATAAGGATTTTAATTATCAAGCTATTAATTACATAATCTTAAAATATGAAACATTACTCATTAATTCTTTTAGCGTTTACATTTTTTATTGCTTCTTGTAAACGTCAGCATATCAGTAAAACTTCCGATATTCAAGTCATAGATTCGCTAAAATTAGCCGAATCTAAACCTATCAATGATTCGCTCGTTACACAACCTGTAATTACGCCACCAATTGTAGCTACAGAAACAACAGACGAAGAAAAAGTAAAAATTGATGAAATTGACTTCAAGTATTTAAAGGCAAAAGCAAAGGTTTCGTACAAATCGGCAAAAGATAATCAAAGCTTTACAGTTGATATCAGAATGCGTAAAGACAGTTTAATTTGGATGAATGTTTCGGCATTTGGCATTACTGTAGCTACTGCACTTTTCAACGATAGTTTGGTGAAACTTTACGATAAATATCATGGCGAATACAAGGAATATTCCTATTCAAGCTTTGCAGAAAAATTCAATTTCAATGTAAATTATGATATTCTTCAAGCCTTGGTGGTGGGAAATCGTCCTTTCAAAAAGAATAAATCAAGAGTAACTCGTAGCAATGAGTACTACTTATTGAAACAACAAGAAAACAAAGTATTGATTGATAATTACATTGGTGAAAATAAAAAGCTAAAAAAAATCCTACTTACTCAGGAAGATACAAGTAATAAATTAACTTTAGACTTTGATGACTTTACAACCTTGAATCAATTTTTGTTTCCACAGTCAAGTTTAATTACTTTAGATTATCAATCGAAAGAAGATCAAAAAATGTATCAAACTCTTGTGAACATTAAACATACTAAGGTTGAACTATTAGATACTCCACTGGAATTTCCTTTCAGAGTACCTGAAAAACTATTAAATAAAAATTAATCTTTTATCAAAAAGTTGAATTTACATATCAAGCATCATCAAGCAGCCCTGAAATTCGTTTCAGGACTGCTTCTTGTTTTGTTATATTTCGTTCCGAACCTATCGACTGCTCAGGATAAAAAGAGAAAATTAGAAGCGGCAAAGCGAGAAAACTTGCAGAAAATTCAGGAAATCAATAAAATCATTGAAAAGACTGAACAAAAAAAAGAAGCAAGCGTGGGCAAACTCAACGCATTAGGCGAAAGAATTGATAAGCAAGCCAAACAGATTGACATTATTTCTGAAAATCAACAATTACTTCAAAATGAAGCCGAAGAGTTAAAAAAAGCGACAGGAGAACTTTCGGGCAACCTCGAAAAACTAAAAGCAGAATATGCTAAAATGGTTTTTACTGCAGCAAAAACCAGTAATAAAGTCAATAAACTTAGTTTCTTGTTTTCTTCAAGTAATTTCAATCAATTAATTCGTCGTTATAAATATCTTCAACAATACTCTACCGCTCGTGAAAAACAGGCACTTTTAATTCAACAAGTACGCTCTGAATTATTGACAGAACAAGTAAAGATTTTACAAAAAAAGCAAGAGCAAGATGCCGTTTTGCGTGAAAAAATCACAGAAACGCAAAACCTACAAGTATTAAAAGGCAAGCAAACGGAAGTTGTAACTGAATTAAGTCAGAAAGAGAAAAAATTAAGAGCGCAATTAGAAGCCAACAAAAAAGTTGTAGAACGTTTGGAAACAATGATTGCCAAAATTGTAGAACGTGAAATTAAACGTTCGCAAGAGCGTGAATTATTGGCGAATAAGCGTAGCCAAAGTAACAAAAAAGTACCTTCAAACAGACAAGCCATCGCCATGAATGTTGAAGAAACAAGATTGGCAAGTTCCTTTTCAGCCTTGCGTGGCAGAATGCCTTGGCCGGTTAATTCTGGTTTTATTGCTAGTCGTTTTGGCGTGCATAATCATCCCGTTTTAAAAGGAGTAAGAACCAACAATAATGGCATTGATATTCAGACAAGTGCAGGAAACGATGTAAGAGTAGTTTATGATGGCATAGTGCAATCTGTTGTTTCAATTCCGGGTACTTATATGGTGGTGGCTATTCAGCATGGCGACTATTTTACCATTTACAGTAAACTTTCAAATGTTTCGGTAAGAAACGGACAAAGAGTACAATCTGGACAAAAAGTAGGAGAAGTAGCTTCGGATACAGACGGAACTTCTGAATTAAATTTTCAAGTTTGGAAAACATTCGACAAACAAAACCCAGAAAATTGGCTTCGACAAAAATAGTTTTCAACACCATAATTCAGCAGAATTGCAGTGTTTAAGCGAAAAACTTAGGCAAATAATTCATTAATTTCCATTATTTTAGGTAGTTTTGAAATTAGCCTTGAAAAGATTACACAAAAACCTTTAAAGTTCCAAGAGATTTCCTAATTTTGCAATCCGATTTTGAAGCTAGTAAAAAATGATTAGTTATTTGCTTTGTAAACTCATTATCAATCAATTATACAAAGACAAATAACCAACAACAAATAAAGATAAAAACCAACAATGACAAAGAAAGACGAAAAAACACCCCTCGAGTTTTTGGAAAGTGCAGAAGGATTGAAAACTGAGTTAGGAAACGATCTTGATAAAGTACAACACGTTGTAGATAACAATAAAGGATTATTTGCAGGTGTTGCTGGTGTATTAGTCGTAGTAGTATTAGGATACTTTGGCTATAAATATTATGCTACTATTCAGGATGAGGAAGGTCAAGCAAAATTATTCAATGCAGTTTATCAATTTGAAGCAGATTCAAATAAAGTAGCAGCAAAAGAATTGACTAAAGTAGCGGATGATTTCGGTGGAAATGCTGGAAACTTAGCCAACTTTTATGCAGGTGTTGCCAACTTGAAAGAAGGTAAATACGATGTAGCAATTGAGCAATTAAAATCTTTCAGCAGTTCAGATTTATTGGTTCAAGCTCGTGCTTATTCTTTAATCGGTGATGCTTATACAGAGAAAAAAGCATACAGCGATGCTATTGATTATTACAAAAAAGCAGCTGAATACAAAGCTAATAAATTCTTTACGCCTACTTATTTAATGAAGTTGGCTGCTGCTTACGAAGCAAATAAAGAAGAAAAAGAAGCTTTGGCTGTTTATACAGAAATCGTAGAAAAATATGCAGAGTCATCTGAATCCATCAACGCTAAGAAATATAAAGCGGTGTTAGAAGGCTCTGTCTCTGAATAAAGAAATCAATCAATATATTGATACAGAAGGGATAAGAGCATAAGGTTCTTATCCCTTTTTTTGTACCATTTGTCCATAAGCTAAAGCTTAGTCAATAAAAATGCCTAAAGTTTATAGCCTAAAGCCCGTATAAATCATGTCTTCAGCACATAAAAATTTAAGTATTTTTTCCACTGAAAACTTACCAGATGTAAGTAATAAAAAATTTGCAATGGTAGTAGCAGAGTGGAACGAAGAAGTAACAAATGCACTAGCGGCAGGAGCGCACAAAACACTTTTAGCCTACGGGGCAAAAGAAGAAAATGTTATCAGAGTAAACGTTCCGGGTAGTTATGAATTGACTTTTGCGGCACAGAAAATGGCTCAAAAATCAGACATTGATGCCGTAATTTGTATTGGTTGCGTAATTCAAGGAGAAACAAAGCATAATGATTATATCAACAATGCTGTAGCTCAAGGACTTACCACTGTTAGTTTAAAATACGACAAACCTGTTATCTTTGGTGTACTTACTCCAAATACAGAACAACAAGCACTAGACCGTGCAGGAGGAATCCACGGAAATAAAGGCGATGAAGCAGCCATTACGGCGGTGAAAATGTTGGCGTTTTAAAGAGTATGTGTGTTTTTATAATCAAGGCATAAGATTGATTCTATTTTTATTATTCACATTAATTAAATCGAAATTATGGTAACTGCTCAAAAACTCACGAATCTTCAATTAGAATTAGTAAAGTTGTTTAGCTACAAAGTTACTGATAGTCAATTGATTGAAATTAAACTGTTACTTGGCAATTACTTTGCTGAGAAAGCAAGTGAAGAAATGGACAAACTGTGGGATGAAAATAACTGGACTGAAGATACAATGAAAGAATGGGCAAACGAACATCTAAGAACGCCTTATGAATCATGAGAATTATCTTAGATACAAATGTTTTACTCGTTTCAATTGGAAAAAAGTCTCAGTATAGACCTATTTTTGATGCATTTCTAAAACAGAAGTTTACTCTTATTATTAGTAATGATTTACTGCTAGAATATGCTGAAATCATTGAGCAAAAGACAAATGCTTTTATTGCAGACAACATCATTGAAATGTTGCTTGCAAAGCCAAATGTAGAAAAAAATGAGATTTTCTTTAAATGGGGACTTTTAGAAAATGATTATGACGACAACAAGTTTGTAGATACAGCAATAGTCGGAAATGTAGATTTTATCGTCACGAATGATAAACACTTCAACTCATTAAAAGACATTGATTTTCCAAAAGTAGAAATCATCGACATAGATACTTTTTTAGAAAAAATTAAAAATATTATTTAAGAAAACAATCGTTTAGAAAATGCAAGTATGGAAATTTGGGGGAACTTCCGTTGGGAAGCCCGAGCGAATGCACTCAATTAAAAATTTGATTACTGAAGATGGTAATCGTAAAATTGTCGTTTTGTCTGCCCTTTCGGGTACTACAAACGCTTTGATTTCTATCGGAGAATCCCTAAAAGCAAATAATGATGCAGAAGCAACTCAGAAAATCAATGAATTGTATGCTCACTATGAATCTTTTATCAAGGAGCTTTATAGTACAGAAGCGGGTTATGCCGAAGGAAAAGCAATCATTGAAAAAGAGTTTTCGTTCATTCGTTCTTTAGTAAATATCAAACCATTTTCGGTAAAACAAGAAAAAGAAATCGTAGCAGAAGGAGAATTGCTTTCTACCCAAATGTTTGAAGCATACTTGCGTGAAGAAGGTGTAAGTGCTGCCTTATTGCCTGCTTTAGACTTTATGTTGATTGATGCCGACAATGAGCCAGTTTTGAAATTTACTGAAGAAAAGTTAGGTTCGATTTTATCTCAATTAACTGATAAGCAAATATTCATTACTCAAGGTTTTATTTGTAGAAACCCTCGTGGCGAAGTTGATAACTTGAAGCGTGGAGGTTCTGATTATACAGCCTCATTAATTGGCGGTGCTATCGTGGCAGAAGAAGTACAAATCTGGACCGACATCGACGGAATGCACAACAACGACCCACGAATCGTAAAGAAAACTTTCCCAATTCGTGAGTTGACTTTTGAAGAAGCAGCAGAATTAGCGTATTTCGGTGCAAAAATTTTACACCCAAGTACTATTACTCCTGCCAAAATGAAAGGTGTTCCTGTTCGTTTAAAAAACACGATGGAACCAGCAGCTTATGGTACTTTGATTGCCGATAAAACATCTGACCGTGAAATTAAGGCCATTGCTGCTAAAGATAATTTAACAGCTATTTACATTCACTCAACCAGAATGTTGAATGCCTATGGTTTCTTGCGTAGAGTATTTGAAGTATTTGAAAAATACAAAACGCCAGTTGATATGATTACAACTTCGGAAGTATCCGTTTCTGTAACCATTGATAACGACGAACATTTAGAAGAAATCATGGCGGAATTACGTCAATTCGCTGATTTAGAAGAGTGTGATAAAGACCAAACTATCGTTTGTATCGTAGGAAATTTCTCGGCCGACAAAGAAGGAATTGCCTTGAAAGTATTAGAAGCCATGAAAAACATTCCAATCAGAATGATTTGCTATGGGGCTTCCGAGCATAATATTACTTTGTTGATTCATGGCAAAAACAAAGCTGCGGCTTTGAATGCTTTGAACGAACGTTGCTTTTTATATGAAGATGCAATGAAAGAAATTTTCTCCGCTCCTTGATAATAACGACATCGCTGAATAGCCGTGTTGTGAAACCTGTTTCCAGCACGGCTATTTTTTTTATCTTTGTGGAAATGTAAAATATAAGGATATGCAAGCAGTAAAACAACCATTGACTAATTTACAATTGGAGCTTCTTAAATTATATTCTCGTAAAGTCTCCGAACAAGATTTACAGTCTATTAAACAAATGTTAGCCCAATATTTTTCTAATAAAGCAATGGATTTAGCAGACAAAACTTGGGACCAAAATAATTGGACTGAAGAAGATGCTGAACGATTATCCAATGAACATTTACGAAAATCCTCCAAAAAATGAAATTAGTAATTGATACTAATATTTTATGGGTTTCGATTTCACGTAAATCAAAAACGCATTGGGTCTTTGAAGGTTTATTAAATGGTAATTATACTTTATGTGTAACAACTGATATTCTGGAAGAATATGAAGAAATAATTGGTCTCAGATTGGGAAAAGAAGTTGCCGAATCATTTATGCAAATTCTCACATATTTACCTAACATTGAGTTTATTACAAGATATTATGAATGGAACTTACTCTTAGATATAGACCCTGATGATAATAAGTTTGTAGATTGTGCTATTGCTTCTAATTCAAACTATTTAGTAACCAATGATAGGCATTTTAACATTTTACGTGAAACAAATTTTCCCAAAATTAATCTCATTAATTTAGAAGAATTTAAAAAGATACTGAAAGTACTCGACTAAAATTTATGTTACAAATACAACAAATTAAAGAAAACAAAGCCACTACAATTGAAGGCTTAAAACGCAAATACTTCAAAGACGCCGAAGAAATTGTTGAGAAAGTATTAGTTTTAGACGAGAAACGTCGTGAAACACAAGTTGAGTTAGATACAACTTTAGCCAAATCGAACGCCTTAGCCAAAGAAATTGGGGGCTTGATGAAAGCTGGTAAAAAAGAAGAAGCTGAAACGGCTAAAGCCGAAACCAGTGCTTTGAAAGTTCGTTCTAAGGAATTAGAAGAAGTTTTGAAAAGTACCGAAGCTGAATTATATGAAGTATTGGTTACATTACCAAACTTGCCTCATAGTAGTGTTCCTGCTGGTAAAACACCAGAAGAAAATGAAGTAGTTTTAGAAAATGGAACAATTCCTACTTTACCAGAAAATGCACAACCTCACTGGGATTTAATTAAAAAATACGACATCATAGATTTTGAATTAGGTAACAAAATTACGGGTGCAGGTTTCCCTGTTTACAAAGGAAAAGGTGCAAGAATTCAACGTGCTTTGATTAATTTTTTCTTAGATGAAGCTATCAATGCGGGTTATACAGAAATCCAACCACCTATTTTAATCAATAAAGAATCAGGCTTTGGAACTGGGCAATTACCTGATAAAGATGGACAAATGTATCATGCTACCGAAGATGATTTGTTCTTGATTCCTACCGCAGAAGTACCTATCACGAATATGTACCGTGATGTGATTTTACAAGAAACCGATTTGCCAATTAAAAATGCTGGTTATACGCCTTGTTTCCGTCGTGAAGCAGGTTCTTGGGGAGCTCACGTTCGTGGTTTAAATCGTTTACATCAATTCGATAAAATTGAGATTGTCCGTATCGAAAAGCCAGAAAACTCTTACGCAGCTTTAGAGGAAATGTCTTTACATGTACAAAGTATTCTTCAAAAATTAGAATTGCCTTACCGAGTATTACGTTTATGTGGCGGAGATATGAGCTTTACGTCTGCCCTTACTTACGATATGGAAGTTTGGTCTGCCGCCCAAGGTCGTTGGTTGGAAGTAAGTTCTGTTTCAAATTTTGAGACTTATCAAGCCAACCGTTTGAAATTAAGAATGAAAACCGAAGGTAAATCTCAGTTATTGCATACACTCAATGGCTCAGCTTTAGCTTTACCACGTATTTTAGCAGCGATTCTTGAAAACAATCAAACTGAAACAGGTATCAAAATTCCAAAAGTACTTGTTCCTTATTGTGGTTTTGAAGAGATTGCTTAACATAAATATTTTTCGCATTACCTTTTTATAGTCATGATTTACAAAAAATAATCATGACTATAAAAAGGTAATATAAGCCCTTACTTACCTTAATTAATCTACTTGAACCTAAACGTATGAAAACCCTCCGTTGCATTGTTCTTGAAGATGAAGAACCTGCCCAAAACCTCATTAGAAATTATTTATCACGCATTTCGTCGATAGAACTCCTTCAAGTGTTTGATAACGCCCTTGAAGCCTCCAATTTTTTAACCCATCAAACTGTTGATTTAATCATTACTGATATTTCAATGCCTCATTTATCTGGGCTAGATTTTATCAGGATGCTCTCACCAAGTCCACACGTAATCATTATGACAGCCCATGCTGATTATGCCCTAGAAAGCTATGATTTGGATGTAATTGATTATCTGAAAAAGCCAATCTCATTCGATAGATTTAAAAAATCTATCGAAAAAGTTGAACGTTTATACAGTGCTACAAACAATGAAGAAAGCCATACTTCTTCAGAAACTATGGTGTATGTAAAAGAAGGCAGTAAAATGATAAAGGTAAATTTCAATGAAATTATTTATGTAGAAGGGTTAAGAGATTATATCAAAATCATTACTGATAACGAACGACCAATTATCACACATATTACCATGAAAAAGATGGTAGAGATTCTTCCTCCTCAAAGTTTTATGAGGGTACACAAATCTTATATCATCGCTACCGACAAAATATCTGCCATTGATGGAAGTAACAGTTTGATAGAACTCAAAAACAACGTAATGATACCTATGGGACAAAACTATAAAGAAACCCTAATGAGTAAGATAAAACCTATTAATTAACATGGAAAAAATTGCTGAGTTATTTTTAAAAATATATCCTATTGAAGGAATATCTGTTAAAAGAAGAGTTTTATTGCATTGTGTTTTTTGGTTAATGATGTTTGTAGTCACCTGGAAAATATCGACCATACCTACTTCAGAGCTAAAGTACAATTTCATAACTGTCTTGTATTTAATAGTACAATATATGATTTATTTCTACTTGATGATGTATAAAATAATTCCACTTTGGGAGAATAACTATCAGCATAAATATTTAGCTACAATCATAAGTATAATTATACTAATTGCTAGCATTGTAATTATTTTTCGTATTAGAGCTCAATTTATTTTTGATAATAATTTGCTAAAAGAGACTAAAACAAACCTTATACATTTGGAAAAAAAATTCAAAGATTATCTATATCTTTTTAAATATCCTAGGTTTCTTTTTGCAGCCGTACTTGGAATCTTGCTTAACACCGTACCTGCCTTCTCTATCAAACTCACTCATTCTCTAATCAAAAGTATTTCTGAAAAAAAGCAAGTTGAAATTGATTATTTAAGATCTCAAATTAACCCACATTTTTTAACAAATACCCTTAATAATATTTACAGTCTTTCTGTTACGGATGATAAACGGAATAGTGATGCCATTCTATCTTTATCTAGTTTGTTAGATTATGTACTCTATGAGTCTAATCAACCAACTATCAGCCTAGAAAAAGAAATAAGTTTCCTCTCTAATTTTATTGAGTTAGAAAAAATGAGGAATACGAAAAGACTGCAAGTAAACTTTGAAATAGAAGGGGATATTCATGGAAACATTCCTCCAATGATACTTATCACTTTTGTAGAGAATGCCTTCAAACACTGTGTTGGAGACTTGTACTCAAATAGCTTTATCAAAATACTTCTTAAAGTTGAAAATGATAAGTTATACTTTGAGGTAGAAAACAGTAAATCGGACTTAACTACTAATAATCAAAGAAAAACATTTGGTGGTATTGGCTTAACCAATGTGAAAAAACGTTTGGCAAACCTTTTTCCTAGCACTCATTCTATGCAAATAGAAAATCAAGAAGATTTATACATAGTTAAACTACAATTAAAACTCTTGTAAAAGACTATAATTAAACTACAATGAGTAGCCCTTTTAATTAATATGGAAAAGATTGCCGAATTATTTTTAAAAATATATCCTCTTGAACGAGTATCTGTTAAGAGAAGAATTTTATTGCATTGTATATTTTGGGGGGTAATGTTTGTTGGCTTGTGGCATACCTTTGGAAATCCCTTAGCAGGTGTTGGTTACAATTTTATTACGGCTTCTTATTTATTAATTCTTGATATAATCTATTTCTACACAATAACTTATATTATCGTTCCACTATGGTCAAATTATAATAAGTATAAATATATTACTACTACTTTATATATTTCTGCATTAATCTTAAGTTTGTCTATACTTTTTTATATTAGAGTTCAATTTATTTTTGATAATAATTTGTTAAAAGATACTAAACTAGACTTTAGATATTTGAAAAGGTTTTACAACGATTGTACTTATCTTTTTAAATCTGGATACATTTTCTCCGGTATTCTTGAGGCATTTCTTAGCGCTTTACCTGCCTTCTTCATAAAAATATCTCGTTCATTAGCTAAAAATATTTCTGAAAAAAAGCAAGTTGAAATTGATTATTTAAGATCTCAAATTAACCCTCACTTTTTAACAAATACACTCAATAATATTTACAGTCTTTCTGTTACGGATGATAAACGGAATAGTGATGCCATTCTATCTTTATCTAGTTTGTTAGATTATGTACTCTATGAGTCTAATCAACCAACTATCAGCTTAGAAAAGGAAGTTAATTTCCTATCTAATTTTATTGAATTAGAAAAAATGAGGAATACTAAAAGGCTGCAAGTTAGCTTTGAAATAGAAGGTAATATTCATGGGAACATTCCTCCAATGATTCTTATCACTTTTGTGGAGAATGCTTTTAAACACTGCATTGGAGATTTGTACTCAAACTGCTTTATCAAAATACTTCTTAAAGTTGATGATGATAAGCTATACTTTGAAGTAGAAAACAGCAAATCAAACTTAACTACCAATAATCAAAGAAAAACATTTGGTGGTATTGGTTTAGCCAATGTAAAAAAAAGATTGACAAACCTTTTTCCTAATACACATTCTCTTCAAATAGAAAATCAAGAGAATCAATTCATAATTAAATTACAATTAGGATTAATATAAGGGCTATACAAGTCTCAATAATAGATAAATAAGATTAAACCCTATCAATTATCATGAAAAAAATTGCTGAATTATTTTTAAAAATATATCCTCTTGAGGGGGTGTCTGCTAAGAAAAGGGGTTTATTGCATTGTGTTTTTTGGTTAGTGATGTTTATATTTTTGTGGCAAGCTTTAATGACTCCCTTAGCTACTACAAGCTACAAATTCATTACAACTTCTTATTTAGTAATTCTTGATATAATCTTTTTTTATGTAATAACTTATAGAACTATTCCTGCATGGACACAACATCGTAAACATAGATACATATCTACAATTTTACACATATCTACATTAATTATAAGTTTATTTATAATTTTTTATATTAGAATTCAATATATTTTTGATAATGATATACATAAAGATAGTAAAGTAGACTTTAGTTATATGATTTTATTTTACAATGACTATACATTCCTTTTCAAGTCTGGCTCCATTTATAGAGCTATTCTTGAAATATTTCTTACCGCCTTGCCTGCATTTTCTATTAAACTCACTCGTTCATTAGCTAAAAATATATCTAAAAAAAAACAAATTGAAATTGACTATTTAAGGGCTCAAATCAATCCTCACTTTTTAACCAATACGCTCAATAATATCTACAGTCTTTCTGTTACAGATGACAAACGGAATAGTGATGCCATTTTATCTCTATCTAGTTTATTAGATTATGTACTCTACGAGTCTAATCAACCAACTATTAGTTTAGAAAGAGAAGTGAGTTTCTTATCCAACTTTATTGAATTAGAAAAAATGAGGAATACGAAAAGACTACAAGTAAACTTTGAAATAGAAGGGAATATTCATGGAAACATTCCTCCAATGATTCTTATCACTTTTGTGGAGAATTCCTTCAAACACTGTGTTGGAGACTTGTACACAAATAGCTTTATCAAAATACTTCTTAAAGTTGAAAATGATAAGTTATACTTTGAGGTAGAAAACAGTAAATCGGACTTAACTACTAATAATCAAAGAAAAACATTTGGTGGTATTGGCTTAGCAAACGTAAAAAAACGATTGATAAACTTTTTCCCTAATACTCATTCTCTTCAAATAGAAAATCAAAAGCATCTATTCATCGCTAAACTGCAATTAACATTAACCTAAAGGCTATGCAAGACCTGATAATGAATAAATAAGATTAAACCTATCAAGTAACATGGAAAAAGTTGCAGAATTATTTTTAAAAATATATCCAATTGAAGGGATATCAGCTAAGAGGCGAATTTTATTGCATTGTATTTTTTGGTTAATAATGTTTATTGGTTTCTGGCAAACTATGACACTTCCTGTAACTAGTACAAAATACAATTTCGTTGTCATTTCTTATTACACACTTACCGACGCCATCTTTTTCTACATTTTTGTTTATCTAATTTCACCATTATGGGATAATGGTGACAGGAGTAGATACCTAGCTACAATTCTATATGGAGCAATCTTTGTAATTAGTTTGGCAATTGTTTTTAACATTAGGATTCAATTAATCTTTCATTACGATTTTTTACCTAAAGGATCTGAATACCCTTACTATTCGAGTAAATTTTATAACAGCTTTTGGGGTGTATTTGAATTTAACGTCATTATTTCTTTAATTCTTAAAACATTTTTAACCACTTTACCTGCCTTTTTTATTAATCTCATCTTTTCTCTCATCAAAAGCATTTCTGAAAAAAAGCAAGTTGAAATTGATTATTTAAGATCTCAAATTAACCCTCACTTTTTGACAAATACACTCAATAATATTTATAGTCTTTCTGTTACGGATGATAAACGGAATAGTGATGCTATTTTATCTCTATCTAGTTTGCTAGATTATGTACTCTATGAGTCTAATCAACCAACTATCAGCTTAGAAAAGGAAGTTAATTTCTTATCTAATTTTATTGAGTTAGAAAAAATGAGGAATACTAAAAGACTACAAGTAAAGTTTGAAATAGAAGGTAATATTCATGGAAATATTCCTCCAATGATTCTTATCACTTTTGTGGAGAATGCTTTCAAACACTGCATTGGAGATTTGTACTCAAACAGCTTTATCAAAATACTTCTTAAAGTTGAAGATGATAAGCTATACTTTGAAGTAGAAAACAGTAAATCAAACTTAACTACCAATAATCAAAGAAAAACATTTGGTGGTATTGGTCTAGCCAATGTAAAGAAACGATTATCCACTTTATATCCAAACAATCATTCTCTTGAAACTCATGATAAAAAGGATACATATGTTATTATTTTAAGTTTGGGATTAATGTAGAATTCTAAAACTATTTCGTCGAAAAATAAACATGGTTTGTCGATTAAGTACTCTCTACATTCCATTTGTTTACAAATTTGTTGAGGATTAGTTTCTACTCATACATCTTAACTCTCTCAACACCTTTCATTTAAACAATTAAAGAACCTTTACACGCTATAAAATATTCAAGACATACATAATCTTTTTATTATGTAACAAGATATTAATTAGCCATTCATCATTTTTAATTGAGCTTGGCTTGTACACCTATTAAACATGAGTCATCCCGAATTTTGGGCAAAGCTTATCCATAGGATATTGTGAATGGCTATTCTTACTCTGTAAATCGGTATCGAAGCCTTTCGGTACCGATTTCCTGTTCTATGACACCACTGTTTTAATACTAATTGTATCCAATTTCCCCAATTGTTCATTAGGTTCATCAAAAAGTCATAGATAAGTGCTACGATTCCAAGTAACTTACAAGTATTCTCGAAAAACCATAATCTTGGTGACTCAATGGCTAATTCTGTTTTACAAAATCTAAAAGTCTGTTCTATAGACCATCTATGCATATAAGAATGACACATTTCCCAAGCCTGTTCGACATTTTTAACCTGAATTGAAGTAAGTAGATACAAAGGAGATTGATGATTTTTCCTATCTCTAACAATCACTAAAGACAAAGGAATCCCTTCAAAATCAGGGTGTTGTACCTCTGCCCATGCGATAGAAATACTCTTGGCTATTTTACGTTGATTATCAAATACAATCTTACGTTGTTTAGCTTTAAAGGAACGAGCTAGTAAATGTGTCTTCTTTTTGCCTTTATTAGTATGAACGAGTAAATGATTTTTCTTCCAACGAACTAAGAAATCCTGCTGAAAATGCGTAAACCACTCAATTGTCCAAGCATTTACATAACCTCTATCAAGTACATGTAAAACACCTTTACCAATAGATTGATGCAATTTTTCCAGCATCCTAAAGATAATATTAGCACCGTGTTCTTTATGTTTTCCTCTGGTAGTCCACCAAGTCATTTGACAAACACTTGGAACTTCACCCAAAGCAGAAAGCAATGTAGCAGTCCAGCGATAACCTGGTACACAGATACGACTTACGGGTGGACGATAAAATCCTTTCTTGACTTTTGTCAGACGTTTTGCTTTACTACTTTCTACACTACATAGACCCTCGGTAAACCAGCTCTCAGGCTTTTCAATTTTACTATCGTCCCATACTAACAAGGGACGTTTTCCCATTTGGATTAGTTGTTCAATGCGTTTTTTACTGCGAGCAAATAGAAAATCATCAATTACAGTAGCTGTCCATTTCTTTGAACGTAGCAGGTTACTGATACGTTTTGTTCCAGCTGGTGCATGGTTGAATCCACAAATAAATCCTCCTAACTCACTCAGAAGCAACCCAATAGAGCCATTCCTGTTCAAAAGAATAGCAACAAATAAATTGTAGAAAGTCTCAACAAGACGTTTATCAAGAAGATTGTCTAAAGTAAACGCTAAATCAGAAAGGTAAACATCTATTTTTTTAAGAAGAAAATACGAAGCATTTGTTTTTTTGTAAAACTATCGTTTTTTTGTAGAAGTGCCTTGTGCATGATAAAACCTCCTGTTTTTTTGTGTTTGTCGTAATTCACAAAATAAACAAGGAGGTTTTTCTTTGGCAAGTCATCCACAAAATTCGGGATGACTCATGTTTATGTGTGAAACAATTCAAATACTATCATTTACTCCATTTCTTGCTTCAGAAATGTCTCAAAACCTTCTTTCGTTTTAAAAAAATCTTCGCTTTTTTCCCATCCTGCATAAAACCTAAAGGAAGTCTTTCCGTTCACCAATTTCAAGTTGACAGTATAAGTATTTAAGATGCCAGCGCCTTGATTGGGAGTTTGTCCAAATGAAACTAAATTATTTTTAGGTACTAAAATCGCCATGCCTAAATTATCATGATTCTCACTTTGTTGGTCATACGTATAAAGCCCAAGCGTTTTGTTTGAAGTAAGTTCATAAGAATTTTTGCTATGCAAATTCACGATTCCAGTCGTTAAAATTGCACCTTTCGGTGCATTTTTCAACGACACTTTACTTTCATAAAAGTACTGTCCTCCCCAAATACTTATTTCATCCTCAATTTGTACTGGTTCTAAGTTTTTAGCAATTTTCCAGTTTTTGTATTTTAGTCTAAAAACAGCCCTAATTGGTCCATTCGTTACTTTTTCATACTGTACTTCTTCAAAATTATTATCTCCTAATCTTACCAAAGTATCTTTCCCAGAAGCATTTTTGAAGGTCAAAGCCAAAGCTCCAGCTCCTAACGATTTCCCTACTTTCAATACATCCATTCCCCAATCTGCTTGGTTATGATAATTGATAGCAGGGTTTACTCCTACTTCATCCAAAACCATTTGAGTAGTGGTTTTCCCCCAAATATCTTTGGCATTACGAGTATCAAAGTAAACTCTAAAACCAACTTTATCATTCTCCCAAGCTGGTCCTTCAGTTAAAAATGGAGGTAAAGGTTGTTTTGAAAAATCGGTAGCTGGTTGTGTTCCTTTTACAACATCTTTCTCTAAAATATCGCCGAAAGTATCATCAGCATTTTTTCTACGATGACGCACATTTGCTCTCACAACCGCTTTAATGGTAGCAGGTCTATCAGCTACTGAAATCTTGAAAACTTTAGTTTGTTTCGCAGAAAAAGATTGTAATAATACAATTTCATCCCATTTGCCATCAGCATTCATATCATCGTACTGAGCAAGAATTGGTTGCTTCGTTTCAGAAGTAAAAACTACATATTTTGATGTTGAAATTTTACCAAGCTTTTTTTCTAAGAAAGCTCTTTTCAAGATAATCAATTCATCTTTTTTCTCTCTTGACAATTCATTCTTGAAAGTCACAACACTGCTTTTTTGTGCATAACACATTGTTGATAAACTTAAAAGTCCAAAGCTTAGAACTGTTTTTAGTTTGCGTGATGACAAATGTTCCATATTAAAATATTTATATTAGAATTATTTCGCTTTTGCGAAGTAGTTATTCATGAATAACAATTGATATTGAATAGCATTATACCAATATGGCCAGTTATGACCACCCGGTCTGGTAAGATAATCGTGAGGAATATTCCTGTATAATAATTGTTCATGAAGGTTTTCATTTACTTTATAGAAAAAATCTTCCGTACCACAATCAATAATTAAAGCCAGTGAATTAGGCGTAAGTAAATGAAGTAAGTTAATTACGGTATTCTTTTCCCAACGTTCTGGCTGTTCAGCATATTTCCCAAGGCGTTTGGTCATATCCCAATTATTCGGAAAAGGACGAATATCTACGCCTCCGCTCATACTTCCAGCCGTTCCAAAAACATCTTGATGTTTCAAAGCAAGATACAAAGCACCATGTCCGCCCATACTTAAACCTGTAATTCCTCTGGCTTTACGGTCTTTGATGGTTTTGTAATTATCATCAACCCATTTTACCAATTCAGTCGATACGTAGGTTTCATATTGATAACTTGGGTCAATTGGACTATCCCAATACCAGCTTGAAAACCCACCGTCTGGACAAACGATTATCATATTGTACTGGTCAACTGCTTTTTCAAAACCTTTTGCTTTGGTTAGCCAGCCTGAATAGTTATCGCTATAGCCATGCAAAAGATAGACAACTGGCAAAGCTTTTTGGCTTTTATAATTATCAGGAACAATCACAGTTGCTTTAATATTTCTTTTCATGACAGCACTGTAAGTAACAACAGTGTCCACAACAGCAGCAGAACAAACTAGGTTAAAAAAGAGGAAAAAAGTCAATAATGTATTTCGTAGGATTCTCATTTTGTTAAATTGTTTAAATAAATTTTCGATTAACAAAAGTGAAAAAAACATCTTGATTTTGCAGTATTTTAATCAAAATAATAGCTAATTTTCGATAGCAGACATTATTCATCTGTTTTCAAAAAAGCCTTTTTGGGCAATTTTGCTTTTACTAATTCGTAAGACTCTTTGATTAAATCGTTCCATTCTTTATCCGTCAATACATCGTAACTCGTTACTTGTGCCCATTTGAATTTTGCTCCACCATAAGGTGCAGGAATGACACCTTCTCTATCACAAAACTCTTCAAATAATTCATCTGCTACTTTGAAATTCACCTTATCTAAATTCTTAGTATTAGATGAACAAAAAACCTTACCCATGACCATGAAACAAAGTTGGTCACCATATTTTATGCCTTCTGAGGTATGTTGAAAAGACAAACAGATTTCTCTAATTTTCTCTATGTTCATGGGTTTAGCTTTTATTTTTCTAACCTAATTTTCAACTGACTGTTTGTATAGTCAATCGTACTTACTTGCTTATTGACAATTACAGTTTCTGGCTTTTTATCAAGACTAAAAGTGGCAGTAATAATTGGCTGACCACTAACGTTTATATTAAACGTTTTATCTTGCTTCTTTGCTATAAAAAATAATTTAGAAAGTGAGCTGTACAACGTTTTGTTCTCTTTACGCAAGAAGCTTCCGTAACCAATAAAGTAATCACTTATTTCATTGGGTTTATTTTCTGGATAAGTAATACTTGTCAAGTAAGCGTCTGTTGTAAATCCATTAAAGTTTTTGATACTATTTAAGTGCATCAATCGTCCATCTGCTTGTAGATTCAAATATACATCGGTTACTTTTCCATTTTGTTTGATGCGTACGCCAATCATTTCATCTCCTTTCAAACGCTCTATTTCTGGAATATTCTTATCGTTTATCGAATCTTTTAAAATGATAGCAGTAATAAATTTTGTTTGTCGCATTGGTTCTGGCGAAGCAATACTATAATATTTCTCTTGTTCTTTTACGTTGTCTTCTTTTGGTGCAAGTATTTCAGACAATACCATTTTCTCTGGAAAATCATGATTAAATCCTGTTTCTACTAAGGTTTCAGGGAAAAGTGGACGTACTAACACAGCCGCTTTTTTATTCACAATACTGATGTCGCCACGTTCTTTTTTTGATTCTCCTTCTGGATGCAAAAGCCATTCAAATTTACCAGCTTCATAAGCTTTCACATCATCAATCACTAGAATTACTTTGCCTAGCCATAAAAAATGACGGAAATTCCTAGCATAAATACTTGATGTTGGCCCTGTACCATTCGCCATCACATATTTAATATCGCCAGCATCAAGCAATTCGCTCATTTCACCACGCAATGGAGAACCTCCGTATTGTTGTTCTTTTGGTTGATATTTTCCATTGAAAGTAAGTACATTATGAGCAGGGCTTTGGAAAAAATACTCTGGATATTCTTTTGTGCCATAACTGCTATTGCCAGCATCTTTAATCACAGCTTCGCCTTTATGAAACAATATAAATGAATTAGCATCTGCATGTGAGTGATTCCAAGTATGCCCTGACTTTATGCCTAGCATGGTAGCATTTTTCTCCCAAGAAGTCCGCATGGTCGTCCAGTCCATATCTTCAAAAATTTCGGACGTAGGTAAGTTCGGTAAAACAGGAGCTTTACTCATGTCTGGATGATACAGAATGCCCAAAGGTGCATTTTTGAACAAGCCCTCACGATGTTGAAAATTCTCTATTTGGTTCAAATACCACAAAGCATTTGGATTTTGATAGCCTAATGCCCAAAGTAATTTCACAGGGCGTTCGCCTGCTATATTTTTATGACTATCTCCAAAATTCAATGAGTAAAGCATTCCATCACGTGGATAAGCCACGTGCATAAAGAAATTAGGAATGTTTTTCAATAGTGAAATTTCGGGTTGTTTTACTTTGGGAAGTACATTCTGATGAGCTAAACGAAAGAACAAGTATTCAGATACTCCGAAAGCAGCATAATTTACACTTTCGTACATTCCTCCTTTGGCGTCCCAAGTTTTTGGTTTTGCTTGCAATTGGTCTCCAGCAAAACCAAACCATTCTTTTGATGCTTGATTCATTTCTTCAATCCAAGCATTTACTTCTGGGGCATCGTCTTTAATAGCCAACGAAGCCACTCCAGCCATATACACACAGGCTGTCCACCAGTTATGCCCCATAGAGTTTAAACTATGAATACGGTTTTCGGGCAAAAGCCATTCGTTGACGGCTGGACGGATTCCCATTCGCATCACACCATCAACGATTGTCTTTCGCTCTTCTTTGCTTAATTCATTATAAACACCTTCTAATCCCATCGCTACATTCCAACAGTTTTCAGCCGTCTTTAAATCTGAAGACCAAGCAGGTTGGCGTTTTAGCATTTCTGGATTCGACCAAGTAGTGCGTGTACACAAATCCAGCAAAAGGGTTTTGGTTTTATCTGCATACTTTTTTTCACCTGTAACCAAATAGGCTAACGATAGATAATCAATTTTACCGTAATCTTTTTTTGTCAAAAGTATATTTGCCTCCGAAAGTATATCGTTCCAATTATTCTTGAATTCTTCTTCCGTAGTAATCCTCTGTTTTAGTAAATCAACCCTATCTTTGGTGAAGTACAGGTTTTGATGCTTTTGAGCAAAGCTTGTTATTGAAAAATAACAACAAATAGTAACGAGGAAGAGTATCTGTTTTACTTTCATTGGTTTTATACTGGTAATAAATTGTTATAATACTTAATTTTTCAACCCTAAACCAATCGAAATCGGCATAGCCTAAATCGTTAATTTAATGGTTATTTCGAAGTTCTGATCTTAATAAATAAGCCAAAACTGGACTTGCATAAAAAGAATTAAAATTATTCTTACCCATTTTCCCATCCACTATGTGTGTTAATAGAAAGCCAAAAACACCATTTTTATAATCAATCCAAGGGTAAGCACCTGCCCAACTTGGGCTACTGATTAAAGTAGCTTTACCTTTCTTATCAATTTCTTCTCTCCATAACCCCAAGCCATAAATACTTTTATGTTTGGCAGCACGTACTTTTTGAGGAAATTCTGGCATTTTCACAAAGGCATCCCCAATTTGGTCTGCTTGCACTTCAGCAATGGCTTTTTCGGATAAAATTCTTTTGCCTTTGTAAACACCTTTATTTAAAAACATCTGTAAAAAATGGGCATAATCATTTACTGTTGAAACTGCCCCTCCACCAAGCATGGGGCTATGCCCTCCTCCTACTGAATCTACGGGAGTAAAATGTGTATGAGACATTTGTAAAGGGTGAGCGATTTTTTCTTGAAATATCGTTTCCCAACTTTTCCCATTAGCTATTTCTGCCATTCTTCCAGCCACTTGCATGGCTAAACCACCATATTTGAACTGGCGTTTTACCGAAGAATCTGAGGGCATTTCAATAGATAATGGTAAAATATACCTGACAGATTCTTCTAACGTTTGGTAATCGTCTCTGTGTCTTCCTCTGGGTTGGTAATCAGGATAATTGGCAGTATGTGAAAACAACTGACGAAGCGTAGCTTGTCCTTTGGCATCAGTAAATGCTGGCAACCATTTTATTACTTTATCGTCCCAAGATAATTTACCTTCGTCTACTAACACTGCAATCGTAGCAGAAGCCAGCCATTTACCTGCTGAAGCAATATAAGTACTGGTTTCGGGTTGATAATTTCCGAATGATTTTCGATGAAGCACTTTTTGACGATTACCAATAACCAAATTAGCACCATGATAATATCCGCTATCTACCCAAGTTTGTACTTGATGGTCGATTAAAGAAAAACCCTGTGAAAAAACTTCAGTCTTTCCTGAAAACATTAAACATATCATCAACAAAAACTGAAGCTTATTTTGTATCATTTTCATTCTTTTACAGCAATATGAAATCCCTACTACAAACACTATTTCACTTTATACATTTTGAAGGCAAACAAAAAGATAATAGCATAGCATATAATCGGTAAATAGTAAGCGTGTGCCACATTTTGGTTAGCTACCAAACCCATTAACAATGGAAAGAAAGCTCCCCCAACAACACCCATTGAAATAAATGACGAGGCTTGTTGAGTATGTTTTCCTAAGCTTTTTAGCCCTAAACTAAAAATAGTTGGAAACATGATACTAAAGAAGAAATTGATAAACATTAGGGCAATGTATGAAGTCCAGCCCCAAGCCTGAGCGACAATCAAGCAAGAAATAATACTGCCCAAAGCAAAGAAAGACAACAGGATATTAGGCTGAATAAATTTCATTAAATAAGTACCTACAAAACGCCCAAGGGCCATCATTGCCATAAAGATAATCATGTAATTACCAGCGGTAGCATCGGTAAATCCCATTACTTCATGACCATAGTTGATAAAGTAAGACCAAGTGCCAGCCTGAGCTGCTACATTAAAAAATTGTGCAATTACTGCCCATACAAAATGACGATTCTGCCATAAAGTTTTTTGGGTGGTATTGAATGATGGATTTTTAACATCGTTTTCAAGAATCTCATGAGCATCCGTAAAGGCAGGCACCTTCACAAAAGCAAAGGCAATAGCGATACAAGCAATTACAGAACCGATAGCTGTATAAAGTGTTTTAACAGAACTCAAATCGTTGGAATGTTCAACACTACCACTCAATAAAAAGTAGGAACCAATGGCTGGACCAATAATAGTACCCACCGCATTGAATGACTGTGAAAAGTTAATTCTTTGGTCGCTAGTTTGTTGGTTTCCTAACGATGCTACAAAAGGGTGAGCAACAGTTTCAAGCGTAGCCATACCGCACCCTAAAATAAACAACGCTAAACGAAACATCGTAAACGACGTAGCATTGGCCGCAGGAACAAACAAAAATGTGCCAATAGCAAAATGTGACAAGCCAAACAATACACCATTTTTATACCCAAATTTTTTCATAAATATTCCCGCAGGAATACTCATAACAGCATAAGCGCCAAAAACCGAAAGTTGAATGAGTCCCGATTGAGATTTAGAAACATTCAATACATTTTGAAAGTGTTTATTCAATACATCGCTCATTGAATGGGCTATTCCCCAAAGCATAAAAAGTGAGGTAACGAAAATGAAAGTAACTAGGTATTGCTTTTCGGTTAGTTTTATCTTTTGAGTCATTATTGAAATTTATTTTAATTGTTTTTTCCATAGACCAACCGCACCCATTAGGGCCGCTTGTTCGTTCAGAGAAGATTTGATAAGTTGTATTTTACGAGTGTTTTCTGATAACATTTTTTCAACTTCTGGAAAAAACAAAGGCGAAGCACCTGCAATATTTCCGCCTACTATAATTAACTCTGGGTGAAAAATCTTGGTAAAATCATCAATAAACAGACATACATTTTTGGCAAATTCTGTGAATACTTCTTGTGAGGCTTCATCATTTTCAAAGCTTTCTACTAACTGTTTGGCACCATCAACGGTCTTACCTGTCAATTCATGGTAGCGTTTCACAAACCAACGGGTAGAAATATAGTCTTCTGCAACACCTTCTAGTAATTGATGGTTTATCCCCATTGCCATGTCTTTGGCGTCTCCCTCATGATAGATGGATGTTCCTAAACCTGTTCCCATCGTTATGCCAATGGCTTTCTCATACTGCTGACCTGCTCCAAACAGCATTTCTCCTTCCAAAAATGCTTCTGAGTCATTTCTAAAACTAATATTCTCAATAGGTATTGCTAGTCGCTCCGAAAGCTCATTTCTGATATTTAAGCCATACAAACTTTCATACTTATTAACATTCTTCATCAAGCATATCCCATTTTCATAATCAAACGGCCCAGGCATGGCTATACCCAAGTAATAGTTTTTTACTTGATTGCTAGTTTGGACAATGGCGTTTGCCCAAGCTGTTAAGATTTCTTCTGACGAAGCATGAGGGTTCAACTTACTTCTTACAATAGACGAAGCAATGATTTCCCCATCCTCAATATTTACTTGTGCCGCTGTGATGTGCGAGCCTCCGATGTCAACTCCGATGTACATAAATTTAAAGATTCTTATAAAATCAGTGAAGATTTTGTGTAAACTTCCATCTTCACTGAAATTTTTTTAGAAAGGGTTTCTTTTGATATTATTAAAATATTTTGACGTTTTGGCGAAGGCTTTAATCAGCCTAAATTGGCTTCGTTAATAAGCAGAACAACTACCAATTACTTAGTCGATTTATTATTTTAGCGGAGTAAGCCAAATGGCTTGCCCACCAGATGGTAAAAGTTTGGCATCCAATACAGTAGCGCTATCTACTGTAATGCGTTGGATACCAACTTTTGTAGTACTGGTTAAAGTGCTATCATCAGCATAAATATTGGCGGTATATTTAATGCCTTTGGGTAAAAAATCTAACTTTATTTTTAGCGTTCGTCCTTCGTTACTTGTCAATGTACCCACAAACCAATCTTTCCCATTTCTTCTGGCTGTGGTAATATATTTCGATATTTCTCCTTGAATTACCCTTGTTTCATCCCAAGTAGTTGGAATTTTATTCCAAAACTCCAGTTCTGGTTCATCATTACTCGCTTTAGGTTGGTCGTACCAAAACAAGGTTTGCAAAGGGCTATAATATACCGCTGCCATTGCCAACTGATGTGCATGCGTAGTTTTGATACGTTTATCGAAATAACAAATGGTATAGTCTGCGGCACCGCCAATGTATCTTGTAAAAGGCAATGTTACGTTGTGTGTAGCATCTGGCATTTCTTCGTTACCTCTTACCCCCTCGGCAGTCATTAGGTTTGGATAAGTACGCATTTCTCCTGTCGGACGCCAATCATCATGAACGTTCACCATCAACTGATTGTCAGCGCATTTCTTGATGGCTTCCTCTACCCAAGTAGTCCAGCGATGGCTACCAGCTTGTACAAAGCCAAATTTCACCCCTTTAATTCCCCATTTTTTATACAATGGAAAAATCTCATCCGCTTGTTTATACAGTGACTGAAGGTTTACATACAACCAAATTCCCACACCTCGTTCTTTGCCATAAGCTACTATTTCGGCCATATCCATTTTTGCTTTTACTTGCGTCGCATCAGTGTCCCAAGTAAGGGCGGGGCCATACCATTTCCAGTCGAAAAGCACGTATTGCAAGTTTCTTTTTACGGCAAAATCAATGGCGGCTTTTGCCCCTTCAGTAGTGAGGGTCATCTCTCTGATGATTTTCCCCGGCTTAATCCAATCTGTATTGGCTATCTTATTAGGCGTATTCAAATTCAGGATAATATCGTTATTCTCAATCAATTTTCCTTCGCTTTCAGCTATCATAATTACTCGCCAAGGCGTACCGAAATACGTAATACCATCTACACCACCGTATAATGCTGTTTGAATGGTGTTCTTTTTAGTTTTACTGATGATAAATTTAGCTCTGGCATAATCTACCATTTGAGCCTCCGCTAAACAAGCCCACAAACCATTACTCAAACGTAAAGGCATTGGTCTTTCCCCTGCATCCACCCAATTTTCAAGGGGTAATTCAGCATATTTTCCTTGCGCCCATTGTGTATAAAATGCAGTTGTTCCCGAGGGTAAGGCAAATTCTGTATTTTCAGCCGTAATTTGGTAGTAAGAGCCTTTAGGATTCTCAGGGAAATAATAACGGATAGCTACGCCCGCATCATAAGCACGCACTTGGATTTCTAAAGTATAGTCGGCATTACTAGCTTTTTTAAAAGCAAGATTTACTGCTTGATAATGGTCTCTAATCAAAGAACGTTCACCATATAAGGGCTTCCAAGTAGTATCTTTCTGGCTGGTTTTAATGCCTACAAATTGTAAGTCTTCACACCACTTTTCAGTTTTGTCTACTTTCAGTGCCATTGCCAATTCTGAAAGGTGATTATCCAACTGAATATCTAGCTCAGATTCTAATATTACAGCTTTGCCTTTGTAGCTTACCGTATAAAAAATAGCTTTCTTGCCCTTTTCATCAATCTTTTGATAAACCGTACAAAGGATATTTCTATCGGGTGAAGTAATCGTTGTTCTGGTACTATCTATGATACCTTTCTGTGCGAGCAAGGTATGGGCAAAAACCAAGGTAAAAATTATCGCTAAAATCTTTTTCATCATTAATCTTCTATAAAGAGTATTTATTTTATTTCTTTTGATTCATTTTTTTATAACGCAACAAGGCTTCGATGTAATAATAGTCTGCATAAATGATTGAAGCATCTATTTCGCCACCAATTGGCATATTTCCTGTCGAATGCAATAAAAAGGCATCATTCACTGCGCCACTTTGATAATTTGTTGTTGAAAGACTTTCAAGCATTTTCTTGGCTTTTGAATAATAAAGCACAGCCTTCTTTTTATCTTTTACCAAAGTAGAAAGTTCAAGCAAAGCAGAAGCCGTAACCGCTGCCGCAGAAGCATCACGAGGAGGATTAGGAATATCAGGTGCATTAAAATCCCAGAAAGGAATTAGGCTTTCGTCTGGTAAACTTTTTAAATATACGTCACTTACTTTTTGGGCAAAAACTAAGAATTTAGGATTCTTCGTTTCACGATAACACATCGTAAAACCATAAATAGCCCAGGATTGCCCTCTTGCCCACATAGTATGGTCGGCGTAGCCTTGATGAGTAATTCCTTTGATTTTTTTCCCCGTCAAGGTATCATACAAAACCACATGATATGAAGTATAATCGTCCCTGAAATGGTTTTTCATCGTCGTCAAAGCATGTGTTTCGGCAATTTTATAGAGGTTTTTATTTCCTCCATTTTTGGATGCCCAAAACAACAATTCTAGGTTTATCATATTATCAATAATGGTATTATGCGCACCAAACTTTTGTACTTCTCTGGGCCAAGAAAGTATCGTCCCAACTTTTGGATTATATAAAGTTGCTAATACATTCGCTGTGTTTAGCATTACTTTTTTATAAGAGGGGTTTTTAGTTAGTCTGTAACCGTTGCCATAACTACAAAAAATTTGGAAGCCCAAATCGTGGTCATAAGCTACTTTTTGTTCGGATAATGGCAATAATTGTTTGTCGAATCTCTCGGCTTGGGTTTTGAAAAAAGGGTTCTTCGTTCCTTCATACAAGTACCATAATGCACCCGACCAAAAGCCACTGCACCAATCTTGGTAATCAACCAATCGCCAATCTTTTGTATTCTTATTAATGCTTCTTGGAATATTCAATTGTCCATCTGTTGGCAAAACACTAATGGTTTTACTCGCCTGTTTAGCACAATAATCAATATTTTGCTGAGCTAAAAACTGTGCTCTAGCCTGTAAAGCTAAAGTGACAAAAAGGATTGATAATATGATTGCTTTTCTCATTGATTTGTAATTAACATACCCTGCTTTCAATAGTAATGACGTTTAGTTTCGGTTAGAATACTGATTGATTATTTCTTGTCATTTAGAAATTTAGTGAAAGGAGTATCGAAATTAGATTTGCTTAAATGATTAAGCAAATCTAATTTAAAAAAAATATATCACAAAATATTTCTATTGTTATATTTATCAAAGAATGACAATTCAGGTTAAGGAGAAAAAAAGTACTTTTTGAAGGGTATATTTTAGCTATTTTATAGACAAGCAAAATTAGAACCCATTTTTATTACTTTTTAGCAGTAAAAAGGCTCGAATATTAATGAAAAAACGAAAAGGAGCAACACGGTAGGTTAATCAGTTAAGCAATCTCTTCTTTCGATGAAGAATCTCTAATAATAATAGAAGCAGGCATAATGTACTCTTGGGCATCGTACTTATCCGTATTTTCCATGTGCATTAATAAAGTATTGATTAATTGTTTGGACATTTCGGTAATGGGTTGGGCAACTGCCGAAATTGAAGGCTGGTGAATTCTAAACAAATCGTTATCATCAAATACCATGATACCGATGTCTTTTCCAATTTTGATTCTTTTACGATTTAATAATTCTATACCGCTGATTGCTAAATAATTGGTTGCAAAAAAAAGTGCATCTACAGATGGATTCTCTATTAAAAATTGTTCAATTTCCTCCGTAATATTGTTTACTTTGGCAGAAGAGTATTCAAACTTCTTGATGATTGAAGGAATACGTTTTTCATAAACAGCTTTTTCATAGCCTAATAAACGGTCAATCATTTGTGCTTGTGAAGAATCAAGCGTAATCAAAGCGATGTTTTTATAATCTTTTGAAATCAGATGCTTTACAGCTTTGTAGGCACTATCAAAGTTGTCCATTCCAACATAACTAACGTCGATATCCGTACAATTTCTATCAAAAAGCACAACAGGTAAACCGCTATTAATCAACTGAGTAATGTCATTTTCAAGTCCTTCTGTTGGTGTAATGATATAGCCATCTACATTTCTTTCTCTAAAAGTATTGATTAATTCTTTCGCTTTTACGGGGTTATTTTTGGTGCTGCTGTAGATAATTTTATAGCCATTTTCATAAGCGATGTTCTCGATATTTCCAGCTACACTGGCAAAAAACGGATCGGCAATGTCTTCAACAATTAATCCAATTACGTTGGTTTTGCCTGTTCTTAAACTTTTAGCGAGGTGATTGGGCTTAAAATTGTTTTCTTCAACATACGCTAGCACCCTTTTCGTAAGTTCTTCGCTAATACGTTTTTCTTTGGCTTTGCCATTAAGGATATAAGAAACAGTTGCAGTTGAAATTTTTAATGTTTCGGCAACAGCCTTAATAGACATTTTTTTCATCTCAGTATAGTTAAATGGATTGCTTATAAAATTGGATAAATATAAGACAAGTTAAACGATTATTTTAATTTATCGAGAAGATATTACCGATTAATCAAGGGAATAGAGATTTATACGAGATGGTCGAAGTGAAATTGTTCAAATATTCATCATATTACGCCATTTCCACCCGTCAATTTTCCGCTGATTTATTTCCAAAAAGATTAAAATTCTTGATTAAATAACGGAATGATTTAGCAGAGAAGTTATCAAAAACAATGACAGTCAATCCTTTATATCTCAGTACAAAATATCCAGCAATCAAGATAAATGCCTCCACAGAAACGTATGCTAGTACTGAAGCATAATATTGAAGCATATTGATAAAAATAAGATTGATAGCAACACTAACAATACCAGCAATCAAAGTAATATTCAGAATGTATCTATCTAATTTCAAACTTAACATGGTATGTGCTTGAAACAAACTCAAACTGGATAAAATTGGAATGATACACAAGTATTGAAATACGCCTATTGAGTCAACAAATTTCTCACCGAAAATAAAGGAAACAATAAATGGCGCTACTATATAGAGAAAAACTGTTCCTAAAACTGTGATGAAGAATACTACAGGAATAATGTTCTGGACTAATTCTAAACCCTTTTGGAGATTAGCATTCATTTTGTTCGCAATCTCAGGGAAAATAGATTGCGATATCGGGTTAATACAAACAGTAACAACAATAGTAATAAGCCTAACTGCTGCTGAGTAAATTCCGACACTCCTATCGTCTAACAGAAAGCCAATCAAAAAAACATTCGTAGTAGTGTATAAATTAACCACGATTGTAGAGACAAAATAGAAACGCTCTTCAATCAATAATTCAATAATTCGTTGAAGCTTAATGAAGTAAAAGCTAATATTGTAGCGTTTCATGGCAAGATAAAATGCCCATAAACCCGCCAAAATTTGTCCTAAACTTGTCAGAATGTTAAACCAATAAAATGACTCAACATCGTTCACAACAAAGAAAATAGCGATTGAAGAAACTAACTTAAAACACAAAGCAATAAGCGCAGCCGTCTGGATTTCTTGAATACCATGAAAAAACCAAGTCGGGAAAAATACCCAACCCAAACAAAAACTAAAAGAGTAAAAATGAAGAGCAAACTCTGAACGAAGTGTTGGTATCAATAAAGTACAAATAAGAAATACAACAGTACTAATAACGAACAAGAAAATCTTGGTAGAAATAATTTCATTAAACGTTTCAACTAATTCTTTGGGCTTATCCTTAACTACCGAAATACGCTTTGTACCAGTAATATCAAAGCCGTAATTAATCAACAACAAAAAATAATTGATGTACGATTGAGAAAAGTTTACTTTACCTGTATAAATAGGACCAATAGCCCTAAAAACATAGGGTATAACAACTAAAGGCAATACATAACTAACTAATTGAAGGAGTAGTAAACCTCTAATATTCCTTAATACAACATTCATTTTTATAAATTTGACAATATAATAGCGGTCTTGTGGAGAATTGCACCATCAAAGGTAAGCAAAACAACTATAAACACTTATACATCTTGTGATAGATTTATCATATCTATAGTCCTTTATTGCTATATATTGTTACAAACTTAGTATAAAATATTATGATTGAGAGGAAGTCATCGTCATAATATCGCTATGTAATTGAGAAAGCCTAAAACAATTTTTTCCAGTGGTTAGGGAATAAAGCTCTTAAAGTAATCAGTGCTTTCTGAAGATGGTTAGACACCGATTGATTATTAATATTCATCAAATTTGCAATATCTGTATTACTTACTCCTTGGTAAAACTTCAAGAAAAGTACTTCTCTTTGGCGTTTTGGTAATAATTCAATGGCTTTTCTCATCCTTTGCTCGTTTTGTGAATATCGTTCATATTCGATTAAGCTACTTTCTATTGTTTGCTCATCTGTAAGCTCATCTTCACTATCAAAATTATCGTAGAGTACATTCCATTGATTTTTACGTAACTGTGAAATCAAATTATTTCGAGTAGCACGAATCAAGTAAATCGTCATTACATTGATTTCCCCAATTACATTACGTTTTTCCCAAAGGTATAAAAACAAGTCCTGAATCACATCCTTGACCAATTCTCTATCTTTTGTCAGATTCAGCCCATAGTTAAACAATGTTCTATAATGGCTCTCACAAAGTTGGGCGTATGCTTCCCTGCTACCTAACCTAGCTTGATTCCATAATTCGAGATAAAAATCATTCGATTTTGATAACGTTTCGAGCTGTTTATTTTCCATGGTTGCTTAATTGATTAAGCAAATATAATAATAAAAACATTAAATAAAATAATTTTATGATTTTTTAGTAAAGAATTTATATTCTCCTCTCACAACATGCTTTATTCTTGAACTTAAAGGCTCAATAATACTTCTCACTTTCACGAATGGCACAAAAAAACCTCTGCAAGATTTACTCACAGAGGCAAAAACAATTTTAATACTTGTTATGAGGTTAAACAATGTTTCGTAAACCGATTATTATTTGGCTTTGACGAATTTGCTAACATTAAAGCAACTTTCTAATACAAGAGTATCACTTTCTATTTTTTGGACTGTCCAACCGTCGCAAGCAATAGCGATACAAGCAACATTTGGACATGGATTAAAATCAGAGAAAATAATTTTACTGTCCTTCAAAGTATATTTATTTCCAACCCAACCGCAACAGTCAGCACCGGGTTTTCCATCACTTAAAAATTTTCCGTCAGCCGTAAACTCTATGGTCGGCAAAGCAACCAAAGTATTGATTGTTGTCCACTTTGCATCTACTTCTTTACCTTTTTGGATATAAGTAGGATTCCATTTTCCGACCAATTTATCCGCAGAAATTTTTGCTGAATTTTCTTTTGATGGATTTACTTCCTCTACCGATTGACAAGCACTAGCCATCAACAGTAGTCCTGCACATAATGTTAATAATTTCATGTTATTTCAAAGTTTAAATTTTATAAATTGTTTTTAGCAAAGACGTAGAAATTATTTTGAAGGTTGGAAAGCCTAAAATTTTTATTTTACTCTAACAAATTGATTTCTAGTAATACATTGTTGAAGTATTAAGGTATCATCGGTAGGTTTTGAAAATTCCCAATAATTAGTGCCACAATTATAACAAAGAACATTAGCACAATTAGTCGCAGTTTCTGTAAAAGTAATTTTATTCCCAGAAACAGCATATCTATTACCAGCAAAGCAACATTCAGCAGCGGGTTTTCCATCTCTGAGAAACTTTCTATCATTTGTAAATTCCCAAATAGAAGGTGTTACGGAAGCAAAAGTTGGATTAACACGCCAAGCACTCCAAGTACTGTCTTGGTTCATGGATTGTGTCAAGCCAGTGGCTACCCATTTTCCTACCAGACCATTAGGAGCAATTTCTTCTTTTGATTTACAAGAAAGTAAAACAAAAAAAGAAATAAGTGAGAGACAAAGTATTTTCATAATTTCAAAGATTTAAACATTTATTTTACTCGAACAAATTGGTTTCTAGTTGTACACTGCTCTATCACCAAAGTATCGTTTTTCAAATATTCAATTTTCCAAGGACTACAAATAAAAGCACAATCAGCTAATGGACAATGGTCTGAAAATGTAATTAGGTTATCAGTAAGTTGGTACTTATTACCCGCAAAACAACATTCTCCTCCAGCTTTTCCATTTCTCAAAAAATCGCCTCCTTTTGTAAACTCCCAAACAGAAGGTGTTACAGCAGCAAAAGTTTGAAGTACATACCAATCACTCCAAGTACCATCGGCTTTTTTTGATTGCATCTGCCCAGTAGCGACCCATTTATTCACCAAACTATTCGGGTTTATTTCTTCCTTTGTTTTACAAGAAAGTAAAATCAAAAAAAGAAAAGTTGTTATTAGAAAATGCTTTTTCATGTTCTTTAAGGTTATTTTTTACTTAGTTCTGTAAAATTCCCTTCTCAAAGAATTTTCTTCTAATACTAAGGTGTCTTTACGATTTGTTTCAAAAATGTACCCATCAGGAACACAAGTTGGCGATTTACAAGCGCTCGCTACATTCAAAAAAGAAATCTTATTATCTATGGCTTTGTATTTTACACCATTAATACAACAATCATTATGGTAGCTTGAGCCCGTCAAATAGAAACGATTATCATTTGTAAATTTACAGCCTGGCATTGCTGTAATGCCAATCAAAACATACCATTTGCCCCAAGTACCATCTTTATTTCTGGATTGATACCGATCAGTTGGCGACCATTCTCCTACTAAAGTTTTAGGGCCAACATCCTCTGATTTACAGGCAATCAAACTAAAAAAACAGAATATTGTCAATACAAGTGTTTTTTTCATCAGTTTATTTGTTGGTTTTTAAACGATTGTTTTTGAAACAGAATGTCCAACTCAGCAAAGACACCATTCTTCTCCAAAACGTTGGAATATTGAAAATACTTTTCTTAGTACTTAATCCTTCCAAAAGCCAGTCATTTATTGTACTTTTGCAGGAATTTTCCTAACCTATTACATTAAAAACATCTCAGCAGATAATTTTTAACAAAGCAATTAACGAATTATAGTCCATAATGAATTTTAAAGAATATAAAAACCTTGACTACGGTCAGGTTGCAGACGAAATCCTTAAATTTTGGCAAGACGAAAAGATTTTTGAAAAATCTATCGAAACCCGTGAGGGCAATCCAACTTTTACTTTTTATGAAGGACCACCTTCGGCAAATGGTACTCCGGGTATTCACCACGTGATGGCTCGTGCGATTAAGGATATTTTCTGTCGTTATCAAACTTTAAAAGGCAAGCAAGTAAAACGCAAAGGCGGTTGGGACACTCACGGCTTACCTGTGGAATTGCAAGTAGAAAAAGAATTAGGTATCACCAAAGACGATATTGGCAAGAAAATTTCGGTTGAAGAATATAACAAAAAGTGCCGTGAAACAGTGATGAAATTCACTGACCAATGGAACGATTTGACCGAAAAGATGGGCTATTGGGTGGATTTAGATAATCCATACATTACTTATGAAAACGATTATATCGAATCGGTTTGGCATTTGTTGAAAACACTTTACGAAAAGGGTTTACTCTACAAAGGTTATACCATTCAGCCTTATTCGCCAGCGGCAGGTACGGGACTTTCTTCACATGAATTGAATATGCCTGGAACGTATCAAAATGTAAAAGATACTTCGTTGACGGCTCAATTTAAAGTAAAATTGACTGGTAAATCTGGATTCTTGTTTGATTCTGCCGATAGTAGCAATATTTATATTTTAGCTTGGACGACTACTCCTTGGACTTTACCCGCAAACTCAGCTTTGACGGTCGGAAAAAACATTGATTACGTTTTAGTAAAATCTTTCAATCCATACACTTTCGAGCCTGTAAATGTAGTTTTGGCGAAAGATTTGGTTGGAAAATACTTCAACGAAAAAGGAAAAGATGGCGATTTTTCGAAGTATAATGACGGAGACAAAATTATTCCTTGGAAAATCGTAATCGAATTCAAAGGCAATTTCCTAGAAGGCATCGAGTACGAACAATTAATGCCTTACGTTCAGCCAGAAAGTCCAGCATTCCGTGTAATTATCGGCGATTTTGTAACGACCGAAGACGGTACAGGTGTCGTTCATACTTCGCCAACTTTTGGTGCGGACGACTTTAGAGTGGCACAACAAAGTGGAATTCCTTCGATTTTTGTAAAAGACGAAAATGGCAAAGATGTTCCAATCGTAAATCGTCAAGGTCGTTTTGTGGCTGAAATTACTGATTATGCCAACGAACCAGTAAAAGAAGCGTATTTATCAGACGCAGAAAAAGAAGAGCAACGCATCAAACAAGGAAGAGACAAGTATTTATCAGTTGACGAACGCATTGCGATTCAGTTAAAAACTGAAAATAAAGCCTTCAATGTTCAGAAGTTTGATCACCCTTATCCACACTGTTGGAGAACCGATAAACCAGTTTTGTATTATCCATTAGATTCTTGGTTTATCCGCACAACGGCAGTAAAAGATAAAATGATTGCCTTGAACAACACAATTAATTGGAAACCTGAGTCAACAGGTACTGGTCGTTTTGGCAACTGGTTGGAAAACTTGGTTGACTGGAATTTATCCCGTTCAAGATATTGGGGAACTCCGCTACCAATTTGGCGTTCGGAAGATAGCGAAGAAGTATGCGTTGGTTCTTTGAAAGAATTAGAAAATGGCATTACTCACGCTTTGAAAGATGATGTATTATCAGCAGAGCAACGTGCAGCCAACGAAAAATTCTTGACTTTGTTGAAAGAAGGAAAAGAAGATTTGCACCGTCCGTTTGTGGATGAAGTATATTTAATTTCTGCTTCGGGCAAAGTGATGACTCGTGAAACGGACTTAATCGACGTTTGGTTTGATTCTGGAGCAATGCCTTATGCACAATGGCATTATCCATTTGAAAATAAAGATATTTTTGATGAAGCTTACCCAGCAGATTTTATCTCGGAAGGTGTTGACCAAACTCGTGGCTGGTTCTTTACTTTGCACGCTATTTCGGCAATGATTTCTGATTCAGTTGCTTTCAAAAATGTGGTCTCAACAGGTTTAGTTTTAGACAAAAACGGCAACAAAATGTCTAAACGCTTAGGCAATGCCGTTGACCCATTTGAAACCTTGAAGAAGTACGGTGCAGACCCAACTCGCTGGTACATGATTACCAACGCACAGCCGTGGGATAACCTTAAATTTGATTTAGCAGGCATTACCGAAGTACGTAACAAATTCTTCGGAACGCTTACGAATACTTATAATTTCTTTGCTTTGTACGCCAATTTAGATGGCTACTCGCCAACAGGCAAGCTCGACAAAACGATTGCGACAGAATTAGACCAATGGATTTTATCAAAATTACAAACTTTGATAAAAGAAGTGGACGAGGCCTATAATACTTACGAACCAACAAAAGCAGGACGTGCCATCCAAGAATTTGTGGGTGACCATCTTTCAAACTGGTATGTGCGTTTGGGCAGAAGACGTTTCTGGAAAGGCGAAGTAACGGCAGACAAACAATCGGCTTATGAAACCTTAGCATTCTGTTTGAAAACGATTGCTCAGTTGATGTCGCCAATTGCTCCTTTTTATGGAGATTGGTTGTATAAAAACTTAACGGACACCAAAACAAGTACCAACGAGTCTGTTCACTTAACGAACTTCCCGAAAGTACAGCACGAATGGATTAATACAGAACTGGAAACCTCAATGGATTTGGCACAAAGAATTTGTTCTTTGATTCACTCATTGAGAAAAACCAATCGTATTAAAGTTCGTCAGCCATTATCTAAAATCTTGATTCCGATTTTGAGTGAACAAACTCGTGAACAAATTCGCCATGTGGACGAACTTATCAAGACAGAAGTAAATATCAAAGCCGTAGAATACTTAAACGATGCTTCGGGCGTATTGTCGAAAAAAGTAAAACCAAACTTTAAGGCATTAGGGCCAAAATTCGGAAAAGATATGAAAGCCGTTGCCGCAGTAATTACTGCCATGACAGCCGATGATTTGAAAGCTTTGGAAGAAAGTAAAACGATTGTTCTTGAGAATTTCACCATTGCTTTAGAAGACGTTGAAATACAAACAGAAGATTTACCGGGCTACTTAACGGCATCAGATGCGGGTATTACTGTTGCTTTAGACATCAACATTACTCCTGAGTTGAAACAAGAAGGTATCGCTCGTGATTTTGTTAATCGTATCCAGAATTTACGTAAAGATTCAGGATTTGAAATAACTGATAAAATCAGCATTCAATTATTAGATTCAGATGCAGAAGTAACCGCAGGCGTTGTGGCTTTCAAAGACTTTATCAGTCAAGAAGTACAAGCACTATCGTTGGAAGTAGTCAGCGAATTAGCCGACGGACAAGAAGTTGAATTTGAAGAATTAACTTTAACGGTTAAAGTAGCAGTTGTGTAACTTGGATTGAAAATCTGAAGAAAAAAATAAAAAGGGAAGTTTTCGTTTATGAAGACTTCCCTTTATTGTTTAAATTATATTCAATCCATTATTTACAATCATTAGCAGTATAACTTGCCAAGACACTTACTCTACCAGTTGAAGCATTGTAACTTGTATTTCCAGTTATGCCTATACCTCCAGAAGTAACGATGGTAGATGAATTCTTTCCAAACGTAACCCTACCTGAATAACTTTTACCATCATAGTAGGTATAAAAAGTATATGGTCTTCCTTCTCTTAAAGTAGTACTTGCCTTACCGCTTCTCGCATAAGTTGACGCCCATCGTCTATCAATACTATCATAAAAATCTACCCAAGTTGATGGTTTAATATTTAGGGTCTTATTACTACATTTTACTGTAAAATCTATATCTATATTAATATATGGTGGTATATTAGGTACTGAGACATTTACATTAACTGGAGTAGATGAGCAAGGGTCAAAAGCTGCAGAACGACCAATTAGAGCTGAACTGTTTCTTGAAAAAATGTCAAGCTGAACTCTGAAATTATTTGGGGCTCTTCCAGCATTGATAAAACCATTATTCAAATTACCATTTAAAACATCAAAATTTGAAATTGATGTATAATATGAGCGACTACCATTTGGAGCTACTAAATATAAATAGCCATAAAAATCATAACTATTTGTATAAGTATTGATATTGGAAGCTACTCTAAATTTTAGTGTGGTACTCCTATTACTACATCCTCTATAATACCAATCTAAATTCCAATAAGATAAGTGTGCTGCTTTAAAAGTTGCTGTCAACTTACCATCAGCTCCTTTTGTTACAATTGCTTCTCCTTCTTCTTTCCACTCTCCTGTCTCACTATCATAACTCCATGTAGGAATTTTATCTCCTTCATGTACTTTTTGACCTGTTTCTGGGTTTTCAAGTTCTGTGCTAACTCCTACTTTTACATCAATTGGTTTTGAAAAGCTTGTAACCTTTTTACCTTCTGCTTCCATATCAACCGCAACAAAACCACCAGTAATAAATGAACCTTCAGTAGTAGTTCCATTCTGCATAGCAACATTCTCTGCAGCAAAACCTCCCGGAAAACTAGTCAATGCTTCCTGAGTTTCAGTACCATATTGAACAACTTGTGTTTTTACAGTTGTTGCGTTAATAACATTTCCTGTCGCATCTTTTACTTGTGTTCCCGGTGCTATCGTAATCTGAGCCGTCTCAGCTTTATCGGCAGTAGCGGGTACATTAATTGTTGAGCCAGTCGTCAACGATAATACACTTGTTGCTGCTGCTGTACCATGCGGAGGACTAGCGACACTTGTTAGGGGAACGTCAAATGCTAAAGTACTATCTGCACTAACAACAGTAATCGTTTTACTGGTTGATACATAGCCCACTCCAGAAACAGCAACCGTAAATTCAATAGGATTTGCTTCGGATGGCTTAACATTCTTATTTAATACCAATGGAAGTACATTTCCAATAACAGTATAATCTTTCCCGCCTGCATCGTCTAATACTAAACTTTTATCTGGCCCAGAAATCGTTACAGTTAAACCTTCTGGTACTTTTGTTGCATCTGCATTACCATCTACAAACCTGAGCAAAATTGGAGCTTTATAAATGTCTGTATTGACTGTTAATTCTACGTCTTCGAATGGATTGATTTTCTGACAGGCAAAGACGACAAAGAGTCCAAAAATTGTATAAAATATAGGACGGATATAGTTACGATATTTTAGTTTCATGATTTCTTATCTTTTAGGATTAAAGTTATTTACTTGTTTATGCGTACTGCCAATCTAAGATTTAGCATTGGCCAATAACGCCAGTCATTCATGTTGCCTTGTACTTTTGCTTCTTGTTCATTCATACTACTTAGGCGTTCTGTGCCTGTTAATGATACTACTGGTTCTTTCAGGTAATATGTTCCTAATTCAAAACCAAAACCTATTCGTTTTTTGGGAACAGCTCTTCCAAAACCGATGCCAACAAAAGGTGCAATTCCTTTACCGTAATCTAGCCCAAACCTGAAACTTCCTACTTCTTCAGGAGTAAAGACTGTCTCGCCAAAAGTATAATTCTCTGTTGGGGTTGCTAATACACCTAATTCGCCTTTCAATACATAACTCACGCCTCCAATTAGTTTAAAGCTACTCTTTTCAAAAGGGAAATATTCTAACGATAAACCAACAGCACTCATGTCGAAATTTCCATCTAGCTCAACCTTCTCATCCGAAATATCCAATTGCGCATTCGTGTTGTATTTGAAGTAATTGTAATTCAACTTAACACTCAAATGGCTGTTGTATTGGTAAGAAACATCAAAACCGGGTGTTGTTCCTATGCCCAAACCAATCGCAAACTTCCCATCGTTGGGGGCTTTAATTTTAACTTTTTCCTGACAAAGGGCACTCCCACCGATTGTACAGATAGTCACTAAAAGTAATAGTAGTTTTTTCATACTGTAATATTTATAAAGGTTTATTATATTTTATGAACATTCCTTTTGAGTCATCCTAAAGTATGGACGTGCCTATCACCCATGCGATTTGCATGTTTTATCGAAAAACAATCGACTTTATTACCTTATGATGTGTGTTAAATTTGAAGGATATACTTGGTGAAATCGATGTATAGCCTAAAGTCTTTATCCTGAAAAGATTATCGAAAATACTGAAAAAATAAAAATGACTATCATTCTGTCAATCATAAGCCCTTGAAAACTTATTATACGGTCATTTTTTTACTCTTTCATCATAAAATAGCTTGAAATGGATTTTATAAGTATCTTAAATTCTTACTTTTCAACAACTTTTACTGCAAATTAGCGATGCCAACATCGCTAATCAATACCCATTTCTGGGTATTTTACGAAAAATCTTTAAATTAAATTAAAGGCTCTAGCAAATTGACAAAGTTCAAAATAGGAATTAGTATTGAGTTTTTTCTTGATATTTTTTCGATGTGTTTCAACTGTTCCTATCGAAATAAATAGCTTTTCTGCTGTTTCTATTGAGCTTACTCCCATTGCCAGTAATTTTAAAATTTCACATTCCCGTTTGCTCAGGCTTGAAAATAACTGGAAATTATTGCGCAGAAAATTGTTTTCTTCTAGTAATCGCTCTGCCTTAAACGTCATGTGGTGCATGGTGTCGATAGGAAATGCTATAGTAATAGCAAGTAGTGGTTTTGCTTCTTCATCACGAGCAAAAACCATTGTACTTGCCATGTGCCATTTCCAAGGAGCATTAATCCGAAAACGCACCTGCTGAAAACAAGTACAAATTTCATCAGCAATATTGCGCTCCATCAAACTCAACACTTTAGGGGCATAATCTTTAGAATCTTCTGGATTGAAATAGCGGTAATAATACTCTTCCGAAGATAAACTGGTAATTTCTTCTAAAGTCACGCCAAGTTCGCCAAGCCCTCTTGGAGACATCCAAGCAACTGACCAATCTCGAAGGTCGTGCAAAACAACTACTCCCGGTAGTTTACAAGCTACTTTAGCAATTTCAAGGATATTCTTATCTATTATTTCCTGATTTGTATCAATCATCGAGTTCAGATTAAGTTTAACGTTATAAATATAATCGCTATAGGGTAAAGGATTGGGGTCAAACTGCCATTTATCTCCAAAAAACTTATTATTCGGTTAAATTTTCCGTAAATGCTAAAAGATGAGTCAAGAATCTTAAAGACATCTTTTTTAATCAAAAACAAGCTTGAACCTATCTCAAAGAATGAACAAGCTATCTTTTAGATAGGTCGTTGGGTCTTTTTCATAGCTTGTTCCATCATTTTGATAGGTGAAGCTATCTAAATGATAGGTTAACGCATCTTTTTTGCGGTTTTTTGCGTGAAAAAGATAGGACAACCTATCTCGGAGATAGGATTTTCCATCTTTTTCACGCAATTTTCCGTATAAAACTGAACAAAACCGCAGAAATACAAATCACCTAAAGTTTCTTAGATGCAGTCTTAATTCCTTCATCGAGTGCTTATTAACAATTTTTAATCCTGCAAATGATGACTTCAAACCTGAGAGTTTTTTTTTATTCGTAGCTTTGTAAAATATTATGATTTGAATAGCTGCGATTGGCGCTATTGTGACTTACAGAAAAATGAAAATTCTTGATTTATACATCATTAAAAAATTCCTTACAACGTATTTTTTTGCCGTGTTAATCATCGTCTCTATTATTATGGTGATTGATTATACTGAAAAAATCGACAATTTCATCGATAATAAAGCTTCTCTTCACGCTGTTCTGGTTGACTATTACCTCAATTTTATTCCTTATTGGGCTAATTATATTAGTCCGCTAATGGTGTTTATTGCTACGGTTTTCTTTACCGCTAATTTGGCTGCTCGCACCGAAATTATTGCGATTCTGAGTACAGGAGTAAGTTTTACTCGTTTTATCCGTCCTTATATTATTGCTTCTTCCATCGTTGGGATTCTTACTTTTTTTATGGTTGGTTGGGTAATTCCTAATGCCAATAAAACCCGAATTGCCTTTGAAAGAAAGTACGTAGTAGGTTCTTATTATTATAGTGGCAGAGATGTGCATATCAAAATTGGTCCACACGATTACGCCTATATGGAAAGCTACGATACAGGTTCGCAAACAGGTTATAAATTTTCTTTAGATAAAATTGAAGGACATGAATTAAAGACCAAATTACTTGCCGACCATATCACTTGGGATTCTACCAGAAGAAAATGGTCGATTTTTGATTACCGAGTAAGAACATTCTTACCTGACGGCAAACAAAAATTAACTTACGGAACAAAAATTGACACAACACTCAATTTGCTTCCCAAAGATTTTGAAAGTACTTATCAAATTCATGAAACGTTAACTAATTCTGAACTAGAAAGAACCATTAGTCAAATCAGAAGTCGTGGAGCAGATGGCATTGAGATTTTCTTGATTGAGAAATACTTACGTTTTGCCAACCCATTTGCCGTAATTATTCTGAGTGTTATTGGCGTAATTGTTTCTGCTCGTAAATCAAGAGGCGGAGTCGGTTTTCAAATTGCTTTGGGCTTTATGTTAGCCTTTTTGTATATTTTATTCTTTATGATGAGTAAAGGAATTGCACAATCTGGCGGAATGCCTCCGCTCCTAGCCGTCTGGTTGCCGAATTTAGTTTTTACAGGTATTGGCGTTATTCTATATTATACCGTGCCGAGGTAGTTCGGAGTTTTTACAGGTTAATTTCCTCTTTTCCAATAGGGTTGGACTTAAGTCAGACTCTAATGAAAAAGATAGAATCAAAACATTTTTTAACGTGATTTGCCATTAACATTTGGCGAAAAAACTTCATGAAAACAAACAGTATAAAAGATTATTTCCAACTCCATTTAGTTGTACTCATCGCTGGGTTTACCGCTATTTTAGGTGCATTAATTTCGGCACATTCTTTAAGCGTTGTCTTTTTCAGAACACTCCTGGCTTCGGGTGGTTTGTTTATTTATTTATACTTGAAAAACGTTTCCATTAAAGTTTCTACCAAAGCTACTTGGCAATTATTAGCAACAGGCGGAATTATTGCTTTACACTGGTTCACGTTTTTCTATGCTGCCAAAATATCGACAGTAGCCATTTGTTTAGCAGGTTTTTCAACTGGCTCATTGTGGACAAGTTTGTTAGAACCGATTTGGGATAAAAGAAAAATCAGGGTTATAGAAGTTGGTTTGGGCTTGATGGTAATTGTAGGTTTGTACTTAATCTTTTTGTTTGAAGTAAATCATATTCTTGGGCTTTTTGTAGGTGTTTTCTCAGCATTTCTGAGTGCTCTTTTTTCTGTAATCAATTCCAGATTTGCCAAACATCATAGTCCACAAATCATTACATTTTATGAGATGTTGGGTGCTGCCATTTTCACTTTTGTGCCAGTTGTGTATTTATTTTTTGAAGGAAGTGTCGATTTCAAAATCATACCACAAGGTTTAGATTGGCTTTGGATAATGATTTTAGCTTTTGTTTGTACAGTATATGCTTTTGCCGAAGGAGTAGAATTGATTCGAAAATTTTCGGCATTTACTTTCAATCTTACTTTAAACCTTGAACCCGTTTACGGTATCATTTTAGCCTATTTAATTTTCGGAGAAAAAGAACAGATGACAACAGGTTTTTATGCAGGAACATTCATCATTTTAGCTTCTGTTTTAGTGTATCCATTGCTCAAAAAGAGTAAATTCTCTAAAAACTGAGTACGCTGAAAAGGAAAATCAAATCAGGTTTTGGAACAGCAAAAGGCTTAATCTAAACTTTTTACGCTATATTTGAGGCTAATTATAATTAAGGTTTATCGTGTACAGAACGATTTGATTCATTTCTCTATCACAGAATCTATTCAACAACACATTCTTTACTTGTTTATACCGATAAACCAATCCTAAATTTTCTTACTCAATGAAACTTTCTATTGTCATTCCTTCTTATAATGAAGCCAAAACCATCCATTTAATTCTTGATAAAGTCAGGGCATTACAATTGGTAAATGACATCGAAAAAGAAGTAATTGTGGTTAATGACTGTTCTACAGATGATACAAATACTGAAATAGAAAAGTACATCAATCAACATAATTTCCCGATTAGTTATCACAGCCATGCTGTCAATCAAGGTAAAGGAGCCGCCATTAGAACTGGTATTCAAAAAGCAACTGGCGATTTAATCATCATCCAAGATGCCGATTTAGAATATGACCCTAACGAATATAATATCTTGTTGATGCCAATTGTCAATGGACATGCTGATGTTGTTTATGGCTCAAGATTTGCCAGTGGACGTGCCCACAGAATTCTATTCTTTTGGCATACAATTGGGAACAAATTCCTTACTTTTTTAAGCAATATGCTTAATAATTTGAACCTTACCGACATGGAAACTTGCTACAAACTGTTTCGTGCCGATATTATCAAAGGGATTCATTTAGAAGAAAATCGTTTTGGTTTTGAACCAGAAGTAACTGCTAAAATTGCAAGAATTAAGAATATTCGTATTTATGAAGTAGGGATTTCGTACTATGGAAGAACTTATGCAGAAGGCAAAAAAATAAACTGGAAAGATGGTTTCAGAGCGATTTATTGTATTCTTAAATACGGACTTTTCAAATAGCAATTTATATTGACAAGTAGCATATATCAATGTTTGAAATTCACAATTCATAACGCTGACTTGCCTTCACCCACAAACATTTTAATTCCTTGAAAACCCCTCAAATTTCAATTATCGCCCCGCTCTATAACGAAAGTGAGACTTTTCCATTTTTAGTAGAAAGGTTAAATAACTTAATGGATTCGGTTCAAGAAAGCATTGAAATTGTTTTGATAGATGATGGAAGTCGTGACAACACAGCAGAGCTGATGCAGGCTTTGGCTTTGACCGACGAAAGATATCATTGCTTATTTTTAGCCAGAAATCACGGACACCAATTAGCCCTTACTGCTGGTTTGGCAGTATCAAAAGGTAGCGAAGCCGTCATGGTGATTGATGGCGATTTACAAGATCCACCAGAATTATTAACCGAATTTTATCCTTATTTAAAACAAGGTTATGATGTTGTATATGCAGTACGCAAACAACGAAAAGAGAATTTTGTAAAAAGAAGCGCTTATTATCTTTTCTATCGCTTACTGAAAAGTATCGCTTATGTGGATATTCCATTAGATAGTGGTGATTTTGCTTTAATGAGTCGCAGAGTAGTCAATATCATGAATAAAATGCCAGAGGAAAGTCGTTACTTAAGAGGAATGCGTACTTGGGTTGGCTTTAAACAAATTGGTGTTGAGTATGCACGAGAAGAACGTCATGCAGGAGAATCGAAGTATTCTTTCAAACAACTTTTCAATTTAGCCTACAGTGGCATTTTTAATTTTAGTGAATTTCCCATCAAATTTGTGTCACGCTTAGGAGTATTTTCAATTATCGTTTCATTGATTTATTTTATTAGCGTACTGATTAAGAAGTATTATTTCCAAGAAGTTATCGAAGGTTTTCCTGCTTTGCTCTTCATGATTATACTGTTTAGTGGTGTACAATTATTTGCATTAGGAGTACTCGGTGAATATATTCTTAGAGTATTTTTCCAGTCTAAAAACAGACCATTATTCATTATCAAAAGCGAAATTCACAACAAGGAATTTGTAGAATAAATCATTTAGTGATGAATATTTACTTGGCAAAAAATAATGGGAATGACTTTGAAATCATTCCCATTATTTTTTATCTACCAATAGCTACTCTTCTCAGAATTGTATCAATTACTTGCATTGTTGTAATACCATCTGCTTCGGCTTCATAATTGAGCATAATTCTATGGTTCAGTACATCTGGTGCAATTTCTTTAATATCTTCTGGCAATACATAATCTCTCCCATCCAAATATGCCAATACTTTTGCAGCCAAATTCAAATTGATACTTGCACGAGGCGATGCCCCAAATTGTACATAACGAGCTTCCTCTCTGAGTCCATAATCACCCGGTTTACGAGTGGCAAAAATAAGTTCAATAATATATTTTTCAAGCGTTTCAGAAATCGTAATATCGTTAATCTCTTTTCGGATTTTAAAAATGTCTTCTTTATCAAGAATCGCCTGAGGCTGATAATTAAAATCCATGTTCGACATCTTCCTCATTACTTCCAACTCTTGCTCTTTATTCAAATAATCCACAAAAACCTTTAGCATAAATCTATCTACTTGTGCTTCAGGCAAAGGGAAAGTACCTTCTTGCTCAACAGGGTTTTGGGTAGCTAATACCAAAAAAGGTTTATCAAGCGGATAAGTAAAATCACCAATGGTTACTTGTTTTTCCTGCATCGCTTCCAAAAGAGCAGATTGTACTTTTGCAGGCGCACGGTTTACTTCATCAGCCAAAATAATATTGGCAAAAACAGGACCTTTTTTCACTTCGAAATCATCTGACTTACGGCTGTAAATCATCGTTCCAATCAAATCGGCAGGAAGTAAATCAGGCGTAAACTGAATTCTATGAAAATCTAGTTTAAGAATTTTTGATAAAGTGTTTACAGATAATGTTTTAGCCAAACCCGGCACACCTTCCAATAAAACGTGTCCGCCAGTAAACAAACCAATGAGTAATCGATTCGTCAATTTTTCATGACCAACCACCACCTTACCCATTTCTTCAAATACTTGATTTATTTTTTCTCTTGAAGTCATATATTATATCGAGGTAAGTTTTATGTTGTCTTTATTAAAACACAACATTTACCTTATAAAAGCCTTTAAAATTGTTTAATGTAAAGCAATTTTACGAAAAAAAATTGGCAATACACTGGCTAAAATCTAAATTCAAATCATTAACTCTAGTAGTCTAATAACTGTATATATTGAGCTCATAGTAGATATTTAATTGAATTAATATTGAAATTAAATAAATTGCTTTCATATTTATAGCTTTCAAGTAAACATAAATTTGAAAATTAGATGATTGAAAAGTTTATTTATCTCTATTAAAACTTGTACCAAAATGAAGAAAATTATACTTATCTCTATCTTTTGTTGGCTATCTTCGCTCAATTTATTCTCACAAAGTTTAATTGACAAAAGGATTTATAGTGGTAACCTGTCATTATCATTAAATCACGATACATATAAATATAAGTTCAGCAGTCCATATTCAGCGACGAATACAAATGTAAGTATAAGCTTTTTAGCGGGGAAAATCAGAAAAAATAATTCCTATGTAGCCTATGGTTTTGTTTTAGGAGGACATTCTCTTAACCAAGTAACAAGCTTCTCCCAACAAATTAGTCTTGGTCCAGCTGTACAAGTTGGAAAATTCATAAAGATATTTGATCAATTCTATTTTGCTCCTAAAAGTAATTTTACTTTGGCTGGAGTGATAGGAAAAACAGAGTCTTCAGAGATATTAAACAACAAAGGAATAAATACAAGTATTGATTTTTCCCCTTTAAGTTTTGTCTATCAAATAAAGGACAAAATCATGCTCAATATGAGTCTAGGACAATTTGCACTGAATTATACTTATTTAAATAGTAGTAACGATTTCTTTTCACAAAATAGTCATAGCTTAGACATTAATGGAAATCTATCTAATTACACTAGCTTAGGAATGTTTTATTTGTTTTAAAACAATACTCTTCCCAAAAATTTGTAGGAAGAGTATCATTATGAAATATTACTTATTTTCCCCAAGCGCATAGCTAAGTGCAAGTGAAACTTTTTGGATATTACCTGTTATGTAAACAAAAGGTCTAAGTCCAGCGTCTGTTTTACTGTAAGATAGTTCAACATTCATTCTACTAATTTTTGTACCTATTCCCAGTTTATAGCCCACTGCATTACCTAAACCCTGATAAATAAAGTCTGTACTTTTTTCAGCTAATCTCTTTTCTAGAGATAACCCAGCATTCAAATAAACATTAATCTTTTTAGGCACATTTTTATAAATTGAAAATTGGGGACCAATGTATAATCCTAAATAAGAAGTATTAGTAGGTATTTCATATGTATGATATAACTGTACATCCTCTTCGTAGTGATTATATAATAATTCTATTTTAATGCCTAATCTTCCTCTTTTTGAAGGTAGGTCAAACAATACCCCTGCTCCAACTGATGCAGATTTCAATCCCGATTTATTATAGTTTTCTGAATAATAAGATAAATTTCTATCAATATTAAAGCTGTAAGTTCCTATGGCAGCATGTAGGAAAAAGGTATATTTAAACTTCTCTTTTTTTGATAATTCAAGAGCTTTATTATCTCCAAAAAACAGGTTATATTTTAATATTAATGGACTTAGTGCGGTTTCTTGATAAGGGTACTTGAATATTTTCCCTGAATAATTTGAACAGTCCTCACATAAATCATACAACTGTTTGTTGTATGTATCAAGATGTACTTCAAAAGTACCAGATTCCGTCTTTCTAAGAAAACGATGGTCGATAAGCTCTTGAATTGGTTCATTCAGTTTCTCTATAAAGAAATGTCCTTTTGTGTTACCATCCTTCAAGTAGTATAAATTTAGCCTTCCTTTTATCAATTGTTTCAGGAACACAGTAGTATCCACAAGTACTCTATCATAGCTATGTAATAACTTAGCAGACATGTGTGGGGTAATATCCAAGGATATTTTCTTGCGTACATAAGTTGCCTCATTATTGATAGCAAAGCTTTGAATATCGCTTAGTCTATACTTAATAGCATTTTGATTTTCTTGTTTGAATGTAATCTGAGAAGGAGCTTGAACCCATTTTTTGTTATCAATTTTGCCTCGGATAGTATCGCCCGCATTATTAACAACATAACCCACCATAAACTCTTTTTGAGCTTTGCTAGAATAGTGTGACAGAACTGTAATGAATAAAGAAAATAGTAGTTTTTTCATGTAATGTTTGATTATAGAATTTTTGATTGAAAATGCTTTACAGAACTTATTAAATTTAAATCACACAAAAACAGGTGATATTATAATATAAAATCTACGCTAAAGCTAAACTATTACCAAAACAAAAACAATGGACGATATTGTATTTATTTAGCTATGTCCCATTAAATTCCTATAGCCTAATTATTAAACTATTCTTCAAACTTCTTGCAATATCATTGCATTGGTTATCTTTGTAAAAACATCAACAGCATGATAGCCACCCAAAACTTAACCTTCTCTTATTCCTGTGAAAAGAGCTTTACTTTTCCAGACTTTTCCTGTTCAGACCGTGAAACAATGCTTATTTTGGGTAAATCAGGAAGAGGTAAAACTACTTTTTTACATTTAATGGCTCTTTTATTGAAACCTTCGGGTGGTAAAATTCAGATTAATAACCAAGAAATTAGTGATTTTTCAGTCAGTTCAGCAGCAGATTTCAGAGCAAAGAATGTAGGAATTATTTATCAAAAACCTCATTTTGTTCATTCACTTTCGGTATTAGAGAATTTACTTTTAGCAAATTATTTAGCAGGAAAATCTCAAGCAAAAGACCTCGCCAAACATTTGGCAGAAAGCTTGGGCTTTGCCGAACATTTGCATAAAAAAACCACGCAATTATCACAAGGCGAACAGCAAAGAGTAAGTATTGCCAGAGCCTTGATGAATAAACCTTCTGTGATTTTGGCAGACGAACCAACCTCAAGTTTGGACGATGATAATTGCTTGAAAGTAGTGGATTTATTGAAAAAGCAAATTGAAGAAATTGGAGCAAGCTTGGTAGTAGTTACGCACGACCAACGCCTAAAAGATGTGGTGGAAAAACGTATAAATTTATAGCAGATGAACTTACTAAAAATATCTTGGAGTAACCTTAAAGACAAACCACTCACCAGTTTTTTAAGTATTTTATTAATGGCTTTGGGTATTGCCATTATTTCGTTGTTGCTCTTGGCTGGTAAACAGTTAGAAGAAAAATTTACCCGAAATGTAGCAGGCATCGATATGGTTGTTGGGGCAAAAGGGAGTCCGCTACAATTAATTTTAGCCAGTATTTACCAAATTGACGCTCCGACAGGGAATATTTCTTTGGACGAAGCCAACCGTCTTACTCGTAATCCTTTAGTGAAATCAGTCATTCCATTATCTATGGGCGATAGCTATCAAGGTTATAGAATTGTGGGTACAAACGAAAAGTACCTACAACATTTTGAAGCTGAATATGAAGCTGGAAAAGTATTTTCGGGAGCAATGGAAATGGTCGTAGGTTCGAAAGTTGCCAAAAATTTGGAACTAAAAGTTGGTGATACTTTTGCTTCGCAACATGGCTACGATCAAGAAGGAGACGTTCACGAAGAAAAGAAATTTAAAGTAGTTGGTATCTTGAAAAATACCAATTCGGTACTCGACCAATTGATGGTGACACCGCTCGAAAGTGTTTGGGCGGTACATGATTCCCACCACGAAGAAGAAGTTGGCAAAGGAGCAAATGCCTTGAAGCTTTTAGAAGAAGAAACAAGTATGGACGAAGAACATCATCATGACGAAGAAGCTAAAGAAATTACTTCGATGCTGATAAAATTCAGAAATCCTGCGATGGGCATGATGATGGCAAGGAGTATCAATCAAAATACTACTATGCAAACGGCTTCACCTGCCATCGAAATCAATCGTTTGTTTGCTTTGATGGGTTTTGGCATTGATACTTTAAAAATTATTGCTTTGGTCATCATCATCGTTTCGGGTTTAAGTGTATTTGTTTCACTGTATAATTCACTCAAAGAGCGAAAATATGAGATGGCTCTGATGCTTTCGATGGGAGCAAGTAGAACCAAATTATTCTTTCTTTTACTCTTAGAAGGCTTGATAATCAGCACGATTGGTTTTGTATTTGGCGTGGCATTAAGTAGGCTTGGACTTTGGTTGATGTCGAAAAATGTAGAACAAAATTTTCATTACGACTTCAACGTTTTATCTTTGTTGACAGAAGAATTTTGGTTATTCCTCGGAGCATTATTCATTGGTTTATTGGCAGCAGCTATTCCATCTTTGGGTATTTATAAAATAGATATTTCAAGAACTTTAGCGGATGAATAGCTTTTAGCTGTGAGCTATGAGCCTTGAGCTTTCATTTTTTTAGCTCATAGCTCATCAAAGCTTACTAAAAAATCAGTAAAAACTAAATAAACCTTGAACTACGAGCTTTAAGTTTTCCATTTTTTAGCTCACAGCTTATGGCTCTTTGCTCAAGGCTAACAACAAATCAACAAAAAACTAAAAATGAAAATAAAATCATTACTCGTATTCGGTGTTTTATTTTTGGCTTTATCGGCTGCAACACCCATGAAAAAGCCAGTGGCTTTACCTGCTGAAAAACTTACTTGGGATATTCTGAAAGATGTCGTTTTCAAGAAAAAATGGTATCCACAAGAATCTATTTTTATGCTATATCCAACTTTTGGCCCAGGCATAAAGAAATTAGAAAATAAAGAAGTAATCATTAAAGGCTATGTAATTCCTGTGGATGCTGCTACGAATATGTATGTACTTTCGGCATTTCCATACAGTCAGTGCTTTTTCTGTGGTGGTGCTGGTCCAGAATCTGTCATGTCTTTAAAGCCTAAAAAAGGTGCCACTCATAAATACAAAACAGATGAAATGCACACTTTCAAAGGTAAACTCAAGCTCAATGCTGATGATATTTATGAAATGAATTATATCTTAGAAGAAGCAGATTTAGAAGAGTAATAAAGTATGATTTATATTGAAGCCAGAGGAAGCAATTCTTCTGGCTTTTTTTGTGGAGTAATCTAAAAAAAGTTTTTTAAATTTTATTCAAACAAATAATATTTCGATTCTAAAACGAAAACAAATTCTTAGCGTATCAAAATACGAATTATCCAACATCATAAAATACTTTATCAAGCTTATCTCCAAACATTCTACTGAAAATCCATTTTTATCAGAAAATTACACTATCAAAAAATAATTGTAAATTATCCAACAATAATACCATTTACAATTCATCAATAATCTCAAATCTCCTAAAATTATGTCTGAATCAAATAAAGTATTTCATGAACAATTGCTTTCAGAAATGAAGCAACGTTTAGTAAAAATAAAAGAAGGTGGTGGTCTTAAAAATATTCAAAAGCAACATGAACGTGGCAAATTAATAGCCCGTGAGCGCATTGATTATTTAATAGATGAAGGAAGCGAATTTCAAGAAATTGGCGCTTTTGTAGGATATGAAATGTACGAAGAATATGGTGGTTGTCCAGCGGGTGGAACAGTTGGTGGTTTAGGTTATGTTTCGGGACAATTGTGTGTTATCGTTGCCAACGACCAAACTGTAAAGGCAGGTGCTTACTTCCCGATTACGGGTAAAAAGAACCTTCGTTTTCAGGAAATTGCCATGCAAAATCAATTACCAATCATTTACTTGGTAGATAGCGCAGGCGTTTTTTTACCGATGCAAGACGAAATTTTTCCTGACAAAGAACATTTCGGTAAAGTATTCTACAATAATTCTATCATGAGTGCGATGGGAATCACCCAAATCTCTGCTGTGTTGGGAAGTTGTGTGGCAGGTGGTGCTTACTTGCCAATCATGTCGGACGAAACGCTAATGGTAAAAGGACAAAGTTCTATCTTTTTGGCAGGACCTTATTTAGTAAAAGCTGCCATTGGTGAAGAAATTGATGCTGAAACCTTGGGCGGAGCCAATACGCATAATGCTATTTCGGGCAATGCCGATTATCAGTTTGATACCGAACAAGAATGTCTCGACCAAATCAAAAGAACCATTGGTAAATTAGGACAGTTTGAAAAAGCTGGCTTTAATAGAAGTACTCCAAAGAGTCCGACTAAAAATTTGGAAGAAATATTGGATATTTTGCCAGAACTCAGAACCAAACCATACAATATGCGTGAAATCATCGAACGTTTGGTAGATGAATCCGAGTTTGATGAATTTAAAAAAGAGTATGGAAAAACAATTATTTGTGGCTATGCTCGCATTGATGGCTGGGCAGTTGGTATTGTGGCGAATCAGCGATTAGTCATCAAAAACACTAAAGGTGAAGTACAAATCGGTGGAGTAATTTATAATGATTCAGCCGATAAAGCCGCTCGTTTTATCATGAATTGCAATCAAAAGAAAATCCCTTTGATTTTCTTGCAAGATGTTACAGGCTTTATGGTCGGTAGCCGTTCAGAACATTCAGGAATTATTAAAGATGGTGCTAAAATGGTGAATGCAGTGTCTAATTCTATCGTTCCAAAAATCACAATTATCATTGGAAATTCTTACGGAGCAGGCAATTATGCCATGTGTGGCAAGGCATTCGACCCACGTTTTATTTATGCTTGGCCAAGTGCAAAAATTGCCGTAATGGGCGGTGAACAAGCTGCGCAAACTTTATTACAAACTCAAGTAGCATCAATGAAAGCGAAAGGAAAAGTAATCAGCAAAGAAGACGAGGATAATATTTTGAAGGAAATCAAAGACAAATACAACACACAAACTACGCCTTATTATGCTGCTGCAAGATTATGGGTAGATGAAATTATAGAGCCATTAGCTACGAGAAGTATCATTTCAACAAGTATTGCAGCGGCGAATCATTCACCAATTACAAAAGAATTTAAAACAGGTATTTTACAAGTTTGATTATCAAAATCTTGAAATAATACAGATTTTAAGAAGCGAAGAATCGTTGAAGAGGCGAACAAATATTCTTGAAAAATGAAAGATTCAAAGATAAATTGGGTTAAAAAGGGCTAAAATTGACTATTTTTCACTTTATACAAATATTTATTAAAAACTTTTGAAAACATATTTGTCTAAAACTCAAACATTTACTACCTTTGCAGTCCTGTTTCAAAGACACATCTTCGTTTTTCAGTTTGATTTGGTTGTAATTTACTGATAATCAATAGAAAACGATTTTTTATAACCAATTAAGCAAACAAAGCAATGGCTAAGAAAGGCAATAGAATCCAAGTGATTTTGGAATGTACTGAGCAAAAAACTTCAGGCGTTCCAGGGATGTCTCGTTACATCACTAAGAAAAACCGTAAAAACACTACAGCTCGTTTAGAGTTGAAGAAATACAATCCTTTCATGAAGAAAGTGACTGTTCATAAAGAAATTAAGTAATTCATTTAGTTGTCAATTACAAGTTATCAAGTCTGTGTTATCGTAATTGCTGAGTTTGCTCATCAATTAGGTTGTAATCAGTCGATAACTCAAAACGGATAACAATAACTTATACAAAGAAATGGCAAAGAAAGTAGTTGCAACCCTTAAGAAAGAAGGTGGCGTAAAATACGCAAAAATCGTTAAAGCAGTGAAAAACCCTGCTACTGGTGCTTACACATTCAAAGAAGAAATCGTTCTTCAAGACGAAGTAGCAGCAGCGTTGAAAGGTTAATCTTTTCGACTTTAAAGAAAGTCCCCTATCTAAATAAAGTTAGGGGACTTTTTTTGTTTTATATTTGGAAAATTTGTAGCTTATTTAATATTAGTTTAAAGAGAAAAAATTGGGTAATTTCAGCTAATGATATTGAATCTCCAATAGTTGACTGCTACAAACCAAAACGATAACTGAAAACTGATAACCAAAACATGGGCTTATTTGATTTTTTTAAGAAAAAAGAAACCTTAAATACCGAAGAAAAAGAAACGCTTGATAAAGGATTAGAAAAAACCAAAGAAGGGCTTTTTTCTAAATTGAGTAGAGCGGTGGTCGGCAAATCTAAAGTCGATGAAGAGGTATTAGATGAATTAGAAGAAATTTTAATCTCTTCGGATGTTGGCGTTGATACAACCCTTAAAATTATCCGTAGAATTGAAGAACGTGTAGCCAGAGATAAATTTGTAACAACAGCCGAATTAGACGGATTACTCAGAGAAGAAATTGCTGAATTATTGGCACAAAATAAATCTGACGATGTTTCAAATGCCTTCAAAGCAAATGTGAAGCCTTATGTGATTATGGTTGTGGGCGTCAACGGCGTTGGTAAAACAACTACCATTGGAAAACTGGCTTCGCAATTTCATAAAGCAGGAAACAAAGTAATATTAGGTGCAGGCGATACTTTTAGAGCCGCTGCTGTTGACCAATTGAAACTTTGGGGACAAAGAGTAGGCGTAACTGTAATAGACCACGGAATGAACAGCGATCCTGCTTCTGTGGCTTATGATACCGTAAAACAAGCAGTTGAACAAGAAGCTGACGTTGTAATTATTGATACGGCTGGGCGTTTGCACAATAAAGTAAACTTGATGAATGAGCTTTCTAAAATCAAGCGTGTGATGCAGAAGTTTTTACCTGATGCTCCGCATGAGATTTTATTGGTTTTAGATGGTTCTACAGGACAAAATGCTTTTATCCAAGCACAAGAATTTACAAAAACTACAGACGTTACGGCTTTGGCTATCACTAAATTAGATGGGACTGCCAAAGGTGGTGTAGTAATCGGAATTTCTGACCAATTTAAAATTCCTGTGAAATACATTGGTGTGGGTGAAAAAATAGAAGATTTACAGGTTTTCAATAAAAAAGAATTTGTTGATTCATTGTTCAAGAGAAAATAATCTTTGATATGATCAAAGTAAAAATCTTCATACTCATTCTAGGGTGCCTTTCGATGATTGGTACTTTTGGACAGAAGACCAAGAAAAAATTAAAAAGGAAAATTACACTTCCTGCTTCTGTACAAAAGATAATTTCAAACAACGAAACATCCACTGGTGCTAAAGCAGACTCCAGTAGTTCGGCTTTGGTACAGCAGGGAATTTGTGGAACTATTTTCTGGAAGGCTGGAAATATGATGCCTTCACCTGATAAACCAACACCGAAAGCCAAACCAGCACAAAGAGAATTAGTTGTTTACGACCTTACAAATACCGCAGAAACAACCCGTGAAAACGGTTTTTATCAAACCATTGCTACCAAATTTATTAAAAGTGTAAAATCTGATGAAGATGGTAAATTTTGTGTAAGCCTAGAAGAAGGACGATATTCTTTATTTGTTCGTGAAGGCGATAAAGGATTATACGCAAACTCTTTCGATGGCAATGGTAATATTTTCCCCATTAAAGTAAGTAAAGACAAAATATCAATTACTGTTTTTACGATTGATTATCAAGCTTCTTACTAAAAGAAAAAGGTTGCTAACATTTGTTCTTGTACAAATATTAGCAACCTTTTTTATAGCAAAGAATCCTTATTACTTACTTTTCTCTTTTACCCAAGTATCTTTCAAGCCTACGGTTCTATTGAAAACCAAGTGTTCTTCTGTAGCATCTAAATCTAAACAGAAATAGCCTTTACGCATAAATTGGTAATTGGTTCCTACTTTCGCTTCTTTCAGACTAGGTTCTACAAATACTTCAGGAAGAACTGTCAAAGAATCTGGATTGATAAATTTCTTGAAGTCATCTCCTACTTGCGAAGCATCTTCCAAAATCAATAATCTATCATAGATTCTTACTTCTGCTTTTACGGCATGTTGAATTGACACCCAGTGAATCGTCCCTTTTACATTGATACCAGAAGTATCAGAACCCGAACGGCTTTCTGGAATATAACTACAATGAAGTTCGGTAATATTACCAAATTCGTCTTTGATGAAATCATCACATTTGATAATATAAGCACCTTTTAAACGAACCATCAAACCAGGACCTAAACGGAAAAATTTCTTCATCGGAACCTCCATAAAATCATCTCGTTCAATATAAATCTCACGACTAAATGGTACAGCACGACTTCCTGAATTTACGTCTTCTGGGTTGTTCTCTACTTGTAATTCTTCTACTTCGCCTTTAGGGTAATTGGTAATAACTACTTTTAATGGGTCTAAAACCGCCATTACTCTCGTCGCCAATTTATTCAAATCCTCTCTAACGCAGTAATCTAATACTCCTACGTCGATTAAATTATCTCTTTTGGCAACACCAATTTTCTCGCAAAAATTACGAATTGACGCTGGCGTAAAACCACGACGACGCAATGCAGAAATCGTTGGCATACGTGGGTCGTCCCAACCATCTACCACTCCTTCGTTCACTAATTGAAGTAATTTGCGTTTGCTCATTACTGTATGAGTAAGATTCAAACGGGCAAATTCGTATTGATGCGAAGGATAAATGCCTAATTTTTCGATAAACCATTCGTATAATGGACGATGAACATCAAACTCCAAAGTACAAACAGAATGGGTGATTTCTTCGATAGAATCCGACTGGCCATGGGCAAAATCATACATCGGATAAATACACCAAGTATCACCAGTACGGTGATGCGGAGCGTGTTTAATACGATACATCAAAGGATCACGCATGTGCATGTTCGGATGCGCCATATCAATTTTAGCTCTCAATACTTTGGCTCCATCTCCAAACTCACCAGCTCGCATTCTACTGAACAAATCTAAATTTTCTTCCACAGTACGATAACGGTAAGGGCTATCTTCACCGGGGAAATTAGGGTTACCTTTTTGAGAAGCGATTTGCTCAGACGTTTGGTCATCTACATAAGCCAAACCTTTTTTGATAAGTGTTACAGCAAACTGATAAAGGCTTTCAAAATAATTAGAAGCATACAATTCTTCGCCAGCCCATTCAAATCCAAGCCAACGTACATCAGCTTTGATAGAATCTACATATTCTGTCTCTTCTTTTTCTGGATTAGTATCATCAAAACGAAGATTCGTTTGTCCGCCATATTTTGCAGCCAAGCCAAAGTTCAAGCAAATTGATTTAGCATGCCCAATGTGTAAATATCCATTAGGTTCAGGTGGAAAACGAGTCAAAACACGTCCACCGTGTTTACCCGATTGTAAATCTTCTTCTACAATTTGTTCAAGGAAATTAAGTGATTTTTTTTCTTCTTCTGCCATAAGCTGAATCGTTATCAATTTGTTGGTTATCGCATATTAGCATTTGTTTTGCTAATTAACAAAATCGTGACAAGACTATCTTACGAAATTACGGATTTTTTAGGGAATGAATCAGCGTTTTCTAGCAAATCAGATTTAAAAAACATTTTTTAGCTACGAAGGTTATAAGCAATGGGCTTTAGAATGTCAGTGGAACGAGTTTCCAACTCATAACTTATACATAGTTTAAAAATATCAACTATCAGAATGACCATTGTTGAAACGATTTCCGCAATCACAACTCACTAATTCATAAACATAACATTGAAAGATTTATTACTTAACGAACAAGATATTGATAGAATAATTGAAATGGCATGGGAAGACCGCACTCCATTCGACGCCATTCTAGTACAATTCGGACTGAAAGAACAAGAAGTAATCGAATTGATGCGAAGAGAAATGAAAGCCTCGTCGTGGCGAATGTGGCGTGAACGTGTACAAGGCAGAGCAACGAAACATCAAGCTAAAAGTCTTGCTGAAGACTTTCGTTTTAAATGTACTTTGCAAAGAAAAATTTCTTTCAACAAAATTTCTAAGCGAAAGTAGGCATTTATACAAAATAAGATTCTGTTTTGAATTTTCCTATTTTCATTTATAAATTCTGTTTTCACAGAATTTTATTAATAGATAGGTATATAATTACCGAATAATAAAAATATTATTCTAAAAAACTGCTTTTTTGTAGAATTTCTTATAAAAATCACAAAAAAGCTATTAGATTTGCAATAGATTTCCTATCGCACTAAAAATAACCCATTACTAACAATCATGTAATTCTGAAAACCATTGAAATTATCAATGGTGTTTTTGGCTTTCATCAATTCTAAACTCCGAAGAAATGAGTATTAAACTAGATCAAATAGACCATAAAGTATTAGAAATTTTACAACAAAATGCTAAAATTACTAATGCACAATTATCAAAAGAAATAGGACTATCACCTGCACCAACACTTGAACGTGTTAAAAAATTAGAAACTGCGGGGATTATTGAAAGTTATCACGCACAATTAAATCGTGAAAAAGTAGGCTTAGGAGTTACCACATTCGTTACTGTTACTTTAATTGGACATAAAAAACAAGTAACAGAATCGTTCGTTGCACAAATCAACCAAATTCCAGAAGTCATTGAATGTCACCACGTTACAGGTTCTGGAGATTTCTTATTGAAGATAATTGCTAAAGATATTGCTTCATATCAAAAATTGATGCTTGAAAAAATCAATGAAATTGAAGAAGTTGCAGGTACACAAACGATGGTCATTCTGTCAACTTTTAAGGAAAGCAAAGTATTACCAATTCCTTGAATATCATCCAAAAAGGCATAAAAAAAGAGGAAAGTATACAAGAATACTTTCCTCTTTTTTTATGAACAAATGTTTTTATTCTTCTATAATTACATAAAATTTAAAATTCAGCGGGTCAAATACTCCGGAAACCTGATTTAAAAATTCAGGATTATTCAAATAGAAATTCAAGAAGTTTTCGCTTCGTTCCTGTGGCGTTCCATTCGGGAAAAGCTTTTGTTTTACGCCCAAAAGCTGATTTACTTCAGTTTCATGATTTCTTTCCTCAGCCTTTTTCAAACGCTTTTCTAAGTTTTCAAGGGCATTCAATACTTTTTGTTGTTCGCCTTTTACTGCGCCTTCAAGCGTTTTATCAATTTTAACAGCTTTTACCAAAATTTCATCAAAAACCTGCACAAAAGCATTACTCTCACTTGATAAACTTAAACTATTTTCAGTATGTTTTTCAATGAAATTCTTTTTCAAACTAATTTCATCTAAGAATAAATCTTCGCTCGTTAAATCCAATTTTTCCATTTTCTTGGCTGTTGCTTTGTTAACTACCAAACAAAAATTCCGTGGCATTAAAATTGGAAATTCAACTTGATGAAAATCAAAAATACTCTTCAATTGCAACCAGTAAGGCACTTCTGAAGGCCCGCCGATATAAGCCAAATTCGGAAGAATTACTTCTTCGTAAACAGGTCTTAATACCACATTCGGACTGAACTTTTCTGGTTCATTCTCAAGTATCGTCAGTATTTCTGTTTCAGAAAAAGATAAATCAGTATTGAGGATTTTATACGTATTTTCTTCTTTTATAATGCGTTCACGCAGACCATTGTCCAAATAAAAGAAGTTGATTTCACGTGGGGAAATTTGGGTTTTATAACCCAAAGATTCGAGATTTTCAGAAGTTTTTGAGACAACATCAAAAGCGGTGTGATGCAGTAAATCGTTTTTAATAATGGGTGCAAAAAGTTTTTTTAGGTTTCTATCATCGGCATCAATACAGACTAAACCTTGGTTTCCGAACAATTCGTTGGCGTAACATCGGGCAGCATTTGCAAGTGTTTCGCTGTTCAGATAAGCATCTTTGAAAACAGCAGGACATTCAGCCATTTCTGTTATCAAACTTTCCAATTCCTTAGGATTCATTCTTCCAACTGCCCCTTTTTGAGCCGTTTCCCAAGCTAGTTTTTTTCCGAATAAAGAAAAATGATTGATTTCTGCAAAATCATGGTCTTCAGTTGCCATCCAATAAACTGGCACAAAGTTGTACTCAGGAAAGGCTTTTTTTAATGATTTTGCCAAGTTAATCACCGTAACCAATTTATAAATCACATAAAGTGGTCCTGTAAAAATATTAAGTTGGTGTCCAGTTGTAACCGTGAAAGTATTTTCTGATAAAAGAATATCAAAATCTGGGTGATTACTTATACCTGAATACTGCTGTTTTAACGTTTCTACTAAAACTTTGCGTTTAGTAACATCAAACTGTTTTAGCGCAATTTGTTTTTCAAAACCTTGAATGGATGGATAATTCTCGTAAAAATCTTTCGTTTTTGTGTTTTGATTGATGAAGTCTAAGAAAAGAGACGAAAATTGATTTACGGTCTCTAAAGGTAGTTGATGTATTTGCATTATTGCCTTATGCGTTTGATATGTAAAATCCAGACAGTCTTGTTTGAATTACAAGTTTAACGTAGAACTTTTAGACTTTGTTCTTTTCCTATAAAAAATTCAACAAAAAAGCCTTTAGAAATTTCCTAAAGGCTTTCGATATTCTCCATAAGCTATTTAATTATCTTTAATTTTCATGAAATGTATTTAGAATATACTTCATGAAAAATCTAATCGTCGTTCATTTTCATTTACGTGATAAAAAGGAATAAGGTTTCAAAACAATCAAATTATTTTACTTATATCTTTGATTATTAATTATTTAACTGAACGACAATAAACTAAGCTCTTTCCCCTATTCTATTCTCAATCAGCCTTCTGCTTAAGCCAATTTACCCCATAAATTATCTACAAGTACTCTAAGAGACATCAAATCCTTTAAAAAGGTTGGACTGTTGTTAGAATATTACAAAAAAAACTTCTTTAATTCTTATCTTTATTTTAAAATGTGAACTTCATCGCTCTTATGCAAAAAATTATACTTGTCTTTTTGATAATTACTGCTCATTTTTTGGCAGTTGCCCAAACCAAACCACAGTATAGTCAATACATGATGAACAGTTATTTAATCAACCCAGCCGTTTCTGGGATTGAAGACTATACAGATATTAAAACAGGTTACAGAAATCAATGGACAGATTTTGAAGGCGCTCCACTTACTTACTATGTTTCGGCACATTTAGCAATTGGCAAAACAGATATTACAAGTACTGGAGCAAGACCCAATTTTAGTAAATCTATTCGTCGCCCAATGGCACTTTCAAATAATTTCAACGGTTCTGCCAAAGTACCAGCCCATCATGGCATTGGCTTTATCTTGGTTGCTGATAAAACAGGCGCAAATACTCAGAATAGTTTGAATCTGAGTTACGCTTTACATGTTCCAGTAACCAATAAAATTAAATTAGCTGTTGGGTTTTCGGGTGGAATCTCACAGTATGGTGTTGATTTTAGTAAAGTACAAGTAAAAGACAACCCAGATCAAGTAATTGTTGCAGGCTCTAAACTGACAGCCATTCAGCCCAACCTGAATGTAGGCACTTGGTTATACTCCAAAACTTTTTTTGTTGGAATTTCAGCGAATCAATTTATTTTCAACAGCTTTAATTATAAAAATAAAGACAACAATACTCAAAGTTGGATTGGAAATGCCATTCCTCATTACTTTTTAACAGCAGGTTTCAGACAAGAAATTAGTGACGCTTGGACGATTATCCCTTCTACGCTTATCAAAAGAGTCGCACAAGCTCCTTTAAGTTTTGATGTAAATGTGAAAGCTGTTTTCCGAGATAGATTTTGGTTCGGAACTTCTTACAGACATAAAGATGCTTTTGTAGGGTTGTTAGGCGTAAATATCAGCTCCTTAATTAATTTAGGTTACTCTTACGACTTTACTTTATCGGGATTGAAAGAACGTTCCAGAGGTTCACATGAAGTAGTGATTGGCGTAATGTTGAACAATCGCCGACGAGTACTTTGTCCGCAAAATTTATGGTAATTTATCGATACTTTAAAAAATCCCAATTTTTACGATTTGTTAAATATTGTAGATTTTCGTCATTTTCATAAGCCTCCTTTTCAAAAATAATATTTCGGTAAGCTTGATGATGATTTTGTCCTTTAAATCTGTTCCAACAATATGCCAACAAGTACCAACAATAGAAAGGCAAAATGAATAATTCAATTTGTTGAGCAAGATGAATACGCTCATGATTCAGCAATACTCCAGGAGGATTTTTTGATTTGACCAATACAAACGGGAAAATCGCCATGCCATCAACATTTAGAAAAGGACAATAAATGGTAAAAAAGAAGGCTTTTCTACGATTCTCCAAGATATTAATGGTTTTACTGGCTATACTTTTGATTGATTTTATCGTAAAGTGATGTTGGAATCTTTGATTCGTATTCAGTAGTTTTTACTTCAGGGCGCACCCAATCTAAATGTCCTTTTATCCACGCATAAGCCAAACCAATGAGTAATACGCCCACAAATACAAACATTTCAACCAACGAAAACCAACCCCACAAACCATCTGTTTCAGCAATTAGTCGCTTATTCCCGAAAACAGTTGCCCAAGGAAATAAAAAGATAAGTTCTACATCAAAAAGGATAAAAATCAAGGCGATTACATAAAAACGAATGTTAAAACGGACATTGGCGTTTCCGTCTGGTTCTTCGCCAGATTCATAAGTAGTGAGTTTTTCTTCATTCGGACGATTGGGGCGAATGAGTTTTGCGAGAAACAAAATGACAGCAACAAAAACTATCGCTGAAATGATAAAAAGTAAGATATAACCAAAATCTGTAAGCATTGTCATTGAGAATCTCGTTCTGAGATTTTATTTATTCCGAAAATTCAGATACCCTTTTACCACTGTAAAAGTAGTAATTGCTAAAAAGAAAAAGATGACGTAATGAACGTAATTGATAATCCAAGGGAATTCTACGCCAAAATAATAACCGCCACCTACTAAAGAACCCACCCAAACGGCTCCGCCAACTACATTATAAAAAAGGTATTTGGGATAATTCATTCTACTAATTCCTGCCAAAATTGGCGCAAAAGTACGAATGTATGGTAAAAATCGACAAATTATTAAGGCTTGGCTACCGTACTTTTCAAAAAAATCACGAGTAGAATCCAAATGTTTTTGCTTGAAATACCAAGTATCTGGTTTATTTTCGAGGTTACTCCCAAAAAACCGCCCAAACAGAAAGCCAGTCAATGAGCCCAAAACAGCCGCCACAAAAAGGTACAATAAAACTGTTCCGATAGCATATTTCAAGAAGCCTGTTCCTACAAAAACACCCGTTAAAAAAAGCAGATAATCACCCGGAAGGAAAAAAGCAAAAAACAATCCGTTTTCGGCATATACTACAAAGGTAATCGCAAAAAGACCCGCACCAATGATTTCTTTAGAATCAGATAAGTATTTAATGATTTCGGATATGTCCATTTTAAAGTAGATGAAATGCCTTTTGGGCTGAAGTATAAAAATACTTTTGTCTATAAAGAGGCTTTTTTCAACGTTAGTTAAAGTATAAACAGTTTTAATGTTAAAATTAGTCTGCCAATCTGTTTAATTGTATTGTTAAAATAGAATTTTTATGCTTTTAAAATAAAATGATTGGGCAAGCGTTTTCGTTGAAATTGGATATATAACAAGTAAAATTACTTAAATTTCAATCAAATTTTCTAATCCTAAAATCATTAATTAATCTAATATTACTCAACAACATACTTTCCAGAATTATATACGATGAAAAAAGCAATTATTATCTTTTTAGTACTTGTACTACTTTTGGGTGGATTCTTCTCTTCAAGCTTAATTAGCTATTTCAATACGCCTTCTGCCGAAACTGAAACAGCAATTACCAGTCCAAATACAGATATTGCTGAACCAGTTTTTACTAAAGAAGGAGAATTGGAATTTGTGAGAATTAAAGAAAAGTTAACAATAGAAATTGCAGATAATGACAAAGAAACCGAACAAGGATTAATGTTTCGTCGTTCGATGCCCGATTCTTGTGGCATGTTATTCATCATGCCCAACAATGAACCACAAAGTTTTTGGATGAAAAATACTTTTATTCCGCTAGACATCATGTTTTTAGATGAGCAAAAGAAAATCGTAACGATACAAGCCAACAGAATTCCATTTTCAGAAGAAGCGATTCCATCCTACGAAAATGCAAAATATGTGTTAGAAGTAAATGCAGGATACTGCAAAAGGAAAGGAATTGAGAAAGGAGATTTGTTGAAATTTTAAAGAGGTTTTGTCAAGTCAGAGACAAGAAGCAAGAGACAAGATAAAAGAGAGCTATTATACTTTAGTCTTATTTCTTGCTTCTAAAATCTACTTAATCTCCACGTCAAACGTTCCGTCAAAATCTGTGCTACCAACTGTAAATGAACCATTTTTAACTGGAGTACCATTTACTGGTGGTTGGTGATGAAGTACAACTTGCAATTTTCCTGTGCCAGCGGCTGACGTTTTCACTGTTGCAGCCAAACCAACATCATAGCCTCTTGAATCTTTATCTTTTCCAGAAAATGTCAATAATGAAGTAGGATTAGAAATGTACTCAAACAAATGTTCATCTTTTTGCTCTTCAATTTCTTCTGTAATATTTTCAACTGGCGATTTTGTTTCATCTAAAATCGCTACTGCTAAAGTGTAAGTCTTATTTACTTCTAATGAAATCTTATCAATCGTTGGCGCATTTCCTCCAGTTCCATCAAGGTCTTTGAACGAAAATGTTTTAGTAACGCCATTCTCCGTAAATTTTAAACTTACCGTAGTTAAGTTTTCATTGTCTTCTTGTGGGATAGGTTCATCTTTTTTGCAAGCCGAAAGCAAAACCATTGCTATCATTGGCGTCAAGAGTAATCTTTTTGTCAATTTCATATCTGTTGATTTTTATATAATTGCAATACTGTTGCAAAGATAATATTTGTTCTGAATATTTTTGCACTATTGTTGCGAAAATAAAAAATCTTCCTTCTATATTTGCAACAATGTTGCAAATATGAAAAATTCAATCTCAAAATATCTTTACGATTACTTGGGCATAGCAGGTTCAGGAATCTGCCTTGTGCATTGTTTAGCTACACCCATTGTGATGTTCGTTAAAACATTTTATGAAACCAAAATGGAAATTTCATCTCATGAAGGAATCCATTATTGGGATTACTTATTCCTAACAATCTGTTTCATCGCTGTTTATTTCACGACTAAAGAAGCTACTTCTTCCAAAATAACTATTGCCTTTTGGAGCTTCTTCACACTTTTTGCCTGCTGCATTTTGTTCGAAGAAGATTTCAAGTACTTGAATCTAGTAGGCTATTTTTCGTCAATTGCTTTAATTATCACTCATTTAGTCAACCTTAGAAATTGCAAGAAATGTCACATAAAAAACTCCCAGTTACAGTCCTAAGCGGTTTTTTAGGCGCTGGAAAAACATCTTTACTCAATCATATCTTACACAATAAAGAAAACCTGAAGGTTGCCGTCATTGTAAATGATATGAGTGAAATCAATGTAGATGCCCAGTTGGTAAAACAAGAAAATACTTTATCAAGAACCGAAGAAAAGTTGGTTGAAATGTCTAACGGCTGCATTTGTTGTACACTTCGTGAAGATTTGATGCAAGAGGTAGAACGTTTAGCCAAAGAAAATCGCTTTGATTATCTTTTGATTGAATCGACAGGTATTTCCGAACCTCTGCCCATTGCGCAAACATTTAGTTATGTAGATGAAGCAAATGGTATTGATTTATCCAAATTCTCAAGACTTGACACAATGGTAACCGTAGTTGATTGTTTCAATTTTGCGAAAGACTTTGGTTCGATTGATACCATTTGGACACGTGGAATGAATGATGAAGACCCAAGTGATGCTAGAGCAATCGTGAATCTTCTGACAGACCAAATTGAATTTGCCAACGTAATCGTACTGAACAAAACCGATTTACTTGACCCACAGAAACTTGGGGAATTAAAAGCAATTATTCAAAAATTGAATCCTAATGCGAAAGTACTTCAATCGTCATTTGGAAAAATAAATCCAAGTGAAATCCTGAATACTGGCATGTTTGACTTTGAAGAAGCTTCTACTTCAAGCGGATGGATCGAAGAATTAAATAAAGCAAAGCATACACCCGAAACCGAAGAGTATGGCATTAGCTCCTTTGTTTTCAGAGATGCCCGTCCTTTTCATCCAGAAAGATTCTGGAATTATATTAATAATTATTGGCATGGAGGAATTATCCGTTCAAAAGGTTTATTCTGGATTGCTTCACGACCAAAAGATGCACTCAATTGGGGGCAAGCTGGTGGTTCTGTACGAGCAGATTCAGCAGGTACTTGGTGGGCAGGAGTACCATCTTGGGAAAGAATATGGTATCCAGCTTGGAAAGAAAATCAAGAAATCATCATGCAACGTTGGGATGAGCGATTTGGCGATAGAGTAAACGAATTGGTAATTATCGGTCAAGATTTAGACAAAGAAACCATCATTGAAGAATTAGAAACCTGTATTTGTACAGAAGATGAAATCATGTTGATGGAAAAGAGAGGGAAATTCACAGATCCATTTCCAACATTTCAATAAAAACTTAGTAAAATAAAGGTAGTGTGATACACAAACCCACAGACTTCTAGTTTGTGGGTTTTGTTCTATCTACAGAAATTTCAAAAAGCTGCTACACATCTATTGCAGAAATCTGTACAAAAAAATCCCCAATTTGACTCAAAATTCACACTATCGAATAAAAACTGTGGATTTTCTCAGAAAAAGTATTGTGAAAAATTTTAATGAATGCTTGAAAATAAAAGCAATCAGCCTCATTTTCCGAAAAACACACAAAGCATATAACTATTTTGTGATATTATTTATATTTTTCGAGAGCCCCTCAAAATTATTTGGTTTCTATGAATTATCAATCGTATTATAAATTATGATAATTTATGTACTTTTGTCTATCAATCGAATGGAATTCCTGAACTTAGTAGATATAATATTAGCTTTTCACTAAAAAGTGCAGGCATAAAATGTTTCATTACAAGTATTTTATGGACGAAGCAAAAAATTAAAACTTCATCATTATGATTTCTAAAAAAGCTAAATATGCTTTGAAAGCCTTAAAAGTACTAGCTCGTGAGTATGAAAAAGGTCCATTACTTATTTCAAATATTGCTGAATCAGAAAATATTCCTAAGAAATTTTTAGAAGCAATCCTCCTTGAATTACGCAATCATGGGCTTTTACAAAGCCAAAAAGGAAAAGGCGGAGGCTATTATTTGAGAATTCCACCAGACCAAGTAAGTTTTGCTAAAATCATTCGTATCATCGATGGTCCAATTTCACCAACTTTATGTGTTTCATTGCATTTCTACGGAAAATGTGATGACTGTGGAGATGAGGAAAGTTGTTCATTAAGAAATGTTATGGAAAAATGGAGAGATGCCAATCTAGCCGTTTTAGAAGCCAACACATTGATGGATTTAGTGAAATAAAAATAGCCCTAGTTTTAGCTAGGGCTATTTTTATTGATAAAGTTAACAACTTACTTTTCAAAAGTTTAAAGACAAAAGGCTCATGATTTTGAATAATCATGAGCCTTTTTGATATATTGACAGAAAAAATATTATTTTATTGTAATATTTTCAAAGTAAAAAATGTTGATATATTAAGAATAATTAATATTTTTACAACACAATTAGCAATAACCAACCACTATCAATAATATAAATAATACAATGAAAAAATTTAATCAATTCATGATTTTACAATGGCTTATATTTTTGCCATTAATTCTTCCTCTTAGCATTGTATCGGGGATACTTCAAGGTGTTAAGCATTCAATGAGCGACCTCTTCGAACAAATTTCAAATGATGTTTCTCATCATCCACTTATTCATGAAGAAAATCCAGATTCTTTTGTTTGAAATCATCTGGATCAAGTTCTAAGAACTCTTCCCAGAAAGCATTTGCTGGAACTGCAGCCTTACAAATAATAGGCTCTTTCTTAATTGGATGAATAAAATAGACTCTTCTTGCATGTAAATTAATACTTGCATCAGCATTAGGGCGGTCAAAACCATATTTTAAGTCTCCACGAATTGGACAACCCATTGAAGCAAGTTGAACTCGAATCTGGTGAGGTCTGCCAGTAATGGGTTCAACTTCAATTAAAAAGTGTTTGTTGATTTCCCCCAAAACTTTATAGTTAAGTTCCGCTTTTTGCGAGCCCTTTACTTCTACTTCATGAGCTGTTACCACGTTTTTAGCCTCATCTTTCACAATCCAATGCACTAATTTCCCTTTAGCATCTTTAGGTTTGCGTCTTACAATTGCCCAATAGGTTTTTTGAATATCCCTTTTTCTGAACAATTCCATCATTCTCTCCAAGCCTTTAGAGGTTCTAGCAAAAATCACTAAACCACTTACAGGTCTGTCAAGACGATGAACTGGATGTAAAAATACATCTCCCGGTTTGTTATATTCTTTTTTGATATATTCTTTAACCGCATCTGTTAATGTTCTATCACCAGTAGAATCCCCCTGCACTAAAATTCCAGCCCTTTTATTGACAATTATAATATGATTGTCTTCATAAACTACGTGAAAGTCTTTCATTTTTATGTTTATTTTACGAGCTAATACTGTTACAACTCGATTTTTATTAATTAATAACTTTCTTTTTCATTCGGGAAATCAAGTGATTTCACATCTTGAATATATTGAGAAATTGCCTCATTCATAATACCGTCTAAATCAGCATATCTTCTCAAAAATCTTGGTTTAAACTCCTTATTAATACCTAGCATATCATGAATGACCAAAATTTGTCCATCAGCATCAGGTCCTGCACCAATCCCAACCGTTGGAATCGAAATACTTTCAGATACTTTTTTAGTCAGACTAGAAGGTATTTTTTCAAGTACAACACCAAAAGCACCAATTTCATCCAACATTTGTGCATCTTCAATTAATTTATTGGCTTCAACATCTTCTTTTGCTCTTACACTATAAGTACCAAATTTATATATTGATTGGGGAGTTAAGCCTAAATGACCCATCACTGGAATTCCTGCACTTAACACTCTGATTATTGACTCTTTAATTTCAGAACCACCTTCCATTTTCACAGCATGACCACCCGATTCTTTCATAATTCTGATGGCAGATCGAAGTGCTTCTGTAGAATTCCCTTGATAAGAACCAAAAGGAATATCAACTACAACGAGAGCTCTTTTCACTGCTTTCACTACCGAATTAGCATGATAAATCATTTGGTCGAGTGTAATAGGCAAAGTAGTTTCATGACCAGCCATTACATTAGAAGCCGAATCACCCACGAGGATTAAATCAACCCCTGCAGCATCTACAATACGAGCCATCGAATAGTCGTAAGCAGTTAAGCAAGAGATTTTTTCGCCCCTATTTTTCATTTCTTGTAAGATATGTGTAGTAATTCTTTTGATTTCGTTATTTACTGGCATGGTTTTTTAAGCTTTTTTTTTAGTTACAAAAGGATATAAACAAACACCGTTTCCACACTTTTAAAACTCATTTAATTACAAAAAAAATAATGTGATTTTTTAGTTTTAGAGAGAAAATAGTGATGACGTATAATCCGAGTAAATTTAAATAATGTACAAATTTAAGATTTATTAGTATCTAAAACAGTTAAAATAAAATTCGGTATGCTTTTTTTCAAAATAAGTGCTTTTTTCAGAGAATATCACTAATTATTTGCTTAAAAAGAGGTACTTTTACTTATAAATTTTATATTGATTATATCTAATAAATCTATTTCAGTACCCCATCATTTATACTTAAATCAAACAAGTTATGAAACAGATTTTTTCAAAAAGAAGTCTTTTGCAAAACAAGTCAACTCAAATCAGTTTGGGTTTACTTACTTGTCTAGCATTGAGCAGTCCATCATTTGCTCAAGACTCTAAAACCTCAAGTACCAAACCAACGATTGTAAGTACAATCACAGACAATGGAATTACAACAACGACTTATTCAAATGGTCAAGTTGTAAAAACGGTTGCAGATGGATATTATCTTGATTCTGCTTTTTACAAAAACAGCAATGTTTTAAAAGCAGTACAAGGTAAGCGCTATTGGAAAATTACAGATAGAGTAGGTATTACGATTCCTGTAGGGAATACTGTAAATGGAAAAGATATAACGATGTTCTTGAAACCGGGTGCGTTTAACTCGCTTTCTGTTACTCGTCAATGGGGTATAATTGGTATCGGTATCACTGGAGGTTATCAATTCTTTCAGGTAGGTGATGACTATAATGGTCCTGATGGAAGAATCTATAAAAACTTTGATGCTTTAACTTTATCTGGAAAGATTCCTGCTGGAGTTACAAGAGATAATCTATTATATGATAAAATATCAAGCATGGAAGACTTTTATTTATTGATTGGTCCATCTTTAGATATTCCTATCGGTAAAAAATTCAATGTCAACGTTGATGCTCGTGGTGGTTTATTCAATACTTCGGCTCCACGTTTTGGCGCTTATTTACAAGATGGAAATTTTGGTGCACAATCATTAATTTTCAGAATGAACTCTTCTGCTTCAAAAAATAAGCTTGGAGCAAGTATTGCTCTTGATGTAACCTACAAAATTGCCAAAACTTGGGCGTTAGGTCTTAATGCACAAGGCTTCATTACAGAAACACCATTTACTACTGTAGGTGAAGACGTTTCTCAAGGATCTACCAAAACTTTAACGAAGGAAGATGTAAGTACTCATGGTGGTTATAACTTTGGGCTTGCTTTATCTCATACTTTCGGAGAAGACAATGGCAAAACTGTTTATACATTATTACCTCCTCCTCCAGCTCCAATTGTTGCTTATGCACCAACTTTATTGGGTGAAAATGGTAAAATGTACGATTATAAATCTTCAGAGAAACCTGTGTTCAAATGGAAAAGTAATTCTCCGAATCCAGACCAAGAAGAATACTTATTCAAACTTTATAAAGCTGATGGCTCTGATACTCCAATCTATCAGCAAACTACCAAAAATACTAGCTTAACATTACCTGATAATGTTGCATTAGTAAACGGAGATGAGTGTAATTTCTATTACTATTCAGTACAGTCGGTAGTTCAAAATAAAGTTTTCTCAGAAGCTGATGCAGCTAGTTTTGGTTACAAAGCTAAACCAGTGGCAATGATAGCTTCAAGTAAACCTACTACTGACCAGTATATGTTTAAAGTATTTGGTGGAACAACTGCACCAAGCACAATGAAAGCAAAACCTCGTCGTAAAGTAGTAAAACCTGCTGTAGCTACTGTACCTAAGAAATTGGTACCTCGTAAAAAATCTACCAAGCCTGCTAGCAACTATGTTAACTACGAAAACGTAACAGAGAATCCTAAAGTAAAATGGCCTGATGATCTTCCATTACCGAAGAATCCATCAATCTATGAATACGAAGTTCAACGCTTGAATCCTGGTGATTGTAAGCCTGTTGGTCCAGTAGCAAAATATAGATTCTATATTGACCCTAAAAATCCTGATGATATCCGTATTCTTCCTGACAAACCGAAGAAAAAATAATTAGGATTTAAAATTAGATAAAATGAAAAAAGCATTCTGAATTCAATTCGGAATGCTTTTTTCGTTTGTATAAGGTTAACCTTATTTTTTTATTTTATTTTTCTCGTATTAATTAATCTGTGCTGTCTTCTTGATAAGAAAAGTTTTCTCTCTTTATTAAAAGCATAATAGCTTCCCTAGAAATTAATATGAGTCGTTTAACTAACTACATATCATTTTAATATACAGTTAGTTATCAATAAATCAGGATAGATTCACTTAGCGAATAAAAAAGTCAGGAAAGAAAAAGAGGATACTTGTAAGGAAGACTATAATCAGCAATGAATATCAATAAATGTAGTAGAGGATTTGTCCTTCAAAAAAAGTTTATTTTTTTTTTACTTATCACGCAACCTTTAAAAAAAGTGGCTTGTCTATATAAGTACAAATAATAAAGCAATTAGTGGTAACATAAACAACCCCTCCGACATGAATCAGAGGGGTTTCGTTTTTTATATTAGTCTGCTTTTTGTTCCATACGTTTACGCATACTTGGATCCAAGTAAATTTTACGCATACGAATCGACTTTGGTGTTACTTCTAGGTATTCATCCTTTTGGATGTATTCCATCGATTCTTCCAAAGAGAACTGGATTTTCGGAGCAATTTTAACGTTTGTGTCTGTACCAGAAGCACGCATGTTAGTCAATTGTTTCGCATTCTGAAGGTTTACTTCAATATCATTCTGACGGTTGTGTTCTCCAACTACCATACCTGCATAAACTTCTTCAGTAGGGTCGATAAAGAAAACACCTCTATCTTGTAATTTATCTACAGCATAAGGAGTAACAACACCAGAGTTCATAGAAATCAATGAACCGTTGATACGGCCAGGGATTGTTCCTTTGTAAGGCTCATAAGCTTTGAAACGGTGTGCCATGATAGCTTCACCGAAAGTAGCTGTCAATACTTTAGAACGCATACCAATCAAACCACGTGAAGGAATATTGAATTCTAAGTGTTGTAAGTCACCTTTTGGTTCCATAATCAACAACTCACCTTTACCTTGTGTAGCTAATTCGATTACTTTACCAGCAGATTCGTCTGGAACGTCAACTACTAATGTTTCAATTGGTTCTAAACGTTCGCCATTTTCACCTTCTTTGAAAATTACTTGTGGTTGACCTACTTGTAATTCATAACCTTCACGACGCATCGTTTCAATTAATACAGACAAGTGAAGAATACCACGACCAAATACTAAGAATTTATCTTCAGAGTCAGTTGCAACAACTTTCAAGGCTAAGTTTTTCTCAGTTTCTTTGTATAAACGATCACGTAAGTGACGAGACGTTACAAATTTACCTTCTTTACCAAAGAATGGAGAGTTATTGATGGTAAACAACATATTCATTGTTGGCTCATCAATCGAGATTCTTGGTAATGCTTCAGGAGTTTCGTAGTCAGTAACAGTATCACCGATTTCAAAATCTTCGATACCCATCATTGCACAGATTTCACCAGCACTTACTTCCGATACTTTTACTCTTCCAAGTCCTTCAAATACTTGAAGTTCTTTGATTTTCATTCTTTTTACAGAACCATCTGCCTTCATCAAAGCTACTTGCATACCTTCTTTGAAAGTTCCACGGTGAACACGACCAATAGCGATACGACCAACGAATGAAGAATAATCTAAAGATGTAATCTGCATTTGTGGGATACCTTCGTTTTCTGGTGCTGGAGGAATCGTATCGATGATTACATCTAATAATTCAGTAATATCTTCAGTTTTACGTTTCCAGTCAGTACTCATCCAACCTTGTTTAGATGAACCATATAAAGTAGGGAAATCTAATTGGTCTTCAGTAGCACCTAAGTTGAACATCAAGTCAAATACTTGCTCGTGTACTTCGTCAGGGCGACAGTTTTCTTTATCTACTTTATTGATGATTACGATAGGTTTTAAACCTAAGTCGATAGCTTTACCTAATACAAAACGAGTTTGAGGCATTGGTCCTTCAAAAGCATCCACCAAAAGGCAAACACCATCAGCCAATTTCAATACTCTTTCTACTTCACCTCCAAAGTCAGAGTGACCCGGAGTATCAATAATATTAATTTTTACGCCTTTGTAGCGAACAGATACGTTTTTAGAAACGATAGTGATACCACGTTCACGCTCCAAATCGTTGTTGTCAAGAATTAAATCTCCAAACTCTTGGTTATCACGAAATAACTTTGAAGCATGGATGATTTTATCAACAAGGGTAGTTTTACCGTGGTCAACGTGAGCAATGATGGCAATGTTACGAATACTTTGCATGATTTCAATTTGAAAATTTGAAACGGGCTCGCCCGTGCGATGAATTAATTTGAAAATGAAATTGTAAGAATTATACTCTTCAAACTATCTGATTTCCAAATTTACATTTAAGGGTGCAAAGGTAATGATATTATCTTAGAAAAATGCTATTAGCTTGAAAAAATAACAAAGAAATAAATTGAAGCACCAGATTTGTCATAAAAGAGTTAAATGATTGTAAATCAATGGCTAGAACTAGATTTGGAAATATTAATTTGAAGGATTTAATATAAATTATAAAAGAAAAAATAGCAATAATACAATTTATCAAAAAAGAAACGCTCATTAAATCCTATTTTGAATTGAGCGGCACTTTTAGTTCAATCAAAGTCCCTTTCTGTGGTTTTGTCAGAATTTGGATCTTCCCATTCATAGCCAATGCTCTTTCTTGCATATTATTTAAGCCATTTCCTTGTTTAACATTGCCCTCATCAAACCCAATTCCATTATCTTTCACGATAATTGTAAAGTATTCTTCTGTAAAAAAAATAGCAATTTCAATATTACTTGCTTGCGCATATTTTACACTATTATTCACTGCTTCTTTGAAAATGAGATAAATATTATACTGTTTCAAAGGTGAAAATTGGATACAACTTATGTCTGAAACACTGAAAGTATAATCAATATTTTTAGGTTCTAGCATTTCGGCAGTAAACTCTTTCATTTTAACAATTACACTATCTAAACTTTCTTCCGTCTGTTTGGTCGTCCAAACAATATCACTTAATGAGCGTTGTACATTTTGTGAACTTTCACTGATTCTCACTACAAGTTTTTTCAAAGAAGAATCTTTTTTATCAATCTGTGTTTCAACAACTTGGCTCAAAATACCAATACTACTTAATGTTGAACCAATATCATCATGTAAATCACGAGCAATGCGATTACGCATTTGGTCATTGGCTTGCAATTGATGAATTACTTCTGCTTGATATTTTTCTTTTTCTTTCCTGTCTTTATTAATTCTATGTGCCAATGCAAAAGAAAGCATGACAACTTCTAAAGCTGAACCCACCTGTAGTGCATTTCTGGTAAAATAATCGCTCGGTAAAATATTCGAAAGTTGCATGATAAAAATCAAGGCACTGACTAACATAATCGACCAAGCACCTAAAAAGAATAAAGCTTCTTCAGAACCTTTCATCCAGATATAAGTAGCAATGACCAACACATAAACTACAATGACAAAAGCAACAGCATTCAGTAAAATAATACTTGTTCTACCCAAACCAAGCCAATAACTAGTCACAAAAACTAATACCAAACTGATTAATACTTTCGCTATTTTATTAGAAATAGGCAAGTACCTTTCTACATTCAAAAAACTATTAGCAAACAATAAACCAAAAGATATACCCAACGAAATAGAAATAGGACCAAACCGATTAATCCAAACAGCATTTGGCCAAATAAACTCATTGATAAAACCTTTGTTATAGGCAAAAAAACTAGCGAACGACAATACGTAAATCACATAATATAAGTACACTTTTGTGCGGACAGTAAAAAAAATAAAGAAATTAAAAATCGCCATCACAAGCATAATACCGATATAAATACCCTGCATGATGTCTTTAGGATGATTATCTTCAAAATATACTTTTAAAGGAGCAACTCTGAGTGGAAATAACAAAGGCAATGAGCTTTGAAAACGAATATAATAAGTACTGGTTTCTTGAGGTGCTAAATTGAGGTCTAATAAATAAAAATTTGTTTCAACATCTCTTTGTCGAATTGGCACATAAGTTCCTGACTTCAAATAAGATACTTTTTTTTCTGCATCAATTTTATAAAAAGCTATACTATCAATGGTAGCCTCGGCAATTTCAAGGTATAAATTCTGTGAGGTTTTATTTTGCAAGGTTATTCTTGCCCAAATCACCGAAGAAGTAACACCAAAATTAGGATTTATCTGTAAACTTCTTCTAAAATATGCACCAATATCAGGACGATTACTTACTTCTTCAAACGTTAATGAAGCAGTTTTATCTTCAAAGATTTCTATTTCTCTTCCAATTGCCAAGGCTTTATTGGGCATATCAAAAATTACTTGGCGTTGTGCAAACGCTTCAAGGAAAATTAGATTTGTCAATAAGAAGACTAAACAAAAACCTTTTATTTTTTTCATAAGAGTGCTAATAGATAAACTACAGAATAGCTTTTACTATTAATGATTTCAAATTTACAAATATTATAAGATTAACAAACAAAAATTAATGTTACAAAAAAGCCACTCATCCTTAACGAACAAGTGGCGTAGTTATTAGTAATATCTACTAGTTAAAGCGTGTTGAGCCTTACTTGGAAATAAGTACTGGCTAATAATAATATCTTCTGGAAATCGGGTACTCTGATTCTTTCATTCTGAATTTTGGAGGCTGGACAAATTTTTATTTTATCGAAAAGTCTCAAATAATATCTATAAGCCAAATATACTCCTGCTTTAGCACCTTGCGGCAAAGCGATAATTCCCCGAAGGGCAGCATCAAAATCTGCCTGAATATCTTCTTCAATACTCTTTTTATCTTCTAAAGTAAAGTTTTTGAAATCAACATTGGGGAAATAAGTACGACCTCTTTCTTGAAAATCAGATTTAATATCTCTCAAGAAATTTACTTTCTGAAAGGCAGAACCTAAACGTCGTGCATCGTCTTTCAATCTATCGTACATTTCAGCATCGCCTTCACAGAAAATTCTTAGGCACATTAATCCTACTACTTCTGCCGAACCGTAAATATATTGTTCGTAACCGTCTTGATTATAATCTGCAAAATATAAATCCATTTCCATCGAATGCAAGAAGGCTTCAATCAATTCATGATCAATTTTATATTGATTCACCATTAATTGAAAGGCATGCAAAACTGGATTTAAACTAATTCCTTCTTCGATGGCTAAATAAGTTTCTGCCTTAAAACGACTTAATAAGGTCTTTTTATCAAAGCCATGAAAGGTATCTACAATTTCATCAGCGTAACGAACAAAACCATAAATGGCATAAATCGGCAGATGAAAACGTTTATCTAGCGTTTTAATCCCTAAAGTAAAAGACGTACTATAATGTTCAGTAATCAGCTTACTGCATTCTAGTGTTGTCTTTGTAAATAAATCCATGTGGTTCATTACTATCAATTATAATTGCGGTTTAAATACTAAAGGCTTTGTTTACTTCTTCGGCAACGACCAATCCTGAAATCAATGATGGCGGTACGCCAGGACCAGGAACGGTTAATTGGCCTGTATAAAATAGATTTTTTACTTTTTTACTTTTCAAACTTGGCTTCAAAAGAGCTGTTTGCATCAAGGTATTGGCTAAACCATAAGCATTCCCTCTGAAAGCATTATAGTCAGCTTTGAAATCGCTGTGAGCATAACTTCTTTTAAAAACTACTGCATCACGAATAGAAACACCACAGTATTTTTCTAGGCGTTCCATGATGATATGATAATACTTCTCACGAATTTCTTCCGAATCCTCCAAATCTGGGGCAACTGGAATTAGTAAAAACACATTTTCACAACCTTCTGGCGCAATGCTTTCATCCGTTTTTGTGGGTGCTGAAGCATAAAACAATGGTTTTGATGGCCATTGTGGTGCTGTATAAATTTCATGTGCATGCACTTTGAAATCTTCATCAAAGAACAAATTATGATGTAATAATTTAGGAATGCGTTTGTTAATTCCTAGATAGAATAACAAGGAAGAAGGCGCCATTACTCTTTTCTTCCAATATTCTTCATCATAATTACGGTACTCTTCTCCCAATAATTTATCTTCAACATGATGATAATCTGCACTTGCTACAATTACATCAGCCATAAATTCACCTTGATTCGTAATTACTTTTTTTGCTGAACCATCTATTACTTCTATCTTTTGTACATCTTGATTCAAGAGTATTTTTACGCCTTTTTCCTCCGCCAATTTCACCATACCTTCCACAATTTTAAACATGCCACCCATCGGATACCAAGTTCCTAATTTCATTTCTGCATAGTTCATTAAACTATACATGGCTGGAGTATTCTCTGGAGTAGCTCCTAAAAACAAAATTGGGAACTCCATCATTTTTAGGATTTTTTCATCTTTGAAAAACTTCCTAATATGTGAAGCAAAAGATTGAAAAACATCTAAACGAACCACATCATAAAGCAATTTCAAACTTAAAAATTCTGTAATACTTGTTGATGGCTTCCAAACAAATTGATTAATTCCAACATCATATTTATACTCTGCCTGACGCAAGAATTCCTGAAACTTTTCCTTGCTTCCTACTTCCATACTTTCAAACAAATCACCTAATTTGTTAATACTTGCTGGTAAATTAATGGTTTCATTGCCTTCTAGGATGACTGAATATGAAGGATCAAGGCGCACTAAATCATAATAATCGGAAGTCTTTTTATTAAACTTGGCAAAGTAATTATCAAAAACATCTGGCATCCAGTACCAGCTTGGTCCCATATCAAAAGTAAAACCCTTTGCTTGAAAAACCCTTGCTCTACCTCCTGCTACACTATTTTTCTCTAAAATAGTTACTTCGTATCCTTTGTCTGCTAAGCTTGTTGCTACTGATAATCCCGAAAAGCCTGAACCTATTACTATTACTTTCATTGAAAAATTTCCCCGAAGGATATTTATTTATACGTTTCCTTATTTAGAACATGTTAAAACAATTATACAGAAAGGCTACTTCTACTTGTCTTAGACCTTACTTTTCTTTCCTTGATGAAAGAAAAGTAACCGCAGCGGCGGACCGCAAAAGAAAATCAAGAAATTCCAAACTCGCTCCGCTCAAACAGTGGAATTTCATTAAATGCTTACGCCACAATATTATTGTGTATTATAAAAACTCAAATACTATCTTAACTTCTAACTCTAACAAAGATAATCCTGATTTGTTTGATTGGTTTTGAATTGAGCTTTTTTTAAGATGAAATGTGGCTAACAAAAAAGTCGAACAATTGCTCGACCTTTTGTGACATTCTTCTGTTAACCAAAAAACTAATCAATTGCGTCTTCATAATCTATCGAAAACACAATATTGATTTAGTTGATTAGAGTTCTTTTTTGCAATGATGAAGCGTAACTCAAGCAATCAACTAAAAACTAATTCGCATACATGTGTAATTTGTCTTTCAACTCTTTACGAGCAATGTGAATTCTATTCTTCACTGTACCAATGGGTATATCTAGTTTCTCTGCAATTTCATGATATTTAAAACCCCTGAAATACATCATAAAAGGTGTTTTGTAAGCATCTTCTAAAGCTGAAACTGCACGATTAATATCATTCATGGCAAATGCACTGATGGCTAAATTATCCGTGCTACTTTCCATTGAATTGATATAATGTAAGTTATCTGAAGTATCAATGAAAGTATTTTTTCTCACCATTCTCTGATAATTGGTGATGAAAGTATTTTTCATGATAGTATATAACCATGCTTTTAGGTTAGTTCCTTCTGTGTATTTATCTCTGTTTGTAAATGCTTTCAACAAAGTATCTTGAAGTAAATCATTCGCTTCTTCATAGTCTCTAGTGAGCTTCATGGCAAATGGTTTAAGTGATTTAGATACTTTTCCGATATGATATGTGAATTCTAGGGCTGTCATAGTTTCTATTTGTTGATTTTGTTTAACAAATATATATATTAGTTAAACAAAAAAGCAAATGTTTTATCAATTAAATTTATTTATTTTCAATATTTATTGATAAAAACATTAACAAAAAGGTTTAAATAATATTAAAAAATGCTTTGTAGGCTATTTAAAGAGGTTTTTAGCAATTCAAACATTTTGTTTAACTTATTAAAAAATAATATAAACAAAATAAGCCTTTTGTTGAATGTTTAACAAGATGTTATTTAACATTCATTTTCCTATTATTAAAAACACTCTTTCTTTTTAATGCAATAATGTTGCAATTATTGAAATCCATTTACAAATTATCAGTAAATTGCGTCCTCAATCTTCATCATCATTCATGAAAAGCATTTATCACATATTTACGTTATTAGTATTTACTTGGTTTTCAGCCAATGCACAATCTTCAAATTGCAATTGTTCTCTTAAAGGTGTTGTTCACGAAAAGGATATTCATCAAGTTGTACCGGGTGCAGTTATTTATATCAAAGGCACAAACATTTCTACTTTTGCTGATGCCAAAGGGAAATACGCTTTCAAGAATCTTTGTCAAGGAAAATACATATTGATTTGTCAAGCTGTCGGTTTTCAGAAGGTTGAAATCCCTGTGAACCTGAGTAATGAACATGAAGAAGATTTTTCTTTGGAAGACAAAGACGAACATTTGCAAGAAGTAGTAGTAAGTGGCAAAAAAATAGAGAATGTTACCCAAGCAAAAGGTATTTTAGAAGGTGAAGCACTTGACCAAACTCGTGGACAAAATCTTGGCGAATCCTTGAAAGGCATTACTGGCGTAACAACTTTACAAACGGGAAGTTCTATTTCAAAACCTATTATTCATGGAATGCACTCTAACCGTGTATTGATTCTTAATAATGGTATTCGTCAGGAAGGACAACAATGGGGAAGCGAACACGCTCCTGAGATTGACCCATTTGTCGCTAAAAAGCTGACTGTTATTAAAGGTGCAGCAGGTGTGCGTTATGGTTCTGATGCTATTGCGGGAGTAATCATGGTTGAGCCCGCTCCTCTCCCCGATTCTGTGAATATTCATGGAGAAATCAATACTGCTGGATTCCTTAACGGAAGAATGGGCGTGGTTTCTGGCATTGCAGAAGGTGGTTTGTCTGCCATCAAAGGTTTTTCTTGGCGAGTACAAGGTACTTATAAACGTGGTGGAGACTTAAAGACCGCTAATTATTACATGGCGAACACTGGCGTACAAGAAAGAAACTTTTCGGTAGCGCTTGGTTACAATAAAGTACATTATGGTACAGAAATGTTCTTTAGTTATTTTGATACACAACTGGGTATTTTCGCTGGTTCGCATATTGGTAACACAACAGACTTACAAAACGCTATCAATAACCCCCAACCTAACGAAGCTTATACCCCAACCGAACCTAGTTATACTATTAATCGCCCTAATCAAGACCTTGCCCATCATTTATTGAAGCTTAAAAGTTTTGCGATTGTGGATAACTTGGGGAAATTCACGCTTACGCTGGCCCGTCAATATGATTGGCGTTTAGAGTATGACGTTCCTAGAGGAAATCGTAACCTTAATACCCTTAATTTTAAATTAACTACTTATACAAGCGAGTTAATGTTGGAACATAAACCGCTTTTCAACAAAATTGCAGGCTCTATTGGTATCAGCGGGATGTATCAAGAAAACCTTTCTTCTTCTTACGAACTCAAAAAGCCTTTGGTCAACACCGTACTAATTCCTAATTACCAAGTAAGTACGGGTGGTTTGTTTATCATTGAGCGTTATTTGAAAAACCGTTGGGAATTTGAAACAGGATTACGCTATGATTTCAGAAATGCACAGGCTTACGGACTTACCTTTAATAATCAAGCCTATAATAATTCGTTTGACTTCAATAATTTCTCGGCTACAGCGGGAACGACTTATACTTTAAACGAACATTTCGACTTTAAATTCAATGCAGCGTTGGCTTGGCGTGCGCCTAATATGAATGAATTGTTTTCAGACGGGATTCACCACGGAGCGGCAGCTTATGAGAAAGGAAATATCAATCTCCAACCAGAAGTAGCCCATAATCTAAACTTTACGGCAAACTATACTAGCGATAAATTCAATCTTGAAGTTAGTCCTTATCTAAATTTTATTGATGATTTTATCTATCTGAAACCTCGTTCAGAGAATGGTGTTTTGCAAACCGTGCTTACTGTACGTGGAGCATTCCCTGCTTTTGATTATACTCAGGTTAATGCCAGATTTGCTGGGCTTGACCTCTCTGCAAGCTATAAAATTACCGAAAAAATAGCGATTACAGAGAAATACTCAATGGTTAGGGCAAAAGATGTGCTGAATAATCAATACATGGTGAACATTCCTAGCGACCGACTAGAAAGTACTTTAAAATACGACTTCAAAAAGCGTGGTGCATTTATCAGTATCAGCAATTCATTAGTAGCAAAACAAACTCGTGTAGAAGCAAATAGCGATTTTCTAGCACCTCCGCCCGCATATAGTATTTGGAAAGCAGATGCAGGCATTAGCATTAAAAAAGTAAACGTCGGACTCAGCGTTAGCAATATCTTTAATGTAGCCTACCGAGAATATCTTAACAGATTTAGATACTTTACCGACGATTTAGGCAGAAATATCTCCCTCCGCCTTAAATATAGTTTCTAAACAAAGCCCAAAATTACCAATGCGATAAGCTATCCCGACAATGCGATAGCTTATTCCGTTCTTGCGATTACTTATATCATCCGTGCGATTACTTATTCCGTCCATGCGATGCCTTATCCCGTTAGTGCGATTGCTTCTCCCGTCTATGCGATTACTTATCCCGTCAGTGTAGGAGCTAATAGTATCAATGCAGTTGCTCATCCCGTCAGTGCAGGAACCAATAGTATAAATGCAGTCACCTATCCCGTCAGTGCAGGAGCTAATAGTATAAATGCAGTCGCTTATCCCGTCAGTGCAGGAGCTAATAGTATCAATGCAGTTGCTTATCCCATCAGTGCAGGAGGCAATAGTATAAATGCAGTTGCTTATCCCGTCAGTGCGGGAGGCAATAGTATCAATGCAGTTGATCGTACCATAAGCGCAGGAGCTAATAGTAGCAATGCAGTTGATCGTACCATAAGCGCAGGAGCTAATAGTAGCAATGCAGTTAGACACAGTAACGTTTAATAAAAAAGCACAAAGATTTTAAGAATGAATTTTGATTGTTTGATTGGATTGGGAAATTGGGAGTTGCAAGTTTTAGTCATTCACTATCTATATTTCTTATGTTTCTTAAAGGCATAAATACTTACACGATGATGGTGTGGGAAAAAATTAAACATTTACTCTCTTCAAAGATTCCAAACAATAAAAAATTATGAATAAAAATAATCATATTATAGACTATTTAGATTATTATTTAGATTTGGCGAAACCTCCCAAATATGCTGTATTATTAAGAGGCAATTGGGGTTCTGGAAAATCATGGTTTATTCATGAATATATTAAAAGTAAAGCTGAAAATAGCTTTTTATATGTTAGCCTATACGGAGTTACTTCATATACTGAGATAGAAGAGATTTTATTTGAACAAATTCACCCTTTTCTTGCATCAAAAGGGATGAAAATTGCAAGTAAAGTATTAAAAGGATTAATTAAAACGACTATTAAAGTAGATTTTGATGGAGATAAGAAAGATGATGGAAGTATTTCTTCTGGAATTCCTGATATTAATATCCCTGACTATATTAAAAATATTGATAAAAAGACCTTAATTTTTGATGACCTTGAAAGGTGTTCAATAGAGATATATAATATCTTAGGTTATATAAACCAATTCGTTGAAAACAATGAATTAAAAGTTATTATTATAGCAAACGAAGAAGAAATCATCAAGCATGATAAACATAAAGACGATGCAAAGGCATATTTGAAGATTAAAGAGAAGCTTATTGGTAGAAGTTTTGATATAGTGTCAGATTTTGATTCTGCACTTAGTTTTTTCATAGAGCAACTTCCTAATTCAGATGCAAAAATATTATTAGAGGATAAAACTCCTTTAATCAAAGATATTTTCATTACAGCTAACTATAACAATTTAAGACATCTCCGATTAGCAATACTTGATTTTGAAAGGTTTTATGGCTTTTTGCCAAAAATTCCCAGTAAAAAAGTAGATTTAGTCAACAAAATTATCAGTTTGTTTTTTTCGCTTTCATTTGAAATAAAAAAGGGAGATTTAATTGAAGAAAATATAAAAGAAGTTTTTAGACCTTTTTTTCTAAGTAAAGAACAACAAAGTGAAGAAGAAAAAAGAATAGATGCAATAAGAAATAAATACAAACCTTTATTTGATAGGTTTGCAACACCAATAGAATACAATCTTTGGATAGATTTCTTTAAAAATGGGACAACTGATAAAAATCACTTGAAGGAATCTATTTATAATAGCTATTACTTTACAGAAGAGAATAGTCCAGACTGGATGAGGCTTTGGAGGTATGTTGAAATGAGTGATGTAGATTTTGAGGAAACATTTAAAAGAATGTATGAAAAATTTGAACACTTTCAAATTGTAGACCAATATGAACTCATTCACGTTACTGGATTATTTATAAATTTTTCCAGTATGAAGCTTATAGCTTACGACGTACAAACTATTTTAGAAATAGCTAAACACAATGTAGAAATACTTAAAAAGTCCAACTACTTAAGAAAAGATAAGAATGAAGATTTCCCTTCGACAGGATATAAAAATTTAGGCTACCAAGGCACAAAAATTCAAGAAATGCAACAATTTTTGGATTATATTTCTGAGCAAGTAATTATTTCAGAACAAGAAAGCTATCCTGAAATTGCCACTCAGTTATTAGAAATTTTACGACGTTCTGTTGATGATTTTGTTGAAACTTTAATCATTTCAAACAGTAAAGAGAATTTATATTTTAATACACCCATATTAAAATTCATGGATACTAATAAATTCATGAAAGTCTTTCTGGAAATACACAATAAAGAAAAAGATAAACTAAGCCGCCTATTTGAGAAAAGGTATAGATTTGAAGACTACAACAAAGAGCTTAAGGAAGAAATTGTTTGGCTAAAAGATATTGTAAAACTAATGAACATAGAGAAAGATAAACGCAAGGGAAAAATAAGTGGAAATATTATAGAGTTTCAGATTATAAAATCTATTGAAAATGCTATTAAAACACTAGATGATAGTAGCCAATAAAATTAAAGGTTTGTACCATTTCTTTCCCCCAACTGGTGCAAGTATTAACCAAAGCGTTAATGTACCTAAAACATTTCTTTTGAAAAGAAATAGAAAAAAGTCCAAGCCACAGGCTTGAACCAGTTGTGCAACAAAGTAAAACATAGCTTCAAATTCAACAAAACCATTAACAAAGATGAATCATCAGCTAATAAAGTCGGAGTATTTTAGCATTTGGAAATCTATGCTGGATATGGACATTCAAGCCGAATTTAGAGCGATTGAACAGATAGATTTAGCACCGCATAGTTTTACTTTTTATACTTCTGTTTCTGTAATGTCATCATCTAAAATAGAAGGTGAAATATTGGAAGTGGATAGCTATGTAAAACACAAAATGTTAAACATTGAGTACTTGCCTGAGCTTACTCAAAAGCCTAATGATTTGTATCAAGCTTATCTTTTTGCTAATGAAAATAGCCTTAATCAACCTAATTTCATTAAGGCACATCAATTAATTTCGACTAATTTACTACCTAAAAATCAGCAAGGAAAGATTAGGAAAACGCAAATGCTTGTAATGGAACATAAAACAGGCAGAATACAATATGAAGCAGCACCTGCCTCGATGGTCAATGAATTGTATGATACTTTGTGGACCGAAATAGAGGAATTGATAAAGCAAGAGATGACTTTTGAGGAAGTATTTTATTATGCTTCCTTTATTCATTTGGCATTTGTAAATATTCATCTATTTTCAGACGGCAATGGCAGAATCTCTCGCTTGTTAGAAAAATGGTTTTTGGCAGAAAAGTTAGGACAAAGAGCATGGTATATCAAGTCTGAGAAATATTACAACCAAAAAGTGAATGATTATTATAAAAACTTAGCAAGGTTAGGCTTATTTTACGAGGCCTTGGATTATGATAAATCTATCCCTTTTTTATTAATGTTTCCCCAGTCATTAGTGTTTGAGAAATGATTATTGACGATAAATCACTAATAATATTTTATTACTTAAGCCTAAATAGTACAAATATAAAGCGAAGATATACTTTGTAAAAGTAAACAGCTCATCTCAAAATAATAATTCGTCCTTCGATAACTACAATGAAAAAAACAATTCTAACTTTCATCTTATTTACTCATTTCTCTTGTATAGAATCTACCAATACGAATTGTTTTTACCAAGTCAACAATGAAAAGTTATATGTAAAATCTGTTTATTGGGGTTTAAACGGTAACAGTAGAACTGTTAAAATTTCTAAAAATAAAAAACCAATAGTTCCTCACGAACCATTGACAACAACAGACATAACTTACGATGGATATTTTCCGATTTATTTAAAAGCAGAAAAAGATACGCTATTTATTTATACCTATGTCTTGGCAACAATACCCAAAAATTTTAAGTCAAATATTAAAATCAAGCAAATTGAAATAAGCAATAAAGGAAATATGATGTTTATGAATGATAAAAAATACATTGATGTAGATAAAATTTGCGAATAATAATCTCAATTAGTTTAAGTATGAAGCAAAGCGTTAATGTACCTAAAATACTACTTTTGAAAAGAAATAGTAAAAGTTCAAGCCACAAGTAAACTAAAAACAATCAGGAATACCCAATCAAAAGCTTAACCTCATCCAAAAACACACTCAAAAAATGAAAAAGTTCTCTATTGTCTTCACGTTATTGTTGGCTGTGTATGCTACTTCTTGTATTGATGGTTTTGTCCCTAAAGTTCAGACATTTTATTTTAAGGGAAGAACCGTTGATTCGCTTGGGAATCCTATTCCTAATGTTTCATTGTATTTTGACAAAGTCCAATCGATGGTCTTTATGCCAACTAAACTATTAGATTCCTTGAGCTTTAAAACAGATGCCAATGGTAATTTTTTATTTGCTAGAGATTATCAAATTACCGACCCAAATCAAAATGATTGTAATATGTATCGTATTGGACCAAAAGGTAATATAGGATTAACAAAATCTACCCGTTTTTTAGGGGAATGTAATGGCGATTCTATTATTTTTAGCCATTTAATTTTTGTTCCAAAATGAAATAATCTATCAATAAGTATCAGGAATAAATCAATTGAGAATATAAACCTATAAGGATTTGAGTTTAAAATTTTCATTATTAGATAATTATGTAAATCCTTATAGGTTTAACTAAATGAAATAATGTCTAAATCGCTACAAATACGAAAACAAAAATTAATTTTAAACGACGAACTATTTGACATGAAATAAACATGAATCCTAAAGTTGATTTTTATTTTACAAAAGCCGAAAAGTGGCAAGAAGAACTGGAACAATTAAGAAAAATTGTTCTTGAATGTGAACTAACTGAAGAGTTGAAATGGGGTGTTCCTTGTTATACTTTTCAAAAAAGTAACATCGTTTTAATCCATGATTTTAAAGAATATTGTGCCTTATTGTTTATGAAAGGGGCTTTATTAGATAATGCCAACGGATTATTGATTCAACAAACTGAAAATGTGCAGGCTGCCAGACAAATTCGCTTTACCAATCTTCGGGAAATTGTGGATAATAAAGCTATTTTGAAAGCTTATATTTATGAAGCCATCGAAGTAGAAAAAGCAGGGCTGAAAGTAGAGCTAAAAAAGACGACCGAATACAATATTCCAGAAGAGTTCCAACAGAAATTGGATGAATCTTCAAGCTTAAAAACAGCCTTTGAAGCCCTCACTCCCGGACGACAAAGAGCATACTTATTACATTTCGCTCAACCCAAACAAGCCAAAACACGAGAAGCAAGAGTAGAAAAATGTATTCCACAAATTCTGGATGGAAAAGGCTTGAATGATTGAAAACAGCTTCCTAAAATCATTTCTTTAACTAATAAGCAATAGCATGAATCCTGAGGTTGATGTATATTTTACAGAAGGTTGTGGGCGTTGTCCACTTGGAAATACACCCGAATGTAAAGTCAATAAGTGGCAAGCTGAATTGGAGCAATTAAGAAAAATTGTTCTTGAATGTGATTTGACGGAAGAATTAAAGTGGGGAGTTCCTTGTTACACTTTTCAGAAAGTCAATACCGTTTTAATCGCTGCATTTAACGAATATTGTGCCATTAGTTTTTTCAAAGGAGCTTTATTGCATGACAGCGATGGCATTTTAATGAAACCTGGGGAAAATACACAATCAGCACGTTTGATTCGCTTTACGAATGTCCGAGACATAATTGAAAACAAAGCCATTTTGAAAGCCTATATTTACGAAGCCATTGAAGTAGAAAAAGCAGGATTGAAAGTAACGTTTAAAAAGCCAACAGAATTTATCATTCCAGAAGAATTCCAACAGAAATTAAATGAATCATCAGCCTTAAAAACCGCCTTCGAAGCCTTAACTCCGGGTCGACAAAGAGCCTACTTATTACATTTTTCTCAACCCAAACAAACCAAAACACGAGAAGCAAGAGTAGAAAAATGTATTCCACAAATTCTTGATGGGAAGGGGTTTAATGAATGAGGAATAAGTACATTGTTTATTTTGAATTAGTCTGAAAGACACTAATTCCACTATCATTTTCTTGAATCTTCAAAATAACTTGCTATCAATAGAAAGAGTTGTTCAGCGATGTAAATGATTAAAAATGCCCCCCCAGACATTAATATTAATATAGTAATTGAGATAATGCCTAAGCTCTCTGGTGTAATATAGATGATATAAATGGCATAAATAATAAGAATGGCGATTAAATTTATAGCTTTGAAAACATAGAAAAAGTACTTTACAAATTTTGTTAAGCCTATTTTTCCTTTATAATTCATACAAGAAGTATTTTAAATTTAGATACTATTTATTAAAATGGACAACATCTTTCAGCCTCATCAAGAACAACTTTCAGAACAAGGATTTACCATAGTTGAGAACATTTACACCGAAGATGAAGTAACACAGATATTAGAATTGATTGTTAATATAGATAATTCTAAAGCGACATTTAGGAAATCGGCAGATTTATTTGCTATTAGACAGTTTTTAAAAGAAGTTCCTGCTACACATTCACTTATCTTTAATAAAAATCTAACACAGTTAATCAGCCAACTTTTTGGTCAGGATTTCTTTGTGGTGAAAAGTATTTATTTCGATAAGCCCGAAACTTCCAATTGGTATGTTCCTTATCATCAAGATTTAACGATTTCGGTAGATAAGAAATTAGAAATGGAAAATTTTGGTCCTTGGACAGTAAAGCAAAATCAATTTGCCGTTCAGCCACCCATAGAAATCTTGGAGAATATCGTAACGATAAGAATTCATTTGGATGATACAAACGGAAACAATGGTGCATTAAGAGTAATACCTAAATCTCACACCAAAAAAATTTACAGACCAGAACACATTGATTGGTCGAAAGAAAGTGAAACAACTTGTAATGTTAAACAAGGCGGATTAATGATAATGAAACCCTTACTTTTACATAGTTCGAGTAGAACAACCAATAATCAGAAAAGAAGAGTAATCCACATAGAGTTTTCAAACATTGCTTTGCCAACATCATTACAATGGGCAGAATGGATGAAAGTGGATATTTAGTATGTTAGAAATATGTAGAAAGTAAACCAATAAGTCTAATAAATAATAATACCTTCCCAAAGCTTTATTTGTATATTGCTTAAGGAATTAATTATCTTTAAATAGTTACGCACATAAATATATTGATTATCAAAAATGTTAAAAATTACTGACACAAATTATTCATTACCGAACATTATGGCCTTATCAGGGTCTCATGTATTGACTAGTGGTACTACCCAGCCAATGCTTATCAGAGGTGTTGATATAGATTCAGGTGCAAGAAATCAATATGTTGTTAAATTTATGAAAGCCCCTAGAATGAGTCCCTCATCTGCATGCTATGAGATTTTAGGTGTTTGGATTGGCAAAGAATTAGGGTTGAATGTTTCGGAACCAGTTTTAGTGAATATTAATCAGGAATTTGTTGATTCCATCGCTGGACGAAACGGCTATCAAAATGCCAGAAATAGCATTGGAATCAACTATGGTTCAGTTTATGTAGAAGGCTATATGGAACTCCCAAATGGAAAATCATTATTGTCAAGTCAGCTTCTCGAAGAAGCAAAACAAATCTTTGCCTTTGATATGTTTATTTCTAACGCTGATAGAGGGGCAGGAAAACCAAATGTTCTCACAAACGGGAATAATTTTATGATATATGACCATGAACTAGCATTTTCATTCATAATGTTATTACCATTTCTACGTAATAAAACACCTTGGGTTCTCGGTGAAGCAGAAAGAGAGATGTATGAAAAGCATCATTTTTATCCATATCTTAGAAATAGTAATATAGATTTTAATGAGTTTACTGAACGTTTTCTAGAGATTGACGACTATTTTTGGAAAAGAGTTTCAAAATTCATCCCTAATGAATGGTATTCGGAACAAATACAAGAGATAAAAGAATATTTAAAAGTAATTACAGAACATAGAAAAACATTTGCAGAACAACTTACAAAAGTATTACTAACATGAAAAAATACCAATACCAAATACTTAGATACGTCCATGACCAGTTTACTGGCGAGTTCGTAAATTTGGGCGTAGTGGTATATTCGCCCGATGAATTATTTTTAAAGGCATCTGTCAGTCAACGATACGGTCGTATAACAGCAATGTTCCCAAATGCCAATGGTAAGTTTATTGCTAAAATTGCGAAAAATTTTGAGAGCTCAATAAAAGAAGTTTCGAGCCAATTGACAAGTTTGTTTCGTCCTTCTGAAAATTTATCTATTATCACAAAATCTATTCTACCTCAAGACGATAGTGCACTAATACTTACAGAAGTTAGACATGCTATTGATATTGAAATTGATACAGCTATTAGCGATTTATTTCATGATTTAGTAGAAAAATATTTAGATAAAACGAGCGAACATACATTAAGTGATGAAGATGTTTGGAGGAAAAAATATAAATCTTATTTCGATAAATATAGGATAACCAATCGACTTACTTCACATGAAGTGAGTACAAAAAACGATAGCTTTTTATTTGACAAATCCTGGAAAAACGAAATTTGGCATTGCTATCAACCCATTTCATTTAATCTCCACAGTAGTGATGCAATAAAAAATAAGGTATATCGCTGGTCAGGTATTTTAAGGGAGATGGACACAAGTAATGAAAAGATTCATATAACTTTTCTGGCAACACTATCCGATAGCCATCAAAAATTAAATGACTTCATCAAACAATCTCTTGATCAAAATTCTGATTTTGTAGAGGTTGATGTAGTCTTGGAATCGGATGCAGAACTGATTGCCCAAAAAATCAGTAATCAAATACTAGAACATGATGATAATTCATAAAAATCACTTTCATGGATAATAGTGTGAGACATAATTAAAACAGCTGATATGAATAAAATCATACCAGCTGTTTTAGTTATTCCCCCTAATAGAAAATGGTTCAAATAACATATTACTTATAATTAAACAATTTTTAACACAACAACCTTACAATGAAAATACTTGCATTCGCAGGAAGTAATAGTAGCGCTTCCATTAATAAAAAATTAGTTACACACGTTGCTTCTTTTTTCAATGAACACGACATCGAAATTTTGGATTTGAATGATTATGAAATGCCTTTGTTTAGTGTAGATAAATTAGCCAAAGATGGCATTCCCTCATTGGCAACTGATTTTGCTCAAAAAATAGATAGCTGTGATTTTTTATTGATTTCATTTGCAGAAAACAATGGAGCATATACTACTGCTTTCAAAAATATCTTCGATTGGGTTTCTATGATTCAAGGTCGCCCAGTATTTGGCAATAAACCGATGTTTTTGTTATCTACTTCGCCTGGTCCAAGAGGTGGCGCAAGTGTCATGGAGATTGCTAAAAACAGAATGCCTTTTAGTGGTGGAAAAGTACTGGATACTTTTTCTTTACCAAGTTATAACAAGAATTTTGTAGAAGGTGAAGGAATTACTAACAGTGAATACGCAGCAGAAGTTGCTTCAAAAATTGAAAAAATAAAGGCTGAGTTCTTAGGTTAAACACATAGATTATTAAAGCTTTTATTTCTCTAAAATTATTTTTTCTAAAAATCAATAAAGGAAGTTTATATTAGCGGTATTGATAAACACATTTTATTGATGAATAAAAAGTTGGAAATATTAAATGACGAACTACTTACTGAATACTGTAAGTTAGTAGATAACAACACACTAAATACTTACAAATTACTGAAAGAAAGCGAGTTGACTATTGACAATTTTAGTTTTTACACTTCAGTATCAGCTGTATTTTCTTCAAAAATAGAAGGAGAGTCAATTGAATTAGATTCTTATATAAAACACAAACGATTTGGCATTGAGTTTTTACCTGATTATACCCAAAAAATTGATGATTTATACAATGCCTATCAGTTTGCTAAATCTAATTCTTGCAATCAAGAGAATATTGAAGAAGTCCATAAAATTTTAACGAAGCACTTATTGCCAACCAACAAACAAGGAAAGGCAAGAACAAGCAATATGTATGTTACTACCAATGATGGTAGAATAGAATATGTTGCCGCATCTCCCTTTATTGTAGAGAGCGAAATGAATAAATTTTATACAGATTTAGCATTTCTTTTATCTGTCGATTTAAGTGTTCAAGAAGTATTTTATTATGCTTCTTTTTTACATTTAGTATTCGTAAAAATTCACCCTTTTAATGACGGAAACGGTAGGACATCAAGATTGATTGAAAAATGGTTTTTAGCAGAGAAATTAGGAGAAAAAGCTTGGCTTATCCAGTCTGAAAAAAACTATTATCTGCAACATTCTACTTATTACAAAAATATAAGACTTTTGGGCTTGGAGTATCAAAGCTTGGATTATTCCAAATCATTGTCATTTTTAGCAATGCTTCCTCAGTCACTCATTATCAATGAAGGTTAAGCCATAAATACTTTTGTTCTAAAGTATATTTCCAATGAAAACACAGAATGAATATGAAAAAAACAGCATTGATATTTTTCATGTTTGGGCTAACCTCTTCTTGTAAACAAGCAAATACCTTGAGCAACAACGAAAAGAAGCTGATTAAACAGGAAGCAAAACAAATGCTTGATAATTATTATAATGACATCAGGCAAAAAGGATTATTAGCAGAATTGGACTATTTAGACAATTCTGCTGATTTCTTTTGGGTTCCTCCGGGCTATTCAAATGCCATTACTTATGATAGTGTTGTATCCGTTTTAAAACAGAATGCTCCACAATTTAAAAGTATTGATAATTCATTCAAATCATTACAAATTTTTCCTCTTAACAATCAGCTTGCCAGTTATACAGGGAAACTGATTGCTACAATGACAGACACATCAGGCAAAGTAACCAACATTCATCTTATAGAAACAGGAGTAATCGTAAAGCGTACTAATGGATGGAAATTATTAAATGGACAAACAGCTATTTTAAATCCATAAATATCTTATATCATTTTTCTTCATGTAATTTCAGAAGAAAAATAACCAATTTTACCATTTAAACCTTTTCAATCAACAATCATGAACAAACTAATTTTTGCAGTATCCTTACTTTTTACGCTGATTACTTCTTCGGTTTTCTCTCAGAAAAATGTTTTAAAAGCAAATATTGAACAAATCATTAACACTAAAAAAGCTACCGTCGGTGTGGCAATTTATGGACTTGAAAGTAAAGAAAGTATTACAGTGAATAATGAATTGCAATATCCTTTACAAAGTGTTTTTAAGTTTCATATTGCTTTGGCAGTGTTAAACCAAGTGGATAAAGGTAAGTTCAAACTCAATCAAAAGATTTTTATTAAACCGAGTGATTTACTTCCTAATACTTGGAGTCCGATTAGAGAAAAATATCCAAATGCGAATGTTTCATTAAGCATTGCCGAAATCATCCGATATACTGTTGGTGAAAGTGATAATAATGGTTGTGATATTTTATTAAGATTGATTGGTGGCCCCAAAACAGTAAACGATTATATCCACAAAATAGGCATTAAAGAAGTAGCAATCGTAGCCAGTGAAGAAGACATGCACAAAGCGTGGGATGTTCAGTTTGGAAATTGGACTAAACCGATGGCGGCTACGGAATTGTTAAAAATATTTTACAGTAAAAAAATTACTTCCAAAGCCAATTTTGATTTTCTGTGGGAAGTAATGACAAATTCGCCAACGGGAAAAAAGAGAATCCAATCACAAGTACCTAAAGGCTCTGTAGTTGCTCATAAAACAGGAACTTCTGATACAAATGAAGAAGGTATTACTTCAGCCGTAAATGACATTGGAATCGTTGTTTTACCCAATGGCAAACATTTTGCCATCAGTGTATTTGTAACCAATTCTAAAGAAAATACAGAAAGCAATGAGAAAATAATTGCAGATATTTCAAAATTAGCTTGTGATTACTTCGTCACTAAATAGCAAAGAAAATTGGTGACAGATCTAATACAAAAGCCCAAACAATTATAAATCGTTTGGGCTAAATCAATCATTCATTACAAAACAAATTGTGCTTTTGCACCTACTCATCTTGTTTTATTCATAGTTATTTAGGTTAATATTTTTACCAGCCTGGGTTTTGTAGCATTTGCCTATTTCTATCAATTTCTGATTGTTGAATTGGCCAGAAGTAATGTTTTTTCTGGAAAACCCGAGTTTCAAATACCACTCTTTGGTAGAAATCAGCATCATTAAAATTTGTTCCTTTGTTAACATTCATTCCATACATAGGTCCGCCTTGAGTATCATCAGCAATTCTCCATCTACGAACATCAAATACTCTATGTCCTTCAAAAGCTAATTCTATTCTTCTTTCATGTTGAATTCTTTTTCGCATTTCAGCTTGAGATAGACCAGTAGGCAATTCAGGAAGTCCAGCTCTTTCACGAATTAGATTTACATACTTTGCTATATCTGCATTTCCAGCACTATACTCATTCAAGGCTTCGGCATAGTTTAAGTACATTTCGCCCAATCTGAAAAATATCCATGCTTGTTGCGTATAACGACCATTGGGAACATCGCTATCGGCACTGACAAATTTGGTTAAAAGATAACCCGTTTCGGTATGATCATGCGAGCCATTTCTTCCAGAAAGTCCTGTTGCATACAATTGAATTGGCGTGTATGAAGAACTCCCACTAAAAGGCCATTCGTCATGATTATACAATACAGATACATAAAAACGTGGCTCTCGGTTGAGATACATATTCCAATCGCCTACTTTAGTATATTTTGTATTAGCCGTAGAAAAACCAGACTCAACATAACCAGAACCAGCTTCGACGATAAGCTTTCCATTGTCCATGTGATAGGCATCAACCATTTGTTGGGTAATTCCTAAACCATTCCAACCTTTCATTTGGCGAGGTGCTGCATGTTGTGTAAACTCATTGGTACGAGTACTTGGTCTAGCCCAAATTACTTCGCTATTCCAACGGTCAACAAATAAATCACGATAGGAAGTCAGAGGATTTAATTGCCCATTCGCATCCATTTTTTTATACAAACCAGTTGGCATCATATCAATTACAGCTTTGGCGGCTTCTGCTGCTAATTTCCATTTGTTGGCATCGTAGGTATTGGTAATTAACTTTTTACCATCTTTGGCATTCTTAAAATCTTCGAAATCTTGGTTATTACCATTAAATAACGGACTTGCAGCATACAACAAGACTCTTGCTTTTATCGCCATTACTACTCGTTGGTCCATTCGCCCATACTCTCTAACATTGGTTTGAACAGTAGGAAGTTCTTTCGCTGCTAAATCCAATTCAGTAGTAATATACTTCACACATTCTTCATAAGAATTTCTTGGTAGTTGCGTATCAGTATTGGAAGCATCAACAGGAATAATTTGAGGTAAAATGACTACTGGACCATACTGGCGAATCAATAAGAAATAATAGTATGCTCTTAAAGCACGAGCCTCCGCTTTGGTTCTTATATTAATTCCGGGTGTTACCGTTTCGCATTCAAGGCATTTATCTACTTGATTGATATATACTGATGCCGACCGAATAGCTTTATAATAATTGGTATATGGATTATAGGGAATAGAGGTTGGCGACCAGTTTCCTGTATTGATATTATTTGCTCCAATGCCTGTCCAAACAAAATCCGCTTCATCAGAAATGGGCGATAGGTTATCATAAGGCCCTGCTTCGTCAGGCAAAAAGCTATAAATACTTGCCAAGTATTTCTCTGTTTCTAGTCTTTTTGTAAAAACATCATTAATCGTCAACATATCATCTGGTTGTTTGTCCAGATAGTCACTGCAAGAGAAACAAAAAACACTCAATACAGCAAAAGATAATATAGATAGTCTTTTCATAATCTTATTCTTATTAGAAGGAATTATCTGTTTTCTTAAAATTTCAACAGATAGTATTTCTTTTATTTTTACTATTTAACTAGTTCTACAAATTGATATTTACTCCTACATTAAAGTTCTTTTGAATAGGATATACAGAACCTCTTCCATCACCCAATTCTGGATCCCAGAAAGTAAAGCCACTCCACGTATGTAAGTTAAATCCTGAAGCATACACTCTAAAAGTGTTCACATTTAACTTTTTAGTGAATTTTTTAGGAAGTGTATAACCGATTTCTGCCGATTTCAAACGTAGATAACTAGCATCTCGTTGCCACCACGTTGAAGAGCGATAATTGTTATTATTAGGACCAAAGGAAAGTCTTGGAAAAATTACATCTTGGCTTGGGTTTTCGGGCGTCCAACGGTTTGTAGCATTGACGTTTACATTTCCACGAATTCCACCCTCAACAAAAGGGAACCATCCCGTTCCACCAAGCATAAAGTCCATCGTTTGTGCTCCTTGGAAGAAAGCAGAAACATCAAAACCTTTATAGCCAACCGTAAAACCAAAACCATATATTGTACCCGGAGTAGAAGGGTTACCAATAGCCACTTCATCAAATGAATCTACGACACCATCTCCGTTAAAATCCTTGTATTTAATATCTCCAACACGCACAGCACCAAATGTTTGAGTTGGTGAGTTTTTAATCTCTTCTTGACTTGTAAACAGTCCTTCAGCAATTAATCCAAAAGGTTGTTGATAACGTTTTCCTCTTCTATTTTGATAAGTGTATTTCCAATCTGGAGCATCATCATTCAATAATTTGTTCTTAGTGTATGTTACATTTCCTCTTAAAGTAAGGCTTACATTTCCAACTTTTTTATTATACTCTAAACTCCCATCAACCCCTTTGTTTTCAAACTCTCCGATATTTCCCCAAGGATTATTCTGAAGCCCCATAATGGCTGGAAGTGAATTTCTTTGCATAAAAATTCCAGTACGATGTCTTTTGAAAACATCAGCTTGTAAATAGAATCCTCTTAAAAAGCGTACTTCTAATCCAATGTTTGTTTCTACTTCTTTTTCCCAAGTAAGGTCAGCACCCCATTGGTCTTCACCTCTTCCTCCAAAGCTGTTATTAGCATCAATCCCGAAATTATATCCTCCATTTCCTCCTCCTACTGTCGTCAAATAAGCAAACCTACGTCCACCGATTTGGTCATTTCCTTTATTGCCATAAGAACCTCTTACTTTCAAATATTGTAGCCATAAATTATTACGGAAGAAAGGTTCTTGCGAGATAATCCAACCGACTGCATAAGCAGGAAAGTAGCCAAAGCGTTTTCCTTTCTCAAAGTTTTCAGAACCATTATAACCAGCATTGTATTCAAAGAAATATTTTGATTTATAACTATATGAGATACGTCCCACCAAACCTTGTAGCCTTGAAGGTAAAGCACTGATGGCATCGTTAGCATCTGCACTTTGATAATCTTGTTGGTTATACAAAACAAGTCCACTAATTGAATGATTGCCAATCGTTTTATCATAGTTAAGATTTGCTTGCATATAAATTCTTCTATTACCTCCTGATGATTTAGCAAAGCCTAAATCTGCATTCCCTGTTACGAATTTATTGAGAATCAATGTACTATCAGCGGCTCTTCCAGTAGCGATATAAGTATCAACATTAGCTCTGGTTCTTTGAATATTATGGAAATTATAACCATCAAATGCAAACTTTGCTGAAACTTTCAAGCCTTTAACCAAGTTTGATAAATCATGATTGATTGTAATATCAGACTGAATATTATTTCGCCATTCTGTAGCAAAGCCTTTTCCTGTTAAAGAAGTATATGGATTTGCAATTCCGTTTACACCACCATAAACAAAGCCTGACTTACTATCTGCCAGTGGATAAGTTGGCGAATAACCAACGGGAGTGTTGAACATAATGTCGTTCCAAATACTTGCTGAACTTCCACCACCGGGATAATTAGAAGTAATCAAAATACCGCCAAGACCTAATTTCAATTCGGTGTTTTTGCTTAATTTAACATCGGTATTTGCTCTGAAATTATATCTTTTCAAACCTGCATTGGTATTATAAGTATTCAAGTTATCGCCATTCCAGATACCAGACTCATCGTAATAAGTAGCAGAAATAAAGTATTTCGCAGAAGCCGAACCTCCATTAATGTTTAAATTTGCTCTCCTTGTTTTTGAATTAGGTTTAAGCATTAAACCCAACCAATCAACATTTGGATATAAATATGGGTCTGCTCCTGACCTATATTTTTCAATGACAGCTGGCGTATAAGGCGTTACATAATTAGGGTTTGAAGCCAATTGAGCTTCGTTGTATAATTCAAGATAAGTTGGTGCATCCACAAATTTTGGTTTACTCGTTGCAGAGTTTACACCTGTTTCATATTTGAAATTAATAGTAGGTTTATCGTTTGAGCCACGCCTCGTAGTAACTAATATTACACCGTTTGCACCTCTAATTCCATATACTGCCGTTGCAGAAGCATCTTTTAATACTGAAAAAGTTTCAATTTCTTCTGGCTCGATATTATTGATGGGTCTTTCAACACCGTCAACAAGTACAAGCGGAGAAGCTCCTGCTCCAAATGTACTGATTCCTCGAATCCAAAACTGAGCATCATCATAACCCGGCTCACCACTTCTTTGAACAGCAATTACACCTGCTACTTTACCTGCTAAAACATTATTCAACGAACGTGGCGCCGCAGATTTCAAATCATTTACTTTTACTGTAGTGATGGCACCCACTACACTTTCTTTCTTTTGTTCGCCATAACCTACTACTATAACCTCATCCAAGGCTTTCATGTCAAGATTCATCGCTACATCAATTTGCGCTCTATTATTGATGGTGATTTCTTGTGTCAGATAACCCACAAATGAAAAAATCAGAGTATTATTTCCATTAGGAACTTGGATTGAATACTTGCCATTAGGTTGCGAGGTTACTCCTCTTGTCGTTCCCTTAATAGCAATATTTACGCCTGGCATTGGCTGGTTTTTCTCATCGACAATTGTTCCTGTTACTGTTTTTTCAAGCTGTGAAGTAATAGATAAAAAATTAAGCGTATGAGATGACATTAAACTTGATTTGGGTATATGCCTAAGTAAAATCGTTGAACCCGAAACTTCATAAGAAATTTCTAGCGGTGTCAATAATTTTGATAAAACCTCTTTCAATGATTCATTTTGAACATTAATTGAGATTGTTCTATCAACCCCAATCATCTGTGGACTGTAAATAAAGCTTACAGAAGTAGCCTTCTTGATTTGACGAAGGGCAGATTCCAGTACTTTATTTTCTAATTTCAAGGTAATCTTTTGATTGAGAAATTCTTGTCCACGGTTTTCATGTGCAATCGCTAGCGTACTGCACATAACTATCAATAAAACCTGGTAAAAGGAAAAGCGCATGATTTTTAGAAAAATCTTGATTGATTCTGTGAAAATTTTCATAAATTGAATGGTCTTTTGTTAAAATTTTAGCAAAAAATCCCCTCAGCCCAACTTTTATAAAGTTGGGAGTTGTTGTCAGCAATAAATTGGGGAAATACAAGCCGGAGATGTTGGAGCATCTTCGGCTTTTTTGGGGTTGATAATCGTAGATTGTTTTATTTCATAGTTAATTAAGTTTTGGTTGTTTTAATTGAGTTCTTTACTAATTACATCTTTTTCCATAAACTACTACCTGACCGTCAATTAGCTCATATCGGGCTTCAATAGCTTTACAGATTAGGTCTAACTTTTCAAAGAGTGTTCCTTTTTCTAGCTCCGCTGTAAGCTGGCATTTTAGTAATAATTCATTGTCGTAAGTCATCGAAATACCATAAATTTCTTCGAGTGAATCAAATACTTGACTAATAGGTGTACGGTCGAAAATTAAGGATTTATGAACAGATGAAATCGGTTTTATTGGTTCAGGAATAGCTACTAGAGAACGCTTCAAGCGGTTTTCATCACGATTAAATACCACTTGCTGATTAGGCGTAAGTATCAATTGTGCTTCTTCTGTCAGTAATTGTTCGGCTGGTTCTTGTTCTTTATTCAATGAAAATACCGATACTCGTCCCGTTTTAACAATTACCTTTACTTCTTTATCTTTTTCGTAAGAACTAATCGTAAAACTTGTACCTAGAACCTTGGTAGCGAGTTCATTTGCATAAACAACAAAAGGTTTTGTTGGGTCTTTCACAACATCAAAAAAAGCCTCTCCACTCAAATAAACATCACGATGTTTCTCTGAAAAAACTTTAAGGAAACTCACACGGCTACCCATTTTTAAAATTATTTTACTTCCATCTGGAAGTGTCACGACTTTAGGTGTTTTATCATCATTGAGTACTTCTTGAAATAAATCTTTCTTACTTTCAACACGCTGTTGATACGCTGAATAATTTCCAAAAGGTAAAGAGGTATTTTTTGATAGATAAAAAACAAGTCCAGCAATACTTACAACAAGTATTGCCGCCACTTTCCATAACCAAGCCAATGACAATTTTGGTGTTGTTTTAACAGCAACTTGACTCGCATCCATTTCTTTTCTGCTTTTTGTCAAGCGCTTTAATTCTTCCCGCAATTCATTTTCAGATAAATTATCTTGTGCATCACGTACTTTTTTAATTAAGTCACAAGCATCTGCGACAACCTCAGCATGTTGAGGATGCTCATGAATCCAGTTTTCCCAAAAAACTGCATCTTCAGAAGCATTTCTGAGTACCCAACGGCAAAAAGAATCATCTAAAATGAAGTCTTTTATAGTGTAATTAGTATAATCTTGCATAGATAAAATTGTATTTTACAATCCTTATATACTGAAACAGTACGTTATGATTTGTCAATACTCCTTTTCTATGAATTATTTTCAAAAAAAATTATTGTAACTGGCAAAGTAATTTAAAAAGAGGCATTGGAAGCAATTTGATGATAGAAGGTAAATGTTTCTTTAATTGTGTTAAAGAACGATAAAGGAAATTAGCAACGGTTTGCTTTTCAATATCCATAATTGAAGCAATTTCTTCATTTGATAAGCCTTCATAATATTTCAAGAAAATTACTTCTTGCTGACGTTTAGGCAATTGTGCAATTGCTTGACGGATTGTTTGCTCACTTTCGTGTAAAAACTCTTCAGCAATCCATTCACTTTCAACGGTTAATCCATCCGTAAAAGCATAAGCATCATCCTGTATATCAACGGAATCGCCTAAACGTTTTTGGATTTTTAACTTTCTGAATAAATTATTTCGAAGCGACTTTATCAAATAAACAGTAACATAGGGGTTTTCTACCAGATTTTCTCTTCTAGACCATAATTCAAGAAAGAGGTCTTGGATGCAATCTTTTACTAATTCAGTATCTTTTGTAAAACGAGTAGCATAGTTGTATAATTCTCGGTAACGTAAAGCTGCAATTCTGTCAAAGGCTTCTCCGTCTCCACTTCTAAAACGGATCCACAACTGAGCTAATTCAGCTTCATTATTTGGAATTCTATCTACTTTAATCATAAATACCTTATAAATACTTCAATAATAAGCTAAAATTATCCAATTTTTCTTAGAAACATAAACAGATAAAAAAAATTAAAAGTATTTGACGAAATTTGAAAGATAGGAAATAACCCAATAGTCTTTATTTTTGATTAGATAAAAATGATTTTATTTTATATTGAATAAAATTTCAAGATTGTTTCAAAATGGAACAATAACACTTTATCTCTTTCGAAAAGCCCAATGTTGTGTCAGTTTTTTAAGAAAGTTATTTTCCATTATCATTTAATATTGCTAATCATTCAAACACTATCACCAAACAAACTGTCATGTCATATTGTACCGCAATAACATATATGTCGGATGAAAGAAGAGCTTTGCATAAAGCCTATCACGACAAACTGTATGGTTTTCCTATAGACGACGATAACGAATTGTTTTGTAGGCTCGTTCTTGAGATCAATCAGGCAGGTTTAAGCTGGGAAACAGTTTTGAAGAAAGAAGTATCTTTCAGAAAAGCTTATGATAATTTTAATATAGAAATTGTCGCCGCTTATACCGAAGCGGATAGAGAAAGACTTTTGGCGGATGCAGGAATTATCCGCAATCGTTTAAAAGTAAATGCAGCTATAGAAAATGCCAAAACTATTTTAGTCCTTCAAAAAGAATATGGTTCATTTAAACAATGGTTGAATTTTCATCATCCTAAAACCAAAGAAGAGTGGATAAAATTATTTAAAAAGACTTTCAAGTTCACCGGCGGAGAAATTGTGAATGAGTTCTTGATGAGTACTGGCTATTTATTAGGCGCTCATGACGAAAACTGTATTATTCATCAAGAAATACTAAAAACTCAGCCGATGTGGTTGCAAACGATTTGAGTTTTCTATCAAGGCTGGTCAGAAGACCAGCCTCGGAAGAAAAGCGTGAAATATTAATGATGAATAAGACTTGACACAATTGCTTCTACAGGAGTAAACACTAATTTCTCAAGTGCAATGTAGAGCAAAGAAGGTCTTAATTGATGATCTCCATAAAATACAATATTCGGAATAACAATCGACGCTATCAAACAGTAAATGGATAATTTCTTGATGGTTTCCGTAGTTTCAACTTTATTGAGCTGACTCAAAACCAATATAAATAGCGGAAAAAGAAATGAAATCCCTCTTGTTTGGTCAGCAACGACAAAGGCTGCTGTCGAAAAAAATAAGCTTAGCAACAAGTATAAAGGCAATTTTTTAAATTGATAAACAAGATAAAAAACAAAAACCCACAAGCCTTTAAACGAAAAAACATACATGCTGAAAAATGAATGCTGGCTGATTAAGTACAAAAGACTAAAGTCATTTGGAAGACTCATCTTGAAATTTGGGAAACTCAGCATATAATATTTACCAACAAAGTAACCAAGTACTGCAAGTGGCATCGCTCCAAATACCATCATTTTCTTCTTTGGTGATTCACTTAAAATCCACCAAAACCACACAGGAGGAACAGCAATAATTAAAGTACGCTCATTCGTAAAAATAGCAGCCAGCATACTCACAAATACTACAAATGGATTGTTGGTATAAATGGCAAGTAGGATAAAAAAGAAGCCAAAAGTATCCGCATGACCAAATAAATCTCCCGTAGCAGTATTGCTAAAATAACAATAAGTACATGCCAAGCAAAACAAAACAGTATTGATAATATGTCCTTTATTGATTCTATAAACCAATTTTACCAAAAGTAACTGAAAAACAAAACTCACTAATAACTGAATAATGTAAAGTTGTTTCTGACTAGTAATCGAAAATATTTTGATAATAACGGGTACTGTCAGCCGTAAGGCTCTGTTATAACCATAAGGTATGTTTTGCAAAAATTCGTTATTTGTCAAATCTTTTGCTTGCATCAACATCACACTCCACAAACCATAATGCAAATCATTTTTATTGGTTGGTGGGTTTTCTTGTATCGTCCAAATAAATAGGAAAGAGCTAAATATAATCCACCAAATTGTTTTATGCTCAAGCTTGTTTGATTTAGCTTGTTCTAATATTATAGCTATTTTCTCTCGAATCATTTGTATCAATCCTATTTAATTTATCTGTGTATGTTAATTACGTTATGGCAAAAGTAGCTCTTTTTATGATGTTTAAAGCATCAAGAGATTAAATCTCTGTAAGATTAGATAAAGAATCTTTATTGCTCAGTATAATGAAAAGTCAATCCGCCATCTACATAATAAGTTGAACCCGTTACATATTTTGCATCATCCGAAGCTAAAAAAGCTACAACACCCGCTACATCTTCAGGCTCACCTAAACGACGAAGCGAAATGTTATTTTGAAGTGTTCCTAACAATTCAGGTTTACTTAATAAATCAGCATTGATTGGCGTTTTGATTGCCCCCGGTGCCACATTATTAATCCTTATATTCATTGGTCCCAATTCTACCGCTAAATTTCGCATCACCATTTGCATAGCACCTTTACTTGCACAATATGCTGTAAAATTCGGGAAAGGTAGTTCTTCATGTACAGAACTATTATTCACAATTACTCCGACAACCTTATTTTCCATCATGTAGCGTACAAAAGCCTGAGTCAAGAAAAACATTCCTTTCAAATTAATATTCATCACTGTATCATAATCTTTTTCCGTTACTTCCCAGAAAGGAGCATTAATTTCTACGCCAGCATTATTCACCAGAATATCTAATTTACCAAATACTTCTACGCTTTCTTTGACCATTGCGTACACAACTTCAACTTTCGAAATATCACTTTTAATAAAATGAACCTTCGCTCCTGTTTCTTCTACTTGTCTGATAGTTTCGGCAACGTGTTCATCATTATTTCTACTGTTTATTACTACGTTTGCTCCTTCTTGGGCAAAACGAACAGCTATTGCACGACCAATACCTTTACTACTTCCTGTTATTAAAGCCACTTTTCCTGAAAATCGTCCCATGTGTTTTTTGTAAGTTTAGTTAATTGATAGAATATTAAAATAAGTATAAGCAAAAAATCTGGATTTTATAACTCCATTTTGATTTTACTCATCAAATATACAAACGTTCAAAATTGAACTATGATGGATAATTCTACATTATAATTTAAAAATGGATATTTCCGTGTAAGAAATAAGACAAAGTATTCATTCACAACACGCTAAATCGTTCCATTGATATTTTAGATTCATCACTCACAATTCATAACTCTTAATATGTCACAATTATTTAGTCCGATAAAAATCAAAGACCTTGTTTTAAAGAATCGTATTGTTGTTTCTCCGATGTGTCAATATTCATCCATTGATGGTTTTGCTAACGATTGGCATTTTGTACATTTAGGAAGCAGAGCCGTTGGCGGAGCAGCATTAGTCATTACCGAAGCAGCCGCAATTTCTCCAGAAGGTAGAATTTCACCTGATGATTTAGGTTTATGGAAAGATGAACACATTGAAGGCTTACAAAAAATCACCAATTTTATCAAAGCCAACGGAGCAGAAGCTGGAATTCAATTAGCCCACGCAGGCAGAAAAGCCAGTGTTTCTTCACAGTGGAAAGGAGGCAAATTAGTAAGCGAAGCAGATGGTGGTTGGCAAGTAGTAGCTCCGAGCGAAATTCCATTTAATGATACTTATGCTTTGCCAAAAGCTCTAAGCCATTCAGAAATTAAAACGATTATTAATGATTTTAAACTTGCTGCGGAAAGAAGCTTGGAAGCGGGTTTTTCTGTCGTAGAAATTCACGCAGCACATGGTTATTTGGTTCATCAGTTTTTGTCTCCTTTAAGTAATCAACGAACTGATGAATACGGTGGCTCTTTTGAAAACAGAATTCGTTTTTTATTAGAAATTATTGAAGAAGTAAAAACCGTTTGGCCAGAAGCATTACCATTATTTGTCAGAATTTCAGCCACAGAATGGGCAGAAGGCGGTTGGAATGAAGCTGATTCTATCAAATTAGCTCATATTCTAAAAAGTATTGGAGTTGATTTGATTGATAGTTCGACGGGTGGAAATATTCATACTGCCAAAATTCCAATTGCTCCGTCTTATCAAGTATCATTTGCTCAAAATATCAAAAAAGAAACAGGAATTTTAACGGGTGCTGTGGGATTATTGACTTCTTCAGCACAAATAGAGTCGATTCTTGTAACTGGACAAGCCGATTTAATCTTTTTAGCAAGAGAATTACTCCGTGACCCATATTTCCCTTTAAGAGCTGCCGCCGAATTAGGACAAAAAGATGTACAATGGCCAGTACAATATGAACGTGGAAAATTCAGATAAGTAGAACGAGTTTCCAACTCGTTGTTTATTTAAACGAGTTGGAAACTCATGCTACTTACTTAAATTTTAAACTGTAAAGTAGCCACAATACTTCTTCCATCAGAACTCCAAACACCAACACCAGGATAACCCGTTGGACGTTTGGTAAAGTATTGTGTATTAGTAAAATTATTCACTCCCAATTTAAATGTATAATTCTGAGCAATTTTCAAGGAAGCATTAAAATCAAAAATGCTGTATGCTGGTACCAAACCTTTAGCACCATCAACACTTGGTTTTTCTGTATTTAGGGCATCTGAATAACTATCTGCCACATAACTATACTGCAAAGTAGCACTCAATGTTTTGTGTGTAAGCGTTACTCCATTTCTGCTAATCCATTTCGGTACAGTTTCTAAACGATTGCCTACAATACTTTTGTTTTCTCCATTCAAAGTAACCGAACCTTTCACATAACTGGCATCAAAATACGAAGTTGCAGTAAAAATAGAAAGTTCAGTGTTTTTCGTTTTAATCGGTTTGGCTTCCACAAATACTTCTAAGCCTTTCGTGACACTACTTCCTACATTGGTTTTATAGACAAAATTATTTCCGTTGGCATCTGGTAAAATCAAACTTCCAATTCGGTTATTGTACTCAATCTGGAAATACGTAATATCAAAATTCAACTTTTGTTTATGATTTCCTCTGATACCAACTTCAATATTGTGTCCAGACGCATCCTTAAGGTTTTGGTCAGTAACATCCAAAGCCGTTGGCGGAATAATATCCGAGAAAATTACGGGACGATATGCCTGCGACCAACCTCCATAAATTTTCAAATGATTGTTCAACTTATATTGAGTATTCACACCAAAAAGTGGGAAAGAGTGTTTAATCTCGTTCAGCACTTTTTCGGAAGCTAAATACTTAATATAACCCGACATTTTGGTAACGCCATTTTCTATACGAAAGGCTGGCGAAATATTAAATTGTGGTGTAACATAAAAGATATTTTCTACAAAAACAGCTACATTTTGTGTTTTATAATGTAAATCTCTTCCCCAAGCTGGGTCAACTAAAGTTAATTCATAATCTGTACCTGTTGTTCCTTTTCCCAATTGTTGGCGATGCAAATCATTATTGATGTATCGAATGCCACCAACTAAAGTATTTTTAAAGTTTCCGATGGAATAATGCTTCGTCAAACGTAATTCAGAAGAGTAACTATTAAAATTATCAATATCCACCTGACGATTTTTGTATTGGTCTGTTGCTGGGTCAATCACATCTGGCACAGTTGCTAAAGCTACAATTTGTACACTACTTCTTGTCCCTAAAACAGCAGAATTTATCCAATTTAACTGTGTACTTTCATTAATTTTCCAATCAAAAGAAAGCGACGGAACGATAATATCTGGACTAAAGTAATTTCTACTTCTAGTTGACTGCCTTGGATTTTGGTTAAACATTTCGTCCGTCAATGGTCCAGGAATTTGGTAAACGTAAGTACTTCTTCCGATTTCAGCTTTCGCTTTCAATGTAGAAGAAAAATCATATTCTAAGGTTAAAAACTGAGCCTCAGCATCTGATTTAGCATTTTTTCGATAACCATCCGAAACTCTTTTCTGGAAATATCCATAATATTTCAGTTTTCCAATCTTTCCACCAATGGCATTGTAAGTACTAAAAAGTCCATACGAACCCATTGAACTAATACTTTCAAAAGAGATTTTCTTTGTTGAATCAGCTTGTTTTGTGATATAATTAATCATGCCACCAAACTGCGCTCCATATTGCAGAGATGCAGTACCACGCACCAATTCAATTTTTTGAATAGATTCCATCGGAGGACTATAATGACTGGCTGGATAGCCATAAATATCACTATTTGTCATAATTCCGTTTTGGCGAACATTATATTCCCAGCTACGGTGTGGGTCGAGTCCACGAGTAGAAATATTCATTTGGTTTCCAGAGCCATCCATATCATACACAAAAGCTCCCGCTACTTTAGCAAAAATTTGTCTGCCAGTTTTCTCTGAAATATTCGCATTAAGGTTACTTACAGCAATTACTTCATATTTTTTCCCAGAAAAAATATAGCTATTATGAACATCTCCTAGATTATTTTCATCCTGCCTATAGGCTTTGATTTCTACTTCATCAAGTTGTTTAACTTTGTTAGAATCTACTGTCGTTTTTTGACCAAATATAAGGGAGGGAATTATTAAAAAGGGGAGGAAAAAGTATTTCATATTGATGAATCAAAGGCTAAATGTGTTATTTTTCCAAAATTATGGAAAAACGTCTTTTATTCCAACAATCAGGACTTAATTATTTAGAATCTTTCTAATCTTTCAACAGCCATTTTATCACTGTTTTTTCAATAGTTGCTTTCAAAACAGGCTTCGTTACATAATCATCCATTCCAGCTTCCATACATCTCTCTTTTTCACCAACAATTGTTTCTGCCGTCAAAGCTATAATCGGTACTCTCTTTCCTTCTTTTTCAAGTGCTCTGATAATTTTGGTAGCATCATAGCCACCAATTTCAGGCATTTGAACGTCCATAAAGATAATGTCTGGATTATTCTCTTTAAATTTTTCTACGGCTATTTTTCCATTCTCAGCTTCAATAACCTTTGCCTCAGGAAATAGCTTACTAAAAATTGTTCTTGCCAACATCATGTTGATTGGGTTATCCTCAGCAATAAGAATTTTAATCTTACCAAATTTGCATTCTGCTTTTAATACAAGAGGTTTTTCTTCAACATAAACATTTTCAACAGGTTCTATTTTATTGATTAATTCATGAAGAGCAGTATATAATTGCTGAATTTTAATTGGCTTTACTAAACGTTGTTTAATCCCCAATTCTTCACAAGCTTTTGTAATTTCATAATCATCCGAAGAACTATATAAAAGCATGATAGGCTGTGTATCGACAGATAATTTCAAGTCTTCTCTAATACTTCTTGCCGTTTCAATACCATTCATTTCAGGCATTTTATAATCTAGCAAAATGGCATCATAACGTTTTCCTGAACGAAGCAAATCAATGGCAGCTTTCCCATTACTTACTTGCTCAGAATGAATAGATTTTAATGCCAACATTTCCTTCAAAATCACACGATTATTGGCATTGTCATCAACAATTAAAATATTCTCAACTTTATCTAAATCATTATTCCATTCTACGGCTTCACCTTCCAAGGTTTTCAAAGTAATATCAAAGAAAAAAGTACTTCCTTCTCCCATTTCACTTTCTACTTGTAGTTGACTGCCCATCAAGCCCAAAAGTTTATTAGAAATAGTTAATCCCAAGCCTGTACCGCCAAATTTTCTAGTCGTAGAAGCATCTTCTTGCGAGAATGCAGTAAATATTTTTTGCTGATTACTTGGGTCTATCCCAACTCCAGTATCTCTCACTTGAAATCTGAATCTTACATTTTTATCAAGATCTGTTTTAAGAATGAAAATTTTCAACTCAATCTCTCCTGAATTTGTAAACTTTACAGCATTTCCTAAAAGATTTACTAAAACCTGACGCAAACGAACAGAATCAACCCAAATAAATCGAGGAATATCAGATTGTATATTTAATAAAATCTCAAGTCCTTTTTCATTTGCCTGATAAGTAACAATATCCATTACTTGTTCTCCAAGTTTGTACAAATCGTATTGTTCAATCGACAGTTCTAATTTTCCAGCTTCAATTTTCGAGAAATCTAAAATATCATTAATAATATCTAAAAGTGAATTGGCAGATTGAAAAACAGTTGACATATACTGTTTTTGCGTATTGTCTAGTTTGGTTTTCATTAATAAATCTACAAAACCAATCACACCATTCAATGGAGTACGAATTTCATGACTCATATTTGCCAAAAATTCAGATTTCGCTCTTCCACCCTGTTCGGCTTGTTCTTTTGCTCTTCGCAAAGAAGAAGCAAATCGGTAAGATAAAATCAGGTTTTGAAAAAATATAAAACCCAAAAAACCAAAAATAAAGTAAAAAGGAGAAGCATCTAATACTTTTAGGTAGCTCAGGATTGGCAAACCGATAGCAATACCTAATGACAAAAAACTCAAAAAAGCGTATTTCGACCCTACTCTTTTGTTCATCAAAGCTCGAATTGCGACATAAAAACTATAAACAATAAAGAGTAAGACGACAATCAAGAATAATTGAGAGGCAAGTGTGAAAAAAGAAATCGGGGTAAAGACTAAAAGCCCAATATAAAATAGACTTGAAATACTCACAAACTTAATAAACCAATCACGAGTTTCATCAGGATATAAATCTTTCAAAAACAAAGTGAAGATAAAAATGCAGAAAAATATAGCAAAGTATTCAATGTAAATGGTAAGATACCAATTCAAATTTGGGAAAAGATGATGCAAATAGTATTGCTTATCAACTCCTATTATTCTATAGATAAAAAATAGACAGAAGAGTGCGAAATACAGAATTTCTCGGTCACGTTGTCCCATAAAGTAAAGTCCGAAGAAGAACAAACTTCCCATAAACAATACTCCAGTTAGTAATAAATCCGAAGCAATTTCTCTTTCTCTTTGTTCCTTCATGACTTCGTCGTCACCCAAAACAATCATTTGAGAAATTCCACCTTTGTAATGTTCAAAATTTGCAATCTGAAGTACTAGCTTTAAAGTATCAGAATTAGCATTATAATCTCGAAGAATAGGTAACCATTGAGGTTTATACTCATCTTTATTCTTTGAAACGACACCATTTTTGGCAAATAGCTCATCATTCACCCAAAAATTAAAAGTGCAGTAAGTAGCAGGAAGGAAAAAAGCCAGTGACGGATTTTTTTTATGGTCAATAATTAAATCTAATGTATAAGTAGCAACACCAAAAGCCTTATAAGGAATATCTAATTCCTCATGTTTATTCCATACTTTGGTTAAATCTGAATAATAATTTGGGGTCTTTTTTGAGGTAATTTCACTTGGATTTAATAATTGATTCCAATAAAAAGCCCAAGGACCTTTTAAATCAGCATTATCATTTTTGAAATTATGTTTTCTTAAATCTAAAACGCCTTCATTGGCATGATATTCGGCGGCAGGCAAACTAAAAGAAGTAATTAATGATAGGAATAAAACAGCAAACATAATCATCTTACACTTAGCGTACTTGTTTTCACAAACATAATACGGCATAATACGACTCATATTTTGACTTCGTTTTGGCAAGTACCTATATTTATGAATTTCTAAAAAGAAGTTTTCCATCAGGATACTTGGTTAATTCATTCTACATAAAGTAGAAATTTGCTTATTTAATATTAGACTGCAAAAGAATATTAAATAATTCTTTTGTACAAAGATATTTTAAATATTCGATAAGTATTAATAATGGAGGTTTGGTGCTTTGTTTTTTGATTTGTGTATAATGCAAAAGAGCTACCCATTAAGGTAGCTCTTTTCATTTAATATTTTTGGGGTTTATTTACTTTCCCGCATATGATTGCAGTATCATCAACGGAACTGGGCTTAACTTCTCTGTTCGAGATGGGAAGAGGTGAACACCAGTCCTATCAACCCCAT